>DATFRN010000329.1:0-23869 GCA_035263165.1 Acidimicrobiales bacterium | reverse complement strand
GGGGCCGACCGTCGTGATGCGCAGCGTGAAGCGGCCGGCGTTGGGGAACTCGATGATCCCCTCGTAGCGGCCGTCGGTGTCGGCCGGGCTGAACCGCACGGGCGTGAGCTGCTCGCCGTCGGCCAGGAGCGGCGTGGCGGTGACCAGCGCCTCGTTGCCGGGGTCGTCCTTCTTGTCCGTGACCCGGACGATGTAGTGGACCGCGGTTCCGCCGGCGGGGTGGGCGGCCTCGATCGTGACGTGACCGTCGTCGCTGACCTGGGCGCCGGCCGCCAGGGGGGCGGCGAGCGCGAGCAGCAGGCCCACGGCGAGGGCGGCGGCGACCCGGCGCACCGGGCGGGCGGCGACGAAAGCGTGCATCGGATCGTTACCTCCGGCCGGCGTCCTGCCGGCAACCGTCACATGGTGGTGCCGCCGGGCGGCGTCCTGCAAAGCCGCGTCAGCCTGCCCGTACGACGACGACGGAGAAGGGGTCGAACGGCCCGGCGGCCAGCCCGGCGGCGTCGGTGCGCACGATCCGCTCCTCCGGCTCGCCCATCCTGGCGCACACCGCGACCCGGCGGTCGTCGGCCCCCGCCGCCACCAGCGCCCGGCCCAGCGCCTCGGGCGGGTTGGCCGGCGACACCAGCACCGCCGCCTTGTCGTGGGCCAGGACCTCGGCCGCCGCCTCCTCGGGGGTGCGGCGGCGCAGCGACACGATCACCGCGTCGTCCCAGCCGGTGCCGACCCGGGCGAAGGCCAGGGCGATCGAGCTCGGCGCCGGGTGGACGGCCAGCGCCTCCTCGCCCAGGGCCGCGGCAGCGAAGCCGACGATGCCGTGGAGGCCGGGGTCGCCGTCGGCCAGGATGCAGGGCCGCCCGCCGTGGTCGCGCACCTCGACGGCCCGGTCGAGCACGACCTGCAGGTTGCCCCACAGCTCGACCCGCTCGCCGGGGATGGTGGGGTCGAGCAGGGCGAACTGGCGGGCGTGGCCGAGCAGCACGTCGGCGGCCCGCAGCGTGGCCTCCGCGTCGTGGCCGAACCACTGGCCGCCGATGAGCCCGACGATGGCGATGGACGCGGGCGGTGACTCGGGCCGGGTCATCCGCCGGCCGGCGGGGCCCAGCCCGGGTCCCGGCCGAACGCCATCAGCAGGCGGGCCACCGGGTCGTCACCGGCCCCCGCCGCCGTCGCGGCCGCGCCGTCCGGGCGGGGGCCGATGGCGCCGGCGCCCCGGTACAGCTCCTCGCGGTCGGCGAACCAGGCGGCCAGCGCCTCGGCCACGTCGGTGTCGATGCTGCGGTCGCCGCCGGTGGCCGCCGCCAGGTCCCAACCGTGGATGACGTGGTCGGCGGCGAGCTGGTAGGCGTACTCCTCGGCCGGCGTGTCGCCGAACGACAGGTGGACGGTCCGCCCGGCCACGATGCCGCTGGCCGTCGCCATCGAAGCCGTCTCGCAGGCCGCCCGGGTGGCGGCCGCCGGATCGTCGCCCAGCAGGTCCCCGTCGAAGCGGCTGCCGACCTCCTCGATGGTGGCGCCCTCCATCAGCGGCACGGTCCACAGGTCCTCGTTCACGACGTGGTTGACCAGGGCGCGCACGTCCCAGTCGGGGCAGGGCGTGGGCCCGGCCCAGGCCTCGGCGCCCACCGCGTCGACCCGGGCCATGAACCCCTCGACGCTGCGGCGGTGGAGATCGGTCACGTGCATGGCGGTCCTCCCGTTCGCCCGTTGGCCCTAGTCTCGCGGCTGCGATGACGGCGTCGCATGACCACGGCCACGCCCACGGCCACACCCACGGGGCCCGTGCGGGCGCCCGCCACAAGGGGCGCCTGCTGGCCGCGCTCGTCGTGCTGGCCACCGTGACCGTGGTCGAGGTGGCGGCCGGGTTCCTCACCCACTCGCTGGCCCTGCTGTCCGACGCCGGCCACATGCTGACCGACATGATGGGGCTGGGCATGGCGCTGGCCGCCATCCACGTGGCCGACCGGGCCCGCATCGACCGCCAGCGCAGCTTCGGGCTCTACCGGCTGGAGATCCTGGCGGCGCTGGCCAACGCCATGCTGCTGTTCGCGGTGGCCCTCTACGTGGTGGTCGAGGCGGTGCGGCGGTGGGGCGACGCGCCCGACGTGCTGGTGGGGCCGATGCTGGTGGTGGCCGTGCTCGGCCTGGCGGCGAACCTGGCGGCGTTCGTGCTGCTGCGGCCGGGGGCCGGCGAGAGCATCAACGTGCAGGGCGCCTACCTGGAGGTGCTGGCCGACCTGATGGGCTCGCTGGCGGTCATCGTGGCGGCGCTGGTCATCGGCGCCACCGGCTGGACGTGGGTCGACCCGCTGGTGGCCGTCGCCATCGGGGTGGTCATCCTGCCCCGGACCTGGCGGCTGGCCGGCCAGGCGCTGCGGATCCTGGTCCAGGCCGCGCCGCCGGGCGTCGACCTGGCGCGGCTGGAGTCCGACCTGCGGGGCGTGGCCGGGGTCGTCGACGTGCACGACCTGCACGTGTGGACGCTGACGTCCGACATGGAGGTGGCGTCGGTGCACCTCATGGTGGGCGACGGCACCGACGCCCACGCCGTGCTCGACCGGGCCCGGACGATCGTGCGCGACGACCACGGCATCGACCACGCCACCCTCCAGGTCGAGCCCGACTCGCACGAGGGCTGCGACGAGCTGGCCTGGTGACGCTGGCCTGGTGACGATCGCGGTGGCGACTGTCACGTTGTGCCGGCGCCTCGGTGGGTGGATAGTTGGTTACCGCCGGTAAGGCACATCCGCAGGGGAGGGAACAGCCATGCCCGTGACCACGACCCGCACCGCCACCGAGGTCGCCAACCGGGTCGAGCGACTCAACGCCGCGTCGCGCCACCGCGTGATCGAGCCCGACGTCGACCTGCCGGGCCGCCTGGGCCACGGCAAGGTGCTGCCCGACGACCTGATCTGGCCCACCGCCGGCATCGAGCCGGGGGTGCTGGACGAGGAGCAGGCGGTCACCTTCTCCCGGGTGGCGCTGGCCGCCATCACCAAGGCGGGGCTCGAGCTCGAGGCGGTCCTCATGGCCGGGTTCGGGCTCCAGCTGGTGCGCACCGACGACTACACCGACCCCCGGGTCACGTACCTGCTGCACGAGGTGGGGGAGGAGACCCGGCACTCCCGGCTGTTCACCCGCCTGCTCGACCAGCTGGGCAACCCGCCGCCCAACCCGCTCGACAACCCCGTGTTCAACGTGGTGATCCGGCGGGTGGTCGACCAGGTCATCCACCGGCCGCCGCTGCTGTACACGATGGTGCTGGCCGGCGAGGAGATCCCCGACCTGATGCAGAAGAAGGCGGCCGAGCACCCGGACACCGACCCGTTCGTGCGGGAGGTCAACCGCTACCACCGCCAGGAGGAGGCCCGGCATCTCGCCTATGCCCGCATGATGCTCCCCGAGGTCTGGGACCGCTCGACCCAGGCGGACCGCACGCTGGTCCGCTTCGCGGCCCCGACGTTCATCCGGGAGATGTACGAGAACATGATCCACGCCGGCGTCTTCGCCGCCGTGGGCCTCCCGGGCATCCCGACGTGGCGCGCGGCCCGCGACCACCCGGGCCGGGTGGCGATGCGAGTGGAGGCGACCCGGCCGGTGCTCAACGCCCTCGTCGAGGCCGGCGCCCTGGAGCGGGGCAAGATCCCCCGGGCCTGGCGCAGCTTGTGTGGCGTCGACCCGGACGGGAACCCCGAGGACTGATTCCGTGGACGGAAATGGTTGGGTCCCAACCATTTCCGTCCACAGAACGGCTCAGGCGATCCGTCGCAGGACCGTCTCCGTCACCTCGGTCGGCTTGACGCCCAGGTCGTCGAGTTGGGCCAGGCACGTGTGCATCGCCCTGCGGGCGGCGGCGCGGTCGCCTCTGGCCAGGTGGGAGGCCACCGTGAGGCGGTGGGCGTCCTCCGCCCACGGCTCGGCCTCCAGGGCCCTCGCCGCCAGGCGGAGGGCCTCGTCCGGGTTGCCCGCGGCGAGCGTCAGTTCGCCCGCCCGGACCGCAGCCGCGACGAAGCGGGCCGACAGGCGGTCCCGGTGCGGCAACGCCCACTCCTCGTAGCCCGCGTCCGACAGGTACGGCCCGTGGTACAGGCGCAGAGCCCGGCGGTAGCTCTCCAGGGCGCCCGAGGGCTCGCCCATGCGGTCGGCCTCGGCGCCGCGGTCGCAGAGGTCGTCGAACTCCCTGGCGTCCACCACCAGCCAGCCGTGGCTGGCCAGGCGGAGCGAGGTGCCCTCCGACCGCACGAAGAACGGCGGGGCGCCCTCGCGCCGATCCGGCTCCAGGACCGCCACCAGGTACGACAGCGTCACCCGCAGGTTGCGCAGCCCGCCCGGGCCGTCGAGATCGGGCCACAGGGCGCCGGCCAGCTCCTCCCGGGTGCCGCCGCCCCGGGCCACCAGCACCAGCAGCAGCGCCCGCACCCGCTCCCGCCGCCAGTGCGGGTGGTCGACCAGCCGCCCGTCACGGCGCAGGACCGTCGGCCCCAGCACCGACAGCTCCAGCACCGACTCGGGCTCGGGCGGCACGGCGTCGAGCAGCGTGCGGGCCCAGGTGGTCAGCGCCTTGGGCGCCCCCGACCGCTCGGACACCCGGGTCAGCGCCGGCCGCACCTTGGGCCCGGCGTCGGTCACCACCGTGCTCGCCCCCGGGCGGCCGCCGGCCGCCGCCGCCGTGGCCAGCTCGACCGTCCAGGCCTCGGGCAGCAGGCCCGCCATCGCCCCCCAGGCGTCGGCGGGCAGGGTGGCGGCCGGGGCCAGGTCGCCCTCCTCCCGCAGCGCCACCAGCGCCGCCGCCAGCCGCAGCTGGGTCCGGTGCGACGGCCCCAGGTCGGCCTCGGCGAACTGGGACCGGGTCTCGGGCAGCAGCGCGTACAGCAGCGGCAGCCGCCGCAGGTGCCCGTAGCGGGCCCGCCCCTCGGTCACCGGACGGCCCCCCACCTGCTCGCGGTACAGCCGGGCGGCCTCGGCCTCGTCGCCCCGGCCGAGGGCGATCGCCGCCTCGGCGCCGAGCAGCGACGACACCAGCCGCGGCCGCGGCGACGGCCCGGCGTGCTGGCGGGCGGCGGACAGGTGGCGCTCGGCCTCGTCGATGCGCCCGGCCAGCCCGGCGTGCGTCGCCGCCACGGTGTGGCCCAGCGCCCGGTTGTGGTCGTTGCCGGTCTGGGCCAGCTGGTCGAGCATGCGGTCGACGGCCTGGCCGGCCTCGGCCGTCGCCCCGCAGGCGTCGAGCGCGTTGACCTCGGCCATCATCAGCGCGCCCCGCAGCGACGGGCTGGCGTCGGCCACCGCGGCCTCGGCGTTGCGCCGGGCCGCCTCGGGGAACCCGAGCGCCAGCTGGGCCGACGCCCGCAGCCACGCCACCGGCGCCCGCCAGTAGGGGGCGACGTCGCCGGGGTCGAGGGTGTCGAGTGCGGCCAGCACGCCCCGGGCGTCGCCGCCGGTGTCGGCCATGAGGGCGGCGCCGATGGCCATGAGCCCTCGGGCCTCGGGCAGCGCCGACAGCCGCTCGGCGTGTCCCCACAGCACGGCCAGCAGCGGGATGTCCTCGCGCCAGTGGGCGCAGATGGCCAGGTGCTCGACCGCGCTGAGCAGCCCGACGTCGTCGCCCGCCTCGGCGAAGCGCTGCATGGCCGACGTGAGCAGCTCGGTGGCCCGGTCGAGGTCGGTGGCCGAGGCGGCGATGCCCGCCACCAGCGCCCCCTCGGGCGACGACCGCACGGGGTCGGGCAGCGCGCTGTGCAGCCGCCCCAGCCCGGCGGCCGACGCCGACAGCGACTGGGCCCGGCAGCCGGTGCGCAGCACCGAGCGCAGGTCGTCGTCGGCCCCGGCGGCGACCAGCAGGTCGACGGCCAGCCGCAGGTCGTGGCCGGCCAGCGCCCGCCCCGCCACCCGCCGGGCCTGGCGCAGGTGGTCGGCGTCGAGCTGGCGCGACAGGTGGTCGGACCACAGCGGGTGGACCGTGTACCAGCCCCGCTCGTCGGTCGAGACCAGCGGCAGCCGGCCCATCAGCGCGCTGAGGTCGGTCCCCTCGCCGACCACGGCGTCGACCAGCGCCTGGTCCGCCCCTCCCAGCGCCGCCACCGTGGCCACCGCCCGCCGCTCGCCGGGCCCGAGGGCGGCCAGGACCTCCTCGGCCAGGAAGTCGTCGACCCCGGCGCCCCACCCGGCCGTGCGCAGCTCGGCCAGCGCCGGCCAGCCGCCGAGGTCGCCCAGCCGGTCGAGCGACACGTCGCGCAGGGCGGCGAACTCGCCCAGCTCCTCGTCGCTGAACGCCAGGTCGGCCTCGCCCATCCGCTCGACCCTGCCCTGGGCGGTCAGCCGGGCCAGCGGCAGCGGCGGGTCCTGCCGGCCGCTCAGCACCACGTGCCCGTTGGACGGCAGGGCGTCGACCAGCCCGGCCACCAGGGAGGCCCCCGCCGAGTCGCGCCCGATCTCGTGGACGTCGTCGAACAGCAGGCACACCTGGCGGGGCGAGCGCTGCCACACCTCGGCGGCCAGGCTGAGCCCCAGGTGCGCGGGGTCGATCTCGCCGGGGTCGCGCAGCACAGGCAGGTCGAGGTCGAGGGCGCTGGCCAGCCCGTCGGCCAGCCGGCGGGCGTCGTCGTCGCCCGGCCCGCAGCCCAGCCAGCAGTCGTCGCCGCGGGGCGCGAGGGCGTTCTCGCCGACGGCCTGGGCCAGCAGCGAGGACTTGCCGAAACCGGCCCCGGCGACGATCACGGTGACCGAGTGCTCCCACCGCTGCTGGAGCCGTCGGAGGAGCGCGCTGCGCCGGAGAAGGGGCCGGCCCGACCGGGGCGGGGCGAACCGGTAGGCCAGGGACACCGAGCGGGAGTTTACCGGGGCGCCCGGCCCCGCTGACGCGTCGCTGATCGGTCGGCGGCACTCTCTCCCTGCGGGTCGGTCGGGCCCGAGTTGCGGCGAGGGTCCGGCCTGTCCGAGCGACCAGGGTGCGGCATCGGGCATGCGGCGGGACGACCGGTGTCGGCGGCGGCCCTGGTCGTCGGACGCCCGCGACCGGAGGCGGTCCTCCCGACCGGACGGGTTCCCATCCCCCCTGGAACCCCCCGGCGGGAGGTCGCCCCGGGAGCGGTCAGCGCAGCGCCCCGCGCACGGCGGTCTCGACCGCCGACGGCGAGATCTCGTCGAGGCGGAGGTGGCGCGCCCCCATCGTGGCCGCCAGTTGGCCGGCGAGGCCGAGCCGGGTGGCGCCGTCCTCGGCGTCGATGACGACGACGTCGATGTTGGCCGCCGCCACGTCCTCGGCCGCGGCCCGGGCCCGGTCGAGCGCCGACTGGTGGCCGGTCGCCCGGCCGTCGGTGATCAGCACCAGCAGCGGCGGCCAGCCGTCGCTGGCGGCCCGGCGGGCGATGGACAGGCCGGCGCTGATGCCCTCGGCCAGCGGCGTGACCCCGCCGGTCGGCAGCTCGGCCAGCCGGGTGCGGGCCAGCTCGATGCTGGCGGTCGGGGGCAGGACGACCTCGGCGGTGTCGCTGCGGAACGTGACCATGGCGACCCGGTCGCGGCGCAGGTAGGCGTCGGCCAGCAGGCCGAGCACCGCGCCGGTGGCGGCCGACACCCGCTTGTGGGTGCCCATCGACCCGCTGGCGTCGACGGCGACCACGACCGTGCGGCCGACGGTGCGGGACCGCACCGGCTCGCGCAGGTCGTCGGCGGTCACCATCGGGCCGCCGGGATCGGCCTGGCGGCGCTGGGCCGCGGCCCGGACCGTGGCGGCCACGGCCACCCCGCCCCCGGACCCCGTGCCGTGGGGCTGCGCCCCGATGACCCTGCCCCAGGCGGCGGGGCCCGACGACCGGCCGACCCGGGCCTCGCCGGCCGGCCCGCCCGGAGGCGGTGGGGGCGGCGGGGGCGGCGGCGGTGCGCCCGGGCCCGCGCCGGGCCCGTCGACCGCGAGCGGCCCGGCCGGCGGGCGATCGAAGGCGCCGGCCGACAGCGACGACCATGTGGCCCCGGGCGGTGCGGCCGAGGGCGCGGGGGGAGGCGGCGGGGGCGGCGGCGCGTCGCCGGGGGCGGCGGCCGGCTCGGGCTCGCCCTCGGGACGGTCGTCGCCGCCGGCGCCCGGCCCGTCGTCCGATTCGGCGTCGTCGCCGGACGCCGCCTCGCCCTCGGGACGCTCCTCGCCGGACGCGGCGTCGGCCTCGTCGGACCCGTCGGCGGCCTCGTCGGCCTCGTCGGCCTCGGCGGCCGGCTCGGCGGCGCCGTTCTCGGTCGCCGGCCCGCTCAGGTCCTCGGTCGTGTCGGCGCCGCCGGCCGGCGCGCCGAACGTCAGCCCGGACCAGGGGCTGCCCCCGGCGCCGGCCTCCGCCGGCTCGGGCGCGGCGTCGTCCGAGGACGCCTCGGCCTCGACCTCCGCGGCGGCCTCCTCCTCCAGCTCGGCCACCGTGGCTGCGACCTCGGCGGACGTGGCGTCGCCCGCGGAGCCCTCGGCGTCGGCGTCGCTCGCCGCGGCCTCGGCCTCGGCCTCGACCGTGCCCGGGGTCGGCCGGTTGCCGCCGATGCCCCGGCTGGCCAGTTGCTCCAGCAGGTCGGCCAGCGGGCCCTCGGCGGGGTCGCTGGCCGACCCGGCGGCCGGCTCGGCCACGGGGGCCGCGGCCGCATCGGGCTCGGGCGTGGGGTGGGCCTCGGCGAACGACTGGCGGGCCGCCTCCAGCGCCCGGTCCAGCTCGCCTGTCGACAGGATCGGCGGGTCGAACGGCCGCCGCCGGCGGCGGTGCGCGAGGGCGAGCCCGGCCACCCGCTCGACGTCGGAGGTGCGGGCGGTGGCCCGGCCCTCCCAGCCGGCGAAGGCGGCCGCGGCCCGGCACAGCACCAGGTCGGCCCGCAGGCCCTCGGCCCCGATGCTCACGGCCAGGCGCGAGGCGAACTCGACCACAGGGTCGGGCAGGTCGGCCGGCATCGCCGCCGCCAGCCGGGCCCGCAGCACGATGTCGCCCTCGCTGCCGTCGACCTGCTTGCCGGCGTCGTGGGTCAGCCGGCGCCGCACCACCTCGGCCCGCGCCAGCGGGTCGTTGGGCGAGCGGATCTCGACCGACAGCCCGAAGCGGTCCAGCAGCTGGGGCCGCAGCTCGCCCTCCTCGGGGTTCATCGACCCCACCAGCACGAACCGCGCCGGGTGCGAGTGCGAGACGCCGTCACGCTCGACCCGGTTGAGGCCCGAGGCGGCCACGTCGAGCAGCACGTCGACCAGGTGGTCGGGCAGCAGGTTGACCTCGTCGACGTAGAGCACGCCGCCGTGGGCCGAGGCCAGCAGCCCCGGCCGGAACTGGGTGGCGCCCTCGGTCAGGGCGGCCTTGAGGTCGATGGTGCCGAGCACCCGGTCCTCGGTGGCGCCGAGCGGCAGCTCGACGAAGGGGGCGCCGCCCGGCAGCATGCCGGCCAGGCCGCGGGCCAGGGTCGACTTGGCCGAGCCCTTGTCGCCCCGGAGGAGCACGCCACCGATGCCGGGATCGATGGCGGCGAGCAGCAGCGCCAGCCGGGCCTCGCCCTGGCCGACGACCGCGCTGAACGGGAAGCGGGCCAGGCTGGTCACGGCCGGGTGCCCGGATGCCGATGTCGCCCTGTCATGTCCGCAACTCCTCCCAGCCTTCCGCCTCCAAGACGGCGTCCACCAGAGTCTTGTGGGCGACGTCGGTGGCGTGCCACATGCCCCGCGCCTCTGCTTCTAGCAGGCGCTCGGCGATCGCGCTCAGCGCCCATGGGTTCACGGCCCGGAAGAAGTCTCGCACGGCCGGATCGGCGACGTAGCTCTCGGTCACCCTCTCGTACATCCAGTCCTCGACGACCCGTGCCGTGGCGTCGTACCCGAACAGGTAGTCGACGGTGGCGGCCAGCTCGAAGGCGCCCTTGTAGCCGTGCCGGCGCATGCCGTCGATCCAGCGCGGGTTGAGCACCCGGCTGCGCACGACCCGGGCCGCCTCCTCGGCCAGCGCCCGCACCCGGGGGGCGGCCGGGTCGGAGGTGTCGCCGAACCAGGCCTTGGGCGCCCGGCCGGTGAGGGCCCGCACCGCGGCGACCATCCCGCCGTGGTCCTGGAGGTAGTCGTCGCTGTCGAAGATGTCGTGCTCGCGGTTGTCCTGGTTCTTGACCGCCACCTCGATGGCGGCGAACCGCCGGCGCATGGCCTCGGGGGCCGGCTCGCCCCGGCGGGACCGGCCGTAGGCGAACCCCGACCAGGCCAGGTAGACCTCGGCCAGGTCGGCGTCGGTGCGCCACGAGCCCCGCTCGATCACCGGCAGGATGCCCGACCCGAACCCGCCGGGCGGCGGGCCGTAGATGCGGGCGTCGCCGGTGCCCGCGGCCCGGATCGGGTTGTCCGCGGGCGCCTCGTCCTGGGCGGCGGCCAGGGCCACGGCGTCGTCGAGCAGCGCCACCAGGTGGGGGAAGGCGTCGCGGAAGAAGCCGGAGATGCGCAGGGTCACGTCGACCCGGGGCCGGCCCAGCTCGGCCAGCGGGATCGGCTCCAGCCCGGTGACCCGGCCCGAGTCGCCGTCCCAGCTGGGGCGGACGCCCAGGAGGGCGAGCGCCTCGGCGGCGTCGTCGCCCCCGGTGCGCATGGCGGCCGTGCCCCACAGCACCAGGCCGACGGTGGTCGGCGGCGCCCCGGTCTCGGCGACGTGCCGGGCCACCAGCTCGTCGGCCAGGGCCTGGCCCACCTCCCAGGACAGCGCGGAGGGCAGCGCCTTGGGGTCGACCGAGTAGAAGTTGCGGCCGGTGGGCAGCACGTGGGCGCCGCCCCGCGTGGGGGCGCCGCTGGGCCCGGCGGGGACGTAGCGGCCGGCCAGCGCGTCGAGCGTGCGGGCGATCTCGTCGGGTGTGCGGGCCAGGGCCGGGACCAGCCGGTCGCAGATCCAGCGCTCGACCGCCGCCACCGGCTCCTCGTCGCGGCGGCGGGCGGCGACCGGCACGGTCCAGCCGGCGGCGGCCAGCGCCTCGACCCGGGCCCGGCAGGCGGCCTCCAGGCCGTCGATCTCGTGGCGCCGCTCGCTGCGGGGGTCGATGCCGAGCGTCCCGGCCACCACCGCCCGCAGCGACGGGACCGGGCCCTGGGGGGAGCGGGTCACGGCCAGCACGAGGTCGACCAGCGCCTCGCCCTCGGGCCCCCGGCCGAGGACGTGGAGGCCGCCCCGGATCTGGGCGTCCTTCAGCGCGCACAGGTAGCCGTCGACGTGCAGGACCATGGCGTCGAACTCGTCGTCGCCCACCTGGTCGCCGAGGCCCAGGTCCCGGTGGATCTCGGCGTCGACCAGGACGTCCCACACCCGTCGGCGCAGGGCGGGCAGCTTGGCCGGGTCCATGGCCTGGGCCTGGGCGTACGCGTCGAGCAGGCCCTCCAGCCGGGCCACGTCGTCCGTCGCCTCGGCCCGGATCATCGGCGGCACCAGGTGGCCGATCAACGTGGCGTGGGCCCGGCGCTTGGCCTGGGTCCCCTCGCCGGGGTCGTTCACCACGAAGGGGTAGACGAGGGGCACGTCGGCCAGGGCGGCGTCGGGGAAGCAGGCGGCCGACAGGGCGTTGGCCTTGCCCGGCAGCCACTCGAGCGTCCCGTGCTTGCCCAGGTGGACGACGGCGTCGGCGCCCCAGCCGGCGGCCAGCCAGCGGTAGAAGGCCAGGTAGTGGTGGGGCGGCGGCACGTCGGGGGCGTGGTAGGTGCCGATGGGGTCGGCGCCGAAGCCCCGCGGCGGCTGGATGGTGACCAGGACGCCGCCCAGGTCGAGGCCGGGAAACACGAGGTCGCCGCCGTCCAGGTAGATCTCCCCTGGGGGCGGGCCCCACACGGACTCGACCTGCTTGCGGGCCTCGGCCGGCAGGGTGGCGAACCAGGCGGCGTAGTCGGCGGTCGGCAGGCGGCCGGCGCCCAGCGCGGCCTGGGCGGGGGTGAGGGTGGGGCGGTCGTAGGTGAGCCGGTCGGCCAGCAGGGCCATGAGGGCGTCGCCGCTCGGGGGGATGCGGCCGGCGTCGAGGGGGTAGCCGGCGGCGGCCAGGGCGTGGAGCAGGTCGACGGCCGACGCCGGCGTGTCGAGGCCGACGGCGTTGCCGAGCCGGCTGCGCTTGGTCGGGTAGGCGCTGAGGACGACCGCGATGCGCCTGCCGGCGGGCGGCGTGCGGCGCAGCCGGGCGTGGCGGGCGGCCAGGCCGGCCAGGCGGGCGACCCGCTCGGGGTCCGTGCGGGTGGCGACGAGGGGGGTGCCGATCTCGGCGCCGTCGTCGACCTCCTCCCGGAAGGCGAAGGCGGGGCCGACGATGCGGCCGTCGAACTCGGGGATGGCCACGCCCCGGGCCACGTCGAGCGGGCTGAGGCCGGCGTCGTCGTCCTCCCACTCGTCCCGGGACCGGTTGCACGACGGCGCCTGGATCACCGGCACGCCCAGGTCGGCCAGGTGGGGGACCTGCCAGTCGTCGCCGTCGCCGGCCGCCCCCATGGCCAGGACGGTGGTGACGAGGGCGTCGACGCCCTCGGCCCGGCACAGCTCCAGGGCCTCGACCCGCCCGTCGGCGTCGGGGCGCAGCGAGTAGGTGTGGACGGGCAGGGCGTCGGCGCCGGCGGCGTCGAGGGCGGCGCAGAGGTCGGCGACGAACTGGGTGTTCCCGGCCACCAGGTGGGCCCGGTAGAAGACGACGCCGACCAGCGGCCGGTCGGGGCGCCGGGGGGTGCGGCCGTCGTCCCACACGCCGGCGAGGGGGACGGCGCGGGGCGGCTCGAACCCGTAGCCGCCGAGCAGCACGGTGTCGGCCACGAACCGCAGCATCTGCTCGACGTTGGCCGGCCCGCCGGCCACCAGGTAGCGGTGGACCTCGGTGACGATGCCGGCGGGGGCGGTCGACAGCCGGGCCAGCTCGGCGTCGGGGGCGGCCTCACCGCTCACGGCCAGGAGGGCGATGCCGGCGCCGGAGCAGGCGGCCCACAGGTCGTCGAACGGGCGCTCCCAGGCGCTGCGGCCGCCCAGCAGGCGGACGACCACGGCGTCGACGCCGTCGAGGTCGGGCAGGGCGCCGTCGAGCCGGGCGGGGTCGGCGCCCCGGACCGCCGGGAAGCCGGGGGGCAGCCGGTGGGCGATCGAGCCGAGGGCGAGCAGCTCGGTGTCGGCGTTGGACAGGAACAGGATCACCGGGTGGCCCCCCGCAGGTGCAGCGAGCAGTCGGAGCACAGGGCGCCGCCGGACACGGTGGTCTTCCACCACAGGCAGCACGTGCGGCGCTGGTAGGCCCAGCCGCCGTCCGGCCGCTCGGACCACCAGCCGAGCCCGTCGAGGTCGTGGGGGGCGGCGGCCAGGAAGGCGCGGAGCCGCTCGTGCCAGGCGGCCCCGGCGGCCTCCCGCACGGCCCCGGCCCCGGAGGCGCAGGCCGCGGCGGTGTCGCCCCACACGAGGGCGGTGCCGAGCCGCTGGGCCTGCTGGAGGGAGGCGGCGACCCGGTCGAGGTGCCCCGGGAACAGCCAGTCGAGGAAGGTGGCCAGGTCGTCGGTGCCGGCCCCGGACGTGTAGGCGACGGAGGACGGCCGGCTCCGGGCGATGCCGACGGTCATGTTCGTGGCCCGCACGTCGGGGGCCACGCCGGCCATCAGCCAGCAGGCCAGGGCGGTCCCGGCGACCCGGTAGGCGTAACCCTGCCACCACAGCGACGCCCCGACCTGGGGGTCGTCGCTGCCCCGCCCGTCGGCGCTCTCGGCCACGACGGCCCCGACCAGATCGGGGTCCGACGCCAGCTCGCCGCAGTCGATCTCCCCGGGCCCGGCCACGCCGCCGATCCGCCACCGCAGGAACGACGCCACCTGCGTCACCTCGGCCAAACCCTCGGCGGGCGTCACGCGGCGCTCGCGATCAGCGCGGCCAGGCGGTCGAGGTCGAGGCTGGCCTCCAGCACGTCGGCGATGCGGTCGAGCCGCGCCAGCCGCAGCGCCCCGAAGTCGACGCCGGAGGGGGCCCACCGCTTCCCGGCCCGGGCGGCGGCGTCGGCCAGCACCGCGGCCCGGAACGCGTCCGCCTCGAACAGCCCGTGCAGCGTCGTGCCGGCGACCCGGCCCGACTGCCAGCCGAGGGGGGCGCCGCCGTCCGCCACCAGCCAGGGGGCGGCGGCCGGGTCGGGCGTGACCCGGCCGTGGTGGATGCGGTAGCCCGCCACCGGCTCGCCGCCCGCGACCGCCCGGCCCGCCGGCCGGTCGAGCACCTTGTCGCCCCGGAAGTCCGTCGCCACCGGCAGCCAGCCCAGGCCCTTGTCGGCCCCGGGCGGGCCCTCGACCCCCTCGGGGTCGTCGATGCGCCCGCCCGCCATCTGCAGCCCGGCGCACACGGCCACCACCGGCACCCCCACCGCCTCGACGGCGGCGGCCAGCCCCGTGGCCCGGAACCAGTCGAGGTCGCCCCGGGTGTTCTTCGACCCCGGCAGCACGACCAGGTCCGGCCGCCCCAGCTCGGCCACCGACCGCACCCAGCGCACGCGCACGCCCGGCTCCACCCGCAGCGGGTCGAGGTCGCCGGCGTTGGCCACCCGGGGCCAGCGCAGGGCGGCCACGTCGAGCACGTCGTCCGGCGCCGGCGGGTCGGCCCGGTCGAGGGCCAGCGAGTCCTCGTTGTCGATGTCGGCGGCGTGAACCCACGGCACCACGCCCAGCGTCGGCACCCCGCAGCGCCGCTCCAGCTCGGCGCACGCCGACCCCAGCAGCGCGGGGTCGCCCCGCAGCCGGTTGACCACGAACCCCCGCACGGTCGCCCGCAGGTCGTCGGGCAGCAGCGCCACCGTCCCGTACAGCGAGGCGAACACCCCGCCCCGGTCGATGTCCCCGACCACCACCGCCGGCAGCCCGGCGTCCCGGGCCAGCGGCAGGTTGACCAGGTCGCCGTCGAGCAGGTTGATCTCGGCCGGGCTGCCCGCCCCCTCGCACACGACCACGTCGAACCGGGCCCGCAGCCCGGCCAGCGCGTCCAGAACCACCGGCCGCAGCGCCGGCTTGGCCGCGTGGTACTCGGCCGCCGCCTGGACCCCGGTCGCCCGGCCCAGCACCACGACCTGGCTCGTTCGGTCGCTGGTCGGCTTGAGCAGGATCGGGTTCATCGCCGCCTCGGCCGGCACACCCGCCGCCACCGCCTGGACCCACTGGGCGTGGCCGATCTCCGCCCCGTCGTCGGTCACCGCGGCGTTGAGCGCCATGTTCTGGGCCTTGAACGGCGCCACCCGTACCCCCCGCCGGGCGAGCAGCCGGCACAGGCCGGCCACCACGAAGGACTTGCCCGCGTCCGAGGTCGTGCCGCACACAACCAGACCACCGCGCAGCCCGGGGGCCAGTCCCGGCGCCGTCACGGCCTAGCCTCGCCGCCGTGGCCCGCGCCCGCTCGATCGTCCTCGTCAACACCGGACACGGCAAGGGGAAGTCCTCGGCCGCCTTCGGCGTGATGGTCCGGGGCTGGGCCCGGGGCTGGAACGTGGCCGTCGTCCAGTTCGTCAAGGGCGGCAAGTGGCGCACCGGCGAGCGCAAGCTGGCCGACCAGCTCGGCATCGAGTGGCACACGCTGGGCGACGGCTTCACCTGGGAGTCGACCGACCTCGAGCGCACCGCCGAGCTGGGCCGGGAAGCCTGGCGGGTGGCCAGGGACAAGCTCGCCTCGGGCGACTACGACCTGCTGGTGCTGGACGAGGTGACCTACCCGGTCAAGTACGGCTGGGTCGACGCCGCCGAGGTGGCCGGGGCCATCCGCGACCGGGCGCCCCGGACGAGCGTGGTCGCCACCGGCCGGGACGCCCCCGACGAGCTGATCGAGGTGGCCGACACGGTGACCGAGATGCGCAAGGTCAAGCACGCCTACGACGCCGGCATCTCGGCCCTCAAGGGCATCGAGTTCTGATCCGCCGCCCGGGCGGCGGCCCGGCGCTGGGCCTCGGCCCACAGCGTGCCCAGCCCCAGCGTGAGGACGGTCCACACCAGCAGGTTGCCGACGAGCGAGTCGATGCGGAACTGCCACACCAGGTTGGCCGGCGCGGTCACCGCGTCGGGCGACGGCGGCATCGCTGCGAACACGACGCCCGCGGCCACCAGGCCCGCGGCCGCCACGGTCACCACCCGGCGGTCGTCGGGCCACCCCGCGGCCCGCAGCCGGGCCGACAGGTGGGCGGCGCCCGCCAGGATCAGGGCGGCGAGCACGATCATCAGCACGTAGAGCCGCTCCCGCTCGCCCACGGTGGCCGGGTCGCCGACCGCTGGCGGGTTGGGCGGGTACTTGAGCCAGGGCGCGACGGTCATGGCCGAGCCCAGGATCAGCCCCGACAGCGCCACCCGCCGGAACGGGCCGCCGAACGTCGTCCGCAGCGACAGCGAGGTCACCGCCAGGAACAGGCCGAAGGCGGCCCCCGCCACCGCGTAGGCGGCGAACAGCCCCGGGCCGCTCTGGTCGTGACGGCTGACCGTGGCCATGTCGCTCACGGTCTGCGCCTTGGCCCGCTCCTCCGGGGTCATCCGGGCCAGCCGCCGGTCCTCGATGGCGATGGCGTCGTCGACCCGGGGCTCGGTCACCAGGCCGGCGAAGGTGGCCCCCACCATCCCCGCCAGCACGCCGACGAGCAGCGCCGCCAGCACGATGGTGCGGGGGCGCGTGAAGTCGAAGCGCATGCCTCTACCCCTGATCCGCGGGACGCGGCGTCAGTGGCAGGGCACGCCGATGACGTGCCGGCCGTCGTGGAAGAACTCGTGGAAGAACAGGTTCTGGTGGGCCAGCCAGTTGGTGAGCTGCCCGTTGTCGAACGTCACCAGCCACAGGGCCAGGGTGGCGACGGCCAGCAGGGCGACCAGCGCCCACCCGGGGATCGGGGCGATGACGACGCCCTGGTCGGCGGTCGCCGTGGTGGTCGTGCTCGGTGCCATGTCACTCCTCCATCCACGTGGATATCGCCCACGGTCGGTCTCCTGGCTCCCGGATCGTCGCTCGCCCCGCCTTCCCGGGCCGGAGCCCAGTGGCATCGTGGGGGTCGCTCCCCGGTCACAGTGGCGGGACCGCGTCGGACTCGCACCGACTTCCCGGAACCGTGGCTGTCGGCCGGGACAGTAGCAGGGGTCCTAACGGCCTGACGCCAGGTAGTCGTGGAGGGTCTCGGCCTCGGTCTGGAGCTCGTCGATGCGCGACTTGACCACGTCGCCGATGCTGACGATGCCGATCAGCGTGCCGTCGTCCACCACCGGGACGTGGCGGATGCGACGCTCGGTCATCATCCCCATCAGCTCGTCCGCCGTGGCCCGGGGCCCGCAGGTGGCGACGACCGTGGTCATGAGAGCGGCCACCGGCCGGTCGAGCACGCCCCCACCCGCCTCGTCGCCGGCCAGGGCCCGCACGATGTCGCGCTCTGACAGGATGCCGACCACGTCGTCGCCGTCGGTGACCACCAGGGCGCCGATGTTGCGCTCCCGTAGCTGGACGATCGCCGCGGCCACCGTGGCGGCCGGGCCGATGGTGGCCACGTCGCCGCCCTTGCGGTGGAGGATGTGCTGGATCAGCACGCGAGCCACCTCCTCGTGAGGCTCGTCCGGGGGAGTCGGACCAACCCCCACTGTCCCACACCGGAGCGGGCGCCCGCGGGAGTTGGCATCCTGTCGCAATGGAGCAGCTGACCGGCGGGAGCGGCGAGGAGCCGCTGTACGACGCCGCCACCGTGGTGCTGGTGCGGGACGGGGCCGACGGGCTGGAGTGCCTGATGCTGCGCAAGACGTCGGGGCAGGCGTTCGGCGGGCTGTGGGTGTTCGCGGGGGGCCGGGTCGAGCCGGGCGACGGGTCCGGGCTCGACGGGGCCCGGGCGGCGGCGGTGCGGGAGGCGCAGGAGGAGACCGGCCTGGTCGTCGACGCCGCCGACCTGGTGCCGATCTCGCACTGGACCCCGCCGCTCGAGGCGCCCCGCCGCTACGCCACCTGGTTCTTCCTGGCCCCGCTGCCGCCGGGCGCGGCCGACGTGGTGGTGGACGGGGCCGAGATCGGCGACCACGTGTGGACCCGCCCGGCCGAGGCCCACGCCCGGCTCACCGCCGGCGAGATCCGGCTGCTGCCGCCCACCTGGGTCACGCTGGCGACGCTCGTCCCCCACGCCGACGTGGCCGCCGCCCTGGAGGCGGCCCGGGCGGCCGAGGTCGACCGCTTCCTCACGCACACGGCGGCCGACGGCGACATGCTGGTCATGCTGTGGCACGGCGACGCCGGCTACGACAGCGGCGACCTCGCCGCCCCCGGCGCCCGCCACCGCCTGGTCATGGACCCGGCCGGCTGGCGCTACGAGCGGTCGGCCTGACCCCCGGGTCAGCGCCCCGGCTGTCGCTCGCGGGCCCCGGGCCGCCATGATGGGGGCGATGGACGTCATCGACGTCGCCCCCGACGTTGAGGTCGACGAGGACGAGCCCGGCCCCCGGGGCCTGTCCTGGGGCCGGGTCGCGATCCTGCTCGTGGCCGTGGCCTTCCTGGGCCTCGCCGTGGGCGTGGTGGTCACCCAGGACCGGCCGCCCCCCGCCGACTCGGTCGACGTGGGCTTCCTCCAGGACATGCTCACCCACCACGAGCAGGCGCTCAGCATGGCCACGCTCACGATCGCCCACGGGTCCGACCCGGTGGTGCGCAGCTACGCCCGCGAGGTGCTGACCGAGCAGGGCTTCGAGACCGGGCTGATGACCCAGATGCTGGACGAGTGGGGCTACAGCCGCGACGACCGGTCCGACGAGGCCATGGCCTGGATGGGGATGCCGGTGCCGGTGGCCGACATGCCGGGCCTGCTCAGCCCGGACGAGCTCGACCAGATGCAGGCGGCCCGGGGCAAGGAGCAGGACACGCTGTTCCTGAAGAACATGGCCGAGCATCACAGGGGCGGCCTGCACATGGCCCAGTACGCGGCCGAGCACGCGGGCAGCAAGGACGTGCGCGAGCTGGCCGCCCGCATGGTCCGCAGCCAGGCCGACGAGATCAACGAGTACCGCCTGACCGCCGAGAACCGGGGCTTCGACGTCCAGATCGCCCCGCCGTCGGTGCCGCCGTCCGGCCTGCCCGCTTCCTGAGGCTGCGCCGATAGGCGTAGCCGTGGCCCGATCCGCCTAGATCGACACCCGCTGTGCGCAGACCGGGTACGACAGGTGTCGATCTAGGCGGAGAGCGGCCCGCTGCGAAGCAGCAAGAGCGGGAGACACGTCCCTGACGTTCGCTGTCACAGGGCGCTTGTAGCCTCGCCCGAGTGACCGTTACCGCCCCGCGCGCCCTCGGGCGTGGCGTCGTGATCGAGGCGTCCCAGCCGGTGCCGGCGGGGTGGGACGACGCGCCCCTGGTGGTGGTCGACGACACCGCGCTGGCCGATCCCGGCCAGGTCGTGGCCTTCCTCCACGCCGCCTGGGCCTCCCGCACGCCGGTGGTGGTGGCGCTGGCCGTCGACCCCGGGCGGTTCCGGGCGCCCCGGTCCTACACCGACGACGAGCTGGGCCCGTCGTGGCGGCTCGACCCCGGCTTCGACCTGGCGTGGGACCGGCTCCACTTCCTCGTGTGGGCCAACACCTACGACGCCCGGGCCGAGGGCGACCCGGTGTGGTGGTGGGGGCGCAAGGCCGAGCGGCTGGGCGCCGCCCGGGCGCCCGACCCGGCGGCCGGCGACGTCGTCCTGCCCGGGGGCGAGCCGGCCTGGGTCGACGGCGGGCCCCGGGGCGGGCTCGGCCCGGCCGACGTGGGCGGCACCGCCGTGGTGGCCGCCGAGTCGGTCGATGTCGGCAGCCTGGCCCCCGTCCCCCCGCCCGCCGCGGGGTCGGCGATCGACCTGGCGCCCGACCAGCGGGCCGCCGTCACCCACGGGGCGGGGCCGGCCCGGGTGATCGCCCCCGCCGGGTCGGGCAAGACCCGGGTGCTCACCGAGCGGCTGCGCCACCTGGTGGTCGACCGGGGCTACGAGCCGGCGTCGGTCGTGGCGGTCGCCTACAACCGCAAGGCACGCGACGAGATGGTGGCGCGCACGGCAGGCGTGGGCGGCCGCATCCTCACGCTCAACGCCCTGGGCTACGACATCCTGGCCGCCGGGCTCGGCCGCCGGCCCGAGGTGCTCGAGGTGCGCGACGTCCGGCGCCTGCTCGAGCCGCTGGTGCCCCGCACCGCACGCCGGCTCAACACCGACCCGCTGGCCCCCTACGTCGAGGCGCTGTCGGCGGTGCGGCTGGGCCTGCGCGACCCGATCGACGTCGAGGACGAGCGGGGCGACGTGCCCGGCCTGGCCGAGGCGTTCCCCGCCTACCGCGACGCCCTGGCCCGGCGGGGGGTGGTCGACTTCGACGAGCAGGTGCTGGGGTCGATCGAGCTGCTGCTGCACGACGGCGAGTTCCGCCGGGCCCAGCAGGCCCGCCACCGTCACCTGCTGGTCGACGAGTTCCAGGACCTGACGCCCGCCCACGTGCTGCTGGTCCGGCTGCTGTCGGCCCCGGCGCTGGACGTGTTCGGCGTGGGCGACGACGACCAGGTCATCTACGGCCATGCCGGCGCCTCGCCCCGGTTCCTCACCGAGTTCGGGCGCTACTTCCCCGGCGCCGACGAGCACGCGCTCGAGGTCAACTACCGCTGCCCGCCGGCGGTGGTCGACGCGGCCCGCCACCTGCTCACCCGCAACCGGGTGCGGGTCGACAAGACCATCCGGGCCGCCCGCCAGGGGGGCGCGCCCGACGACCTCCGGGTGGTGCGCCACCCGCCCGACGCCGGCGCCGCCGCCCTGGTCGACGTGGTACGGGGCTGGCTGGCCGCCGCCCCGGCCGTCGGTCCGGGCGACGTGGCGGTGCTGGCCCGGGTGGGGTCGTCGCTGCTGGCCCCGCACGTGGCGCTGGTCGAGGCGGGGGTGCCGGTGGCGTCGATCCTGCGGGCCGACGTGCTCGACCGCACCGGCGTGCGGGCGGCGCTCGCCTACCTGCGCATCGCCGCCGACCCCGAGCACATCGTCCCCGACGACCTCACCGAGGTCCACCGGCGCCCGAGCCGGGGCCTGCCCAGGTGGATCGACAAGTGGCTGGGCCGGTGCCGCTCGATCGACGACGTCGAGCGGGCGGCCGAGCGCATCGACGACGTGAAGGTGTCGACCAAGCTGGTCGAGCTGGCCGCCGACCTGCGCGAGCTGGCCGCCCTGGCCGGCAAGGACGAGGGCACCAGCCGGGCCGTGCTCGAGCAGGTGCGCGACAACGTCGGCCTGGCCCGGGCGGTCGACCTGCTCGACGCCACCGGCGGGGGCGAGGGCCAGAACCACCGCGACGACCTCGACGCCCTGCTCCAGGTGGCCGACCTCCATCCCGACCCGGCCGGGTTCGAGCCGTGGCTGCGGTCGGCGCTGGGCCGGCCGGGCGACGAGGCCGGGGTCACGCTGTCGACCGTCCACCGGGTCAAGGGCCGGGAGTGGCCCCGGGTGGCGCTGTTCGGCGCCAGCGACGGGCTGATGCCCCACCGGCTGGCCCAGGGCCGGGCCGCGGTCGAGGAGGAGCGCCGGGTGTTCCACGTGGCCATCACCCGGGGCATCGGCGAGGTGGCGGTCCTGGCCGACGCCTCCCGCCCGTCCCCGTTCCTCGACGAGCTGGCCGCCGACGCCACGCCCGACGAGCTGGCCGAGGCCGACCGCCAGGCCGAGCTGGCGGCGGTCGCCCAGACGACCGGCTCCGCAGCCGGCGGGCGGGGTGAGCGGCGGCCGCGGGCGCCGGTGCCCGCCGCATCGGGGCCCGAGGCGGCGCGGGTCGAGCAGGCGTTGCGGGCGTGGCGCAAGCAGCGCAGCAAGGACGACGGGGTGGCCGCCTTCATCGTCCTCAGCGACCGCCACCTCATGGGCATCGCCGAGCGGCGGCCCGTCACCACCCGCGAGCTGGCCGCCTGTCCGGGCATCGGGCCGGCCAAGCTCGACGCCTACGGCGACGAGCTGCTCGCGCTCGTGGCGGCGGCGGTCGAGGGAGGAGGCGAGACGACGGGGTAGCGTTCCTGCCGTGACCAGCCGGAATCCGCCGCACAGGGCGACGGTCCGACCCGGCCGGCCGCGCGGGCCCCGACGTGACCGTGACGAGCGGCGCGGCGAGTTGCTCGACGCGGCCGAGCGGGCGATCCGCCGCATCGGGCCGCGTGCCTCGATGGACGAGCTCGCGGCCGAGGCCGGCATCACCAAGCCGATCCTCTACTCGCACTTCGGCGACAAGGCCGGGTTGGTGGCCGCCCTGTCCCAGCGGGTGGCCGAGCAGCTCAACGCCGCCATCGTCGACGCGCTGTCGGCCGAGCACACCGAGCCCCGCCAGGCGGTGGCGGGCACGATCGCCGCCTTCTGCACGTTCATCGAGTCCGAGCCCGAGCTGTACCGGTTCATGGTCCAGTCCGCGCTCCAGGCGCCCCGGCGGGGCCACCCCAAGGTGGCCACCGACATCTCCAACCAGATCGCCATCGCTCTCGGCAGCGCCCTGCGCAAGGCAGGCGCCGACTCCGGCGCGGCCGAGCCGTGGGCGTTCGCGATCGTGGGCATGACGCTCGGCGGCGCCAACTGGTGGCTCGAGCGCCGGTCGATGTCCAGGGACGACCTGGTCGACTACCTGACCCAGCTGCTGTGGTCGGGGCTGTCCGGCGTGGGCCTGGCCCGGCCCGACCGCGCGGCGGCGCCGCCCGACGGCGGCCGCGGCCCCGGGTCGGTCACGCGGCTGCCCGGCCGCTCCGCCAGCGCCGACTGACGCCGGCGCCGGCCTCGGGGGACTCGCCCCCGCTCGGGCTGGGGACGGTGCGCCAGCGGGCCCTGCTCGCCGTGCTGCGCTGGAGGCGGGGTCCGGCGCTGCTGATCACCCGGGGCCCGCTCGCGGTGGCGGTCCGTCCCTTCCCGATCGGGCCGCCACCGCAGGGCGAGGGTCAGTCGGGGAGCCAGCTCCCGTGGAAGCCGAACGGCACCCGGACCGGGAGGTGGACCGTCGCCACCGGCGGGCCGGCGAAGTCCTGGGCGTCGAGGACCACGACGTCGCTGCGGTCGGTGGTGCCGTCGTACACGTACGCCATCACCCAGCCGTCGTCCTCGGCGCCGCCGCCGGGGCGGGGCACGAACACCGGCTCGAGCGACACGCGGCCGGGCCCGAACTCGTGCGCCTCGCTGGTCCCGCCCACCAGGTCGTGCTTGAGCGCCGGGCCGTGGGCGATGCCCTCCCCGAACGACGCCCCGTAGCCGTAGCGGTGGGGTCGCCCGGTGAGCCGCTCGTCGATCCGGGGGAACTCCTGGCCCCGGTCGTCCAGCACGTCGACCGCCAGCGAGCCCCGGGCCGGGTCGAGCGTCCACCGCTCCAGCCACGGCAGCCCCTCGTAGGGCCCGGTGAGCAGCGTGGCGAACATGCGGGGGTGGCGCACGACGTCGACCACGACCCGCCCGGTGCCCGGCTCCTCGTAGGCGTTGAGCGTGTGGAAGACGTAGCACGAGGGCGCCTCGAACCACTGCACATCGCCGGCCGGACCGGCCAGCGGCGCCAGTCCCACCCGGGGCGGGTGCGCGGGGTTCCAGCGGTAGGGCAGCGTGGCGCCGGCGCCCGCCGCCTCCATCGAGAAGGTCACCGGCAGGTCGAACACCACCAGGTGGCGCTCGGTGATGGCGCAGTCGTGGACCATCGGCGCGTCGGGGACCGGGATGCGCTCCTCCCGCCGCACCCGGGCGTCGGGGCCCAGCACGACGTGGCGCACGTGGTCCCACGACCAGTGGTAGGTCACGCCGTGCAGCTCGCCGGTGGCGGGGTCGGCGTGGGTGTGGGCGGTGAACGAGCCGTCGAGCGTGCCACCGAAGTCGCAGGACCCGACGGTCTCGAGCTCGTCGGTCAGCTCGACCGGCGGGCTGCCGGCCTCGACCAGGGCGAACGTCCGCCCGTCGACGCCGATCACGTGGGTGT
>DATFRN010000328.1:0-5952 GCA_035263165.1 Acidimicrobiales bacterium | reverse complement strand
CGTCGTCACCCCGCGCGACGTGGTGACTAGGGATTGACACGGAGGCGATCCCGGGCAACCCATGTGACAGTGGCTCCACGATGTGGCGCGGTGGCACGCCGGTGGTCGGTCACCCGACCGAAGGGGGAGCTGACATGACAGCACTATCCGATCGGGAGCGGCAGGAGATCGACGCGGCCAACGCCTCCGGCACGACCCCGGTCGTCCTCATCCACGGCCTCTGGGTGCTGCCGAGCAGCTGGGCCGCCTGGGTCGACTTCTTCGCACAGGCCGGCTACGCCCCGCTGACACCCGACTGGCCGGACGATCCGGCGACGGTCGACGCGGCTCGGGCGAACCCGGAGGTCCTCGCCAGGAAGACCTTGAAGCAGATCGCCGACCACACCACCGACGTCATCCACGCGCTCGACACGAAGCCGGTGCTGATGGGGCACTCGACCGGAGGCCTCCTGGCGCAGATGATCGCCGGCCGAGGCCTCTCCGCAGCCACGGTGGCGATCGACCCCGGGGTCTTCCGCGGCGTCCTGCCGCTGCCGGCCTCGGTGCTCAGGACGGCGGGTCCGTTCCTGATCAACCCGCTGACCCGCCGCCGCGCGATCACCCTCACGTTCAAGCAGTTCACGTACGGCTGGGCGAACGCGCTGGACGAGGACGAGGCGAGGGAGCTCTACGAGACCTTCCACGTCGCCGGCTCCGGGATCGCCCTCGCCCAGATGGGCAACGCCAACCTCAACCCGTGGACGGAGGCGAGGGTGGACACCAGGAACCCCGACCGGGGCCCCCTGCTGATCATCGAGGGCGAGAAGGACCACACCGTGCCGTGGGCGATCGCACACGCCGCCTACAAGCGCCAGCGGCGCAACCCCGGCGTGACGGAGATCGTGAAGATGCCGAACCGGGGCCACGCCCTGACGATCGACCACGGTTGGCGCGAGGTCGCGCAGACGGCGCTCGACTTCGTCGAGAGCTCACTGGCCCGCGGGGCCGGTCAGGGCGTGTCGGCGCCGCCTGCGCTGTAGCGCTCGAACTCGGTCCGGGACATCTTCGCCCGGGCGGCCGATTGGGCGGCCGAGCCCTCGCTCAGCCAGCCGCCCCGGACCAGCAGGTAGATGAGCGACCCGAACAGCGGGAAGACGATGAGCGCCACCAGCCAGGCCGCCATCGCCCAGCCCGGGAGCTCGCGGTCGTGGAACAGCGTTCTCAAGGCCAGGACGAACACCCAGACGAATGCCGCCAGCATGAACAGGACGGCCAGCATCATCAGCAGCTGGCCCAGCCCCACGTCCGCAACCACCACCGTGCCCTCCCTCCGACACGACGCCCGCGTTCGTGCCGCTGGGACCGGAGGCTAACGCGGCGATCGGCCCCGGGCGCGGTGGACGACGACGTCGCCGATCGCCGTCGTGGCGTGGACCTCGACCGTGTCGACCGGCGCGACCGGCGGGTCGGATGCGGTCAGCTCGTTGCGGACCACGCCGAAGCGGGTCTCGACGTCCAGCCAGGCGGCGCTGCCCTCGTGGATGCCGACCTCGACCCCGCCCAGCGCGGTCGCCAGCCAGAGCGAGCCCCGCCCCGCGTCGAGCACGCGGATCGTGCCGTTCGGCGTCGTCGCCTCCACGTCGCCGGCCGCCTCCCCGACGGTGATGTCGCCGTTGGCGGACCGCGCCCTGACCGCACCGCCCGCGGCGCCGACCACGATGTCGCCCGTCGCCGAGGTGACCGACAGCGCGGCGGCCGCCTCGACCCGGACGTGGCCGAGCCCGGTCCAGTAGCCGACGTCCCCGAGCCGGCCGGTGGCGGTCAGGTCGCCCACGCCGCTCTTGCCCCGCACCTCCGACCCGGCCGGCAGCGCGACGGTGACGTCGATCGACCGGGTGTCGTCGGACGAGTCGAGCGGATCGAGCCTCGGCCCGCGGATCGTCAGCGTGCCGCCGGCGCACTCGACGGTCGTGCGCACGGCGGCGTCGACGTCGGAGGCGTCCTCCGGGTTGGTCGGCCGGACCTCGACGACGGTGTCGACCCGGTCGCCGGCGACCACGGTGACGTCGCCGATACCGGGCTCGACGTCGACGGTGATCGGTCCCGGCGTGGGGAACGTGGGCGGCGTCGCCTCGACCCAGCGGCGGGCGGGGCGCTCGTCTATGACATAGTCAATGCTCATGGTGACCTCGTCCGGTTGCGTACGGTCAGCGTGCGGCTCGTCACCAGCGGAGACATCCGCAAGGTGGCCGATTTCCGGGTGACGGCAGACGGCGGAGCCGTCCGCGCACTGCACGGGCGCGAGGCAGAGATCCGGGCGGTCGACGACGCCCTCGACGTGGTGGCCGCCGGGCGGGGCGCGATCGTGCTGGTCGAGGGCGAGGCCGGGATCGGCAAGACCCGCCTGCTCAGCGAGGCGCTCGACCGGGCGCGGGCCCGGGGCTGGGGTGTCGCCCGCGGCCAGGCCGAGGAGCTGGAGCGCAGCCGCCCGTTCGGCGTGGTGGCGGGGGCGTTCGGGTGCGCCCCCTCGTCCCGTGACCCGCGACGCGCCGCGCTCGGCGCCCTGCTCGCCACCCACGGCGCGGGCGACGGCGGGGCGATCACGGTGACCAGCGACGCCGGCCTCCAGTTCCAGGCGGTCGACGCGTTCGTCGACCTCGCCGAGGAGCTGGCGCTGGACGGCCCGCTGGTGGTCGGCCTGGACGACCTCCAGTGGGCCGACCCGTCCAGCGTGCTCACCATCAGCACGCTGGCCCGGCGGCTGGCCGACCTCCCGGTCGGGCTCGTCGGCTGCGTGCGGCCGCTGTCCCCCGCCACCGAGGTCCAGCGCCTGGCCGCCGCGCTGGACGCCGCGGGCGCCCGCCGCCTGACCCTCGGGCCGCTCGGCGACGCGGGCCTGTCGGACCTGGTGGCCGAGGCGGTCGCCGCCGAGCCCGGCCCGCGGCTGCTGGCCGAGATCGCCCGCGCCGCCGGCAATCCCCTGTTCGTGACCGAGCTGCTGCGCGCCGTCGTCCAGGGCGGGTTGCTCACCGTGGACGGCGGCCGGGCCGAGCTGGCCGGGCGCACGCTGCCCGGCACGCTGCGGCAGACCATCCTCGGCCGCGTCGGCTTCCTCGGCGGGGAGACGCTGCAGACGCTGCGGGTCGCGGCGATCGTCGGCACCAGCTTCTCGCTCACCGACCTGTCGATCGTGGCCGCCCGCCCGGCCGTCGAGCTGGCTGTGCCGCTGTCCGACGCCGTCGCCGCGGGCGTGCTGTCCGACGACGGCGACCGGCTGCGGTTCCGCCACGACCTGATCCGCGACGCGATCTACGAGGAGCTGGCGGGCAGCGTCCGGCTGGGCCTGCACCGCGAGGCCGGCCAGCGGCTGGCCGCCGCCGGGGCCCCGGCCCAGCAGGTGGCGGAGCAGCTGGCCCGCGGGGCGATGCCCGGCGAGGCCGTCGAGTGGCTGGTCCGGGCCGCCCGCGCCGCGGCGCCGACGTCACCGGCCGCCGCCACCGGGCTGCTGGAGAGAGCCGTCGACCTGATGCCGCCGGGCGATCCGGGCCGCGATCTCCTGCTCGCCGAGCACGCGAGCAGCCTGCTGTGGGCGGGACGAGTCCTCGACGCCGAGGCGGCCTGCGACGCCCTGCTGGGCCGGGCCCACGACCCGGCGGCGGACGCGCCGGCGCGGCTCTGCCGCGGGCACGCGCTGCTGGCCGCCGGCCGGCCCCGCGAGGCGCTCGACGACCTGGAGGCGGCGGCCGAGTCGCCGCTGGCCACCGGCGCCGAGCGCGCCGGCGGGCTCGCCTGGGCCAGCCGGGCCCGGATGTACATGGGGGATCTCGACGGCTCGGCGGCCACCGCCGACCGGGCCCGGTCGGCGGCCACGGCCGCCGGGGACCCGGTGGCCACCAGCACCGCCCTCGGCTCGCTCGCGCAGGTGGCGCAGATCCGGCGGCGCCTGGACGACGCCGCCCGGATCATCGACGACGCGGTGGAGCGAGCCGACCGGAGTCCCGCCCGGCAGGGCCACCGCTATCCGGTGCACGCCGATCGCGGGATCATCCTCATCGACCAGGACCGGCTCGAGGAGGCCGAGGCCGCCCTGCGCGCGGGCAGGCGCATCGGCGAGGAGATCGGCGTCGGCTGGCACCTGCCGACCTACCAGGTCATCAGCGCCATCAAGCGCTTCCTCCACGGGGAGTGGGACGACGCCGTCGCCGAGGTCGAGGCGAGCATCGACCTGGCCGAGGAGCTGGGCGTGACGCACAACCGCGCCATCGCCGACAGCCTGCTGGCCCTGATCCGGCTGCACCGCAACGACGTCGCCGGCGCGGCGCAGGCGGCAGGGACCGCGATCGGCGACGGCGCGGCGACCGGCTCCCGCTACCGGACGCAGTGGTCCGCGTGGGCGCACGCGCTCACGCTGGAGGCCGACGGCCGGATCGCCGACGCGTTCGCCGTCCTGGCCCGGGTCTGGGACGAGTCCTCGGAGACCGGGTTGGTGCTGGAGTACCGCATGGCCGGCGTCGACCTCGTCCGCCTGGCCCTGGCCACCGGGGACCGGCAGCGGGCGGCCGACGTCACGTCGGCGATCGAGCGGGTGGCCGGGCGCAACGACGTGGCCTCGCTGACCGGCGCCGCGCTCCTGTGCCGCGGCCTGGCCGACGGCGACCCGTCGACCATGGCCGCGGCGGTCGACGCCTACGCGCGGGCACCGCGACCGTTGGAGCTGGCCCGGGCCTGCGAAGAGGCCGGCGCGGCCTTCGCCCGGCGGGGGGACCGGGACCGCGCCCAGCCGCTGCTCGAGCGCGCCCTCTCGACCTACGAGGGCCTCGACGCCACCCGCGGCGTGATGCGGGCCGAGGCCGCCCTGCGGTCCCTGGGCGTCCGCCGCGGCATCCGGGGCCCCCGCGGGCGGCCGCGCACCGGCTGGGCCAGCCTGACCCCGACCGAGCGCACGGTGGCGGACCTCGTCGGCGAGGGCCTGTCCAACCCTCAGGTGGGCGACCGGCTGTACGTCTCGCGGCGGACCGTGCAGACGCACCTGGCCCACATCTTCACCAAGCTCGACATCACCTCCCGGGCCCAGCTGGCGGCGGAGGTGGCCCGCCACGGCTGAGGCACGGGCCGGGACCCTAGTGACGCGACGCCATCGCCAGGACCGCGGCGGCCGCGTGTTCGGGGGTGAGGTCGTCGACGTCGATGCGGTGGCCGACGGGGAGGCGTTCCAGCGCCTCGGCGTCGGCGGCGGCGCGGCGGGCCACCGCGCGGAGCTCCTCCGTCGGGCGGTCTCGCAGCGGGTCACCCGGTTGGACCCAGCTGCCGCCGTGCCGGCGGGTGAGGATGCGCCGCGTGAGCTCCTCCTCGCCCACGTGGAGGCGGCACCAGGTGAACTGCGTCGCCGGGAGGGCCCGCTCGTAGCGCCGGGCCGCCGCGGGGCCCGGGACCGGGCCCACGACCACCGCCCGTTCGGCCCCGGCGGCTCGGAACGTCCGCCACAGGGCGGCGACGTTGCGGGCCCGGAGGCTGTGGTCGTCGGGCGCCGTGCTGCAGAAGCCGACCTGGTCGGCGTCCACGTACGCCGCCGTGGCGCCGGCCGCCAGCACGTCGCGGTAGGCCCGGAAGCCCACCGTCGACTTGCCGACCCCCGTCGCCCCCGACAGCCACAGGACCTCGCCGCCGATCGGGCCGCGGGCCGGCAGCGGCGGGTCCGGGCGGTCCGGGGCGGCGGGCGGCCAGGCGCCGGCCTCGGCCAGGACCCGGTCGGCCGCCTCCGCGATCGACAGGCCGGTCGTGTCGACGCACCAGTCGGCGTATGCGCTGCGGTCGAGCGCCTCGGCCGTGGCCGCCACGGCCGCCACGGCGTCGGGCCGGGCGGGCGATCCCCTCCGCCGGTCGAGCCGGGCCCGGAGCTCGTCGGGGTCCGCCCGCAGCCGGCCGACCGCGAGCGGGGACGCACCGATGTCCGGGCCTCGCTCGGGGTCGCAC
>DATFRN010000327.1:0-12747 GCA_035263165.1 Acidimicrobiales bacterium | reverse complement strand
GGTGCCGGCACCGGCCCGCGCTCGCCCGCCGCGTGCCGGGCGTGCCACATGTGCTCGGGTCGGCCCGCGCACCCCCGTCCGCCAAGCCGGGTGTGCCGCGTGCGCTGGGCGGGGTGCCGGCACCGGCCCGCGCTCGCCCGCCGCGGGCGCGCACCCTGTCCGCCGGGCCGGGTGTGTCGTGTGCGCCGGGCGGAGCGCTGGCACCGGCCCGCGCTCGTCCGCCACGGCGCCCGCCGTGCCGCGTGTGCGCGGGCTGGGCCGCGGGTGCGCACCCTGTCCGCTGGGCCGGGTGTGCCGTGTGCTCGGGCGGGGCCGCCGGCGGGCACACCGCTCGCCGTCCGGGCCGGGTGGGCCCGCGTGTCCTCGGAGGCGAGCCACACCGTCTCCGCTGGCCCTCCGCCGGTCTGGGTGTGCCCGCCGTGTGGTCGGGGGTGGGGCGGCCGGCGCCGCCCGGTGCTCTCGGTCCGCCGGGTCGGGTGTGCCCGCCGTGTGGTCGCGGGCGGGCCGCTGGCGCCGCCCGAGCACACGGCACACCCGGCCGGGCGTGCCGTCGTGTGAGCGGGCGGGCGGGGGAGGGGCTAGTTGTCCGGGGGTGGTGGGGGCGGCGGGAGGACGGCGGTCGGGGTGTCCGGGCCCGACGTCTCCGTGTCGCCGTTGCGGTTGCCCGTGTTGAGGAGGTCGGCCACCGCCGTCAGGGAGCCGGCGATGCCGGCGAGCTCCGTCGGGACCACGATCTTGGTCGCTCGGCCGTCGGCCATGGCCGTCAGGGCGTCCAGGTATTTGATCGTGAGCAGCGCCGTGTCCGGGTTGGCGTTGTGGATGGCGCTGTAGACCGACGTGATCGCCTCGGCCTCGCCCTCGGCCACCGTCTCCTGGCGGAAGCGCTCGGCCTCGGCCACCCGCTGCATGGCCGTCGCCTCGCCCTCGGCCCGCAGGATCTGCTGCTGCTTGTCGCCCTCGGCCCGCAGGATCACGGCCTTCTGCTCGCCCTCCGCCCGGGTGATCGCCGCCTGCCGCTCGCCCTCGGCCTGGGTCACCACCGCCCGCCGGGTCCGCTCGGCCTTCATCTGCTCGTGCATCGAGTGCATGACGTCGGGCGGCGGGTCGATGCGCTGGATCTCCACCCGGCCCACCCGCACGCCCCACTTGTCGGTGGCGTCGTCGAGGATCTCCCGCAGCTCGAGGTTGATCTTGTCCCGGGACGTCAGCGCCTCGTCCAGCTGCATGTCGCCGACCACGTTGCGCAGGTTGGTCTGGGCCAGCTTGGTCACCGCCACCATGAAGTTGGCGACGTTGTAGACCAGCCGCTGGGGCTCGGTCGGTTCGTAGTAGATGACGGCGTCGACCGACACCACCACGTTGTCGGAGGTGATGACCTCCTGGGGCGGCACGTCGACGACCTGCTCGCGCATGTCGACCGTCCGCAGGGTCTGGATGAAGGGGATGACCAGGCGCAGGCCGGGGTCGACGGTCTCCTTGTACTTGCCCAGCTGCTCGATCAGGCCCTTCTGGTACGGCCGGACCACCTTGACGCCGGCGATGACGTACACCAGCAGGACGATCAGCACGACCAGGAAGATGACGAAGTAGGTCACGGCGGGCGCTCCTAACGGGCGGAATCCGTGGGGGGCGGGTCGGCGGTGTCGGGATCGGGTTCGGGCTCGGCGGCGGCCCCGTCGCCGTCGTCGACCTCGGGTGGGGGGGCGGTCACGGTCACGATCACCCGGGTGCCCACGACGTCGGCCACCTTGACCTGGGCGCCCGCGGGGATGGGCGCGCCGTCGACCGACTGGGCCCGCCACTCCTCGCGGTCCACCCGCACCATGCCGACCTCGTCGCCGGCGGGGATGGCGCTGAGCACGGTGGCCGACCGCCCGAGCAGGCGGCGCGACCCCACCCGGTGGTCGATGACCGTACGGTCGAGCCGGCGGGAGAGCGGGCGCAGGGCGATGAGGGTGGCGATCGACACGACCAGGAAGACGACGAACTCGATCGGGACGCTCACCCCGGCGAAGGCGAGGATGGCGGCGACGAAGGACCCCAGAGCGAACGGCGCCATGAAGAAGGACACCGGCGTGAGCATCTCCGCCACGGCGAAGAAGCCCGCGGCGACCAGCCACAGCCAGCGCCACTGCTCCGGAGAGTCCATCGGGTGTACCGCCTCGGCTCACCTGCGGCCACATCGGGCCGTTCCGTTGTCGAGAATGGTATCTCCGTGCGGAGGCCCGGATACCTCGCCGGGACGGCGGATTCGGGCCGATAACGTGGTCCGGCGATGGCCGATACCCCGCTCTGCCTGCTCACCGTGCACGCCCATCCCGACGACGAGGCGTCCAAGGGGGCGGGCACGGTCGCCCGCTACCACGCCGAGGGGGTGCGGACCGTGCTGGTGACCTGCACCGGGGGTGAGGCCGGCGACATCCTCAACCCGGCGATGGACCGGCCCGAGATCAAGGACGACATCGCCGCCGTGCGCCGGCGCGAGCTCGACCGGGCGGCGGCGATCATCGGCTACGACGAGGTCGTGCTGCTCGGCTACCGGGACTCGGGCATGCCCGACACCCCGCCCAACGCCCACCCCGAGGCGTTCGCCAACGCCCCGATCGAGGAGTCGGTCGGGCGGCTGGTCGAGGTCATCCGGCGGGAGCGGCCGCAGGTCATCGTCACCTACGGCGACGACCAGCGGGGCTACCCGCACCCGGACCACCTGCGGGTGCACGACATCTCGGTCGTGGCGTTCGACAAGGCCGGTGACCCCGACGCCTACCCCGAGGCGGGCGACCCGTGGCAGCCGCTGAAGATGTACTACACGATGTGGTCGCGCAAGCGCATGGAGGCGACCCACCAGCGGTTCCTCGACCTGGGGCTGGAGTCGCCGTTCAGCAAGGAGTGGTTCGAGCGGCGACCGGTGGCGGCGGAGGAGCGGATCACCACGTCGATCGACATCTCCGGCTACACCGACGCCCGGCTGGACGCGCTGCTGGCGCACGAGACCCAGATCGACCCGAAGTCGCCGTTCTGGTTCGGGCTGCCGCGGGACGAGCAGGCGTCGATCCACCCCTACGACGACTACACGCTGGCCCGGAGCCTGGTGGCCGACGGGACCAACGGGGACGGGCCGGAGACCGACCTGTTCGCCGGGGTGCGCAGCCCGGCCACCCGGCGGTCCTGACCGGGCCGGTCGGGGCGGGGGCCGTGGAGTTCCTGAGCGAGGAGTGGGTCGCGGCCTGGCAGGCGGCATGCGCCGCCCTGCCGGAGCGACCGGGGGCGTCGGGCCGGCTGCAGGTGGTGGTGACCGGGGCCGCGGGCGGCGACGTGGTCTGGTGGCTCGACTTCGCCGACGGCCGGGCGGTCGGGGGCGGCCGGGGCGGCCGGGCGCTGGACCCCGACGACGCGGTGCCCGGCGGCTTGCCGCTGGTGGCGCTGACCGAGCCGCTGGCGGTGGCCAAGGCGGTGGCCAGCGGCGAACTGGAGCTGTCGGCGGCGTTCATGCAGGGCCGGGCCAAGACCGCCGGCGACCAGCGGGCGCTGCTCCGCCTCCTGGCGATGACGGCCACCCCGGCCTACCGCACCGCCGCCCGGGCGCTGGCGGACCGGACGGCGGGCTGACCGGCGTCGGCTCGGGGGACCGGACGGCCGGGGCGTGGGTCGTGGTGCCGGGTGTTGGCCGCCGGGCGAGGGGCTGGTGTTCGGGGTGTGGGTGGTGGGCTTTGGGCTGGTGAGTTCCGCTGCCCGGAGTTGGCGGATCGGACGGCGGGGTGCGGGTCGTGGTGCCGGGTGTTGGCCGGCCGGGCGAGGGGTTGGTGGACCGGACGGCGGGGTGAGCGGCGTCGGGTCGGGGGACCCGGCGGCCGGGATGTGGGTCGTGTGCCCGGGTGTTGGCGGGCCGGGCGAGAGGGGCTGGTGGGTCGCGGGGTGGTCAGCCTCGGCGTTGGAGGTCGCGGAGGGCGCGGAAGCCGAGGAGGTGGGCGCCCGCTCGTTGGAGGACCGTGCGGAGGCTGTGGTCGTTGACCACCAGGTCGTGGTCGTCCACCCTGGCCGACCAGTCGGGGGTCTGGGCCCGTAGCTCGGGGGTGTCGACCGCCGGGTGGACGTGGATCTCCGTCACGCCCGGGGGGAGGTTGTGGGCGGCGCGTTCCACTGCTCGGCGGCCGCCTACGCCGTGGACATAGGTGAAGTTGTCGGGGTAGACCACGCCCTCCTCGGCCGCCAGCTTGCGGAACGGGAAGCCGACCGTGCGCTCCGTGTCCGGCCCCGTGAGGCGGATCGGCAGGCCGAAGTCCACCGCCAGGTCGAGGTAGACGTCGAAGAACTCGGGCTTCTGCTGGAGCGCGCCCATGTGGCTGTCCAGGTGGCTGACGTCGAAGCCCCACAGGATCGCCCGCTCGACCTGGGCCCGCAGCTCGCGGCGGGTCTCGTCGAGGTCGGCGTGGTCCCACAGGTCCTCGGTGGTCCGGGGGAAGCCGCCGTCGCCGTCGAGCAGCGACGGTGCGTGGGTCACCGGCCCCCAACGGTAGAGGTCGTGCTCGGCGTTGAGGGTGAGGTGGACGCCGACGTCCTCGCCCCGGTAGCGGGCGGCCGCCTCGCGGGCCCACGGGCACGGGACCATGAGCGACGCGCTGGTGGCGATCCCGTCCCGCAGCGCCTCGTACACGCCGACGTTGGCGGCGTGGCTGGACCCGAGGTCGTCGCAGGTCACGATCACCACCCGGTCGTCGGCGCCGAAGCCGAGGCGTTCTGCCAGCGAGACCATCCGGGCCGAGGCTACTGGCGCATCGGCACATCGGCGCCGCCGCATTCTCCCCACAGCCCGCGCCCGGCGGCCCGGGCCCCGGCCTCCGCGGCCTCGAGGTCGGCCCGGAGGGCGGTGTTGGGCGGGAACGCCTTGGCGATGGCGGCGCCGGCCGTGACCTGGTCGGCGTTGACGAACAGGGCGCCGCGCCGGCGCTGGACGTAGGCGAGCAGGCGCCCGTAGCGGTCGCGGGGCTCGACGTCCCGCCACAGGCGGACCGCCGTGCCCGGCGGGAGGAGGTGCTTGAGCCGGGCCGATGCCTCGGGTCCGTAGCACTCGACCGGCCGGTTGGGCGCCACGGTCTCGGGCGTGTCGATGCCGATGAGCCGGACCGGCCCCCCGGCGGAGGGGCCGCCGGCCAGGGCGACGACGACCGTGTCGCCGTCGACGACCCGCACGACCCGGCCCGCGCCGGGCGGCCCGCCGGAGGAGCGCGCCGCACCGCCCGGGGACGGCCAGACCGCCAGGGTGAGCGCCGCGGCGAGCGCGGCGGAGACGAGCGCGCCGGCGGCGCGCAGGAACTGGGACACGTGCCCTCCCGATGCCGAGGGATCTCTGGAGGCGGCACGTGGCCGCGAGGGCGCCCGGGGGGCGCGGGTGTCAGATGCGCTCGATGATGGTGCCGGTGCCCAGCCCGCCGCCGCAGCACATGCTGACGAGGGCGGTCTGCCGGTCGGCCCGCTCGAGTTCGTGGACGGCCTTGGTGACGAGGAACGCCCCGGTGCCGCCGAGCGGGTGGCCGAGGGCGATGGCGCCGCCGTTGGGGTTGGTCTTCTCGGGGTCGGCGCCCAGCTCTCGCTGCCAGGCGAGGACGACCGAGGCGAACGCCTCGTTGATCTCGAACACGTCGATGTCGCCGATGGCCATGCCGGTGCGGTCGAGCAGCCGCTGGGTGGCGTCGATCGGGCCGGTGAGCATGAGCACCGGGTCGACGCCCACCAGGCAGGTGTCGACGACGCGGGCGCGGGGGGTGAGGCCGAGCTCGGCGGCCCGCTCGGCGGTCATGACGAGGACGGCGGCCGCGCCGTCGCTGATCTGGGACGAGTTGCCCGCGGTGTGGACGCCCTCGGGCCGGGCCACCGGCTTGAGGTTGGCCAGCGCCTCGGCCGTGGTGTCGCGCAAGCCCTCGTCGCGCTCGACGCGGTGGGTCGTGCCGGTGGGCTGGCCCTCCTCGTCGACGTCGGGGGCGTCGACCGGCGCCACCTGGGTGTCGAACCGGCCCTCGGCCCACGCCTGCGCCGCCCGCTGCTGGGAGGCGAGCCCGAAGGCGTCGGTGTCGGCCCGGGTGATGCCCCACTTGTCGGCGATGCGCTCGGCGCCCTCGAACTGGGAGGTGAACTCGTAGTGGCCGAAGTAGGCCTTGGGGATGGGGACGCCGAGGCCGAGCTTGCGGTTGGAGTTGGAGCCGATCGGCACCCGGGACATGAGCTCGACCCCGCAGGCGACGGCGATGTCGACCACGCCGGCGCCGACCAGGCTGGTGGCGACGTTGGTGGCCTGCTGGGACGAGCCGCACTGGGTGTCGACGGTGGTGGCGGCCGTGGTGAGCGGGAGCCCGGCGCTGAGCCAGGCGGTGCGCCCGATGTTGAACGACTGCTCGCCCACCTGGCTGACGCAGCCGGTGACGACCTGGCCCACGGCCGCCGGGTCGACGCCCGAGCGGTCGACCAGCTCGGTGAGGACGCCGGACAGCAGGTCGGCGGGGTGCACGGTCGACAGCCCGCCGTTGCGGCGGCCGATCGGGGTGCGGACGGCTTCGACGATCACGACCTCGGACATGGGCGTCACGCTACGGGGAGGGCGGACCCGTTGTCAGGCCCGCCGGCCACCCGGCGTTCACCCCGCGGCCGGACGGCCCCGGAGCCGCGGGCGGTCAGTGGCGTGGGGCGCGGCGGAGGGCTTCCAGGATGAGGAGGAGCACCACCGAGCCGAGGAAGGCCACGCCGATGGAGCCGAGGTCGAAGTCGTTGAGGACCTCCTTGTCGCCCGTGGCCAGGCCCCAGAGGGTGCCGCCGATGAGGGCGCCGACGATGCCCACCGCGATCGTGGCCAGGCAGCCGCGGCCCGGGGAGCCCGTCACCCACTGGGCGAGGACGCCCGCCACCAGCCCGACCACGATCCAACCGAGGATGCTCATCGGCAGAGAAAGCTAGCCCCGGATGTCCGATCGGAGACGCCATGGTCACGCCGCGGCGGCGGGGCGGTCGTCGGACCCCGCCCGGCGGCGGCGGCGAGCGGGCGCCCCGCGGGCGGGGTGGCCCCGCCCCGACGGGGGCGGGTCGGGCGCCGTGCCGGACAGGCCGGCGCACAGTGCGGCCCGGGCCCGGGCGATGCCCGCCCGCCCGACCTCGCGGGTGTGGTCGTCGAGGCGCCAGGGGGAGGGGGTGTCGATGAGGCTGAGCTGCGTCATGCCCCCAGTATCGGGAGGGGGTGTGACAGTTTGGGTCAGAGGGGGGCGCTGGGCGCCACCAGCGGCCACGGCCGCTCCCGCTCCACCACCCGGGCCAGGTCGAGCAGCACCGCGTCCTGGTGGTGGCGGGCGATCACCTGCATCCCCACCGGCAGCCCGTCCACCGTCCCCGCCGGGATCGAGATGGCCGGGTTCCCGACCACGTTGGCCGGGATGGTCAGCGCCCCGGCATTCTCCGGCCCCACCGCCAGCCCGCCCACCCGGGTGCTCAGCGTCACGTCCGCCGGGAAGGCCACGTCGGGGTTGGTGGCGCAGATGATCAGGTCGGCCTGGTCGAACACGGCCGCCATCCGCTCGTTGGCCTCGGTCCGCTGCAGCTCGCACCGGGCCGCCAGGTCGAGGTCGAACACCTGCCCGGCCAGGTCGACGATGAACGCCATCTCCGTCGTCATGTCGTCCTTGCAGTCGGGCCAGGCGTCGCCCAGGTCCCGCCGCAGCTGGACGGTGTTGGAGATCGCCCACTCGAACCCCACGCCCGGCAGTTGCACCGGCACGTCGACCAGCCGCAGCCCGGCGTCCCGGGCCAGCGCCTCGCCTGCGGCCACCACCGCCGCGGCCACCTCGGGCCGCACCACGGCGCTGCCCAGGTCGGGGGCGATGACCGCCCGCAGGCCCGCCAGCGACCTGGTCCCGAGGTCCCGCTCCCACCCCTCGACCGTCGGCAGGGAGTAGGGGTCGCGGGCGTCGTAGCCGGCGCAGCAGTCGTAGTAGCGGGCCACGTCCCGCACCGACCGGGCCAGGCAGCCGTTGACCACGGTGAGGGGCGTGATCTCGGTCCGGGGGCCGCGGGGGATGCGCCCCGCCGTCCCCTTCATCCCCACCAGCCCGCAGAACCCGGCCGGGATGCGGATCGACCCCCCGCCGTCGCCCCCGGTCGCCAGCGGCACCAGCCCGCCGGCCACCGCCGCCGCGGACCCGCCGGACGACCCGCCCGGTGTGCGGCCGTGCTGCCAGGGGTTGTGGGTGATCCCGTGCAGCTTGGTGATGCCGATGTTGAGCCCGCCGAACTCGCTAGCCGCCGTCTGCCCCACCCGCACGGCCCCCGCGTCGTCGAGGCGGGACACCATCGTCGCGGTCTCGGCGGCGATGCGGTCGGCGAACACCAGGCTGGCCTCGGTGTGCGGCCAGCCCTCGACCGGCTGCAGCTCCTTGATCCCCACCGGCACGCCCCCGAACGGCAGCGCCACGTCGGCAGCGGCGGCCGCCGCCCGGGCGGCCTCCACGGCCAGGAACGGGAACGCGGCCAGCCGGCTGCGCTCGATCGCCCCCAGCACCGCGTCGAGCTCGCCGGCCGGCGTCCGCTCCCCGGAGCGGAACGCATCGACCAGCGAGCAGGCATCCCCAAGCCACGGTTCGTCACTCATGGGCGCAGTCTGCACCAAGACGCAGTTCGGCAGCCTCGCGGCCCCCGCCTACAGTCCCCGCCCATGGACGCCCGCACCTGGCTCGGCCTCCGGCCCACGCACAACCCCATGCGGTTCGTCCTGCCCGTGACCCCGGGCATCTCCACCGTGGGCCCGTTCCTGTTCGGCGGGTGCGGCCTCGGCGCCGCCATCGCCGCCCTCGAGGCCGCCAGCGGCCGCCCGGTCATCTGGGCCACCGCCCAGTACCTGTCCTACGCCCACCCGCCGTCGATGCTCGACATCGACGTCACCCTGGCCGTCCAGGGCCGCAGCATCACCCAGGGCCGGGCGGTGGGCCACGTGGCGGACAGCGAGATCCTCACCGTCAACGCCGCCCTCGGCACCCGGGAGATGGAGACCGAGGGGGTCTGGGTCGAGCGCCCCGACGTGCCCCCGCCCGAGGCCTGCGAGGTGCGGGGCCCCCGCGTCCCCGGCATCGAGTCGATCATGGACCGCATCGACGTCCGGCTGGCCGACGCCCGGCCCTGGGAGGAGGTGGCCGGCAACCCCAGCCCCGACGGCCGCTCGACCCTGTGGGCCCGCATGCCCGACCTGCTGGAGGTGTCCTCGGGCGCCAGCCTGGCCATCCTCGGCGACTACGTCCCGTTCGGCATCGGCCAGGCGCTGGGCCGTCTCGGCGGCAGCAACAGCCTGGACAACACGCTGCGGGTCTACCGGCTGGTGCCGACCGAGTGGGTGCTGCTCGACATCCGGGTCCACGCCGTGGCCCACGGCTTCGGCCACGGCGCCGTCCACCTGTGGGCCGAGGACGGCACGCTGCTGGCCACCGCCAGCCAGTCGACGATCGTGCGGATGGTCGACGCCGCCATGGCCGAACAGCTCGCGTCGCAGGCCTTCGAGCGGCCGGTGTGACACGATCCCGTCATGCAGCGCTACGGCATGACCATCCCCTTCGGCGGGGGCCCGCTCCACGCCCAGCGTGACCGGTTCGTCGAGCTGGCCGACCTCGGCTACACCGACGCCTGGTCGGCCGAGTCCGACGGCGGCGACGCGTTCACCCCCCTGGTGCTGGCCTCCGTGTGGGCGCCGTCGCTGCGCCTCGGCACCGCCATCGTCCCCGCCTTCACCCGGGGGCCGGCCTGCCTGGCCCAGAGCGTCGGGTCGCTGGCCCAGGCGGCGCCGGGCCGGGTGGTGCTGGGCGTGGGCACCTCGTCGAACGTGATCGTCGAGCGCTGGAACGGCATCCCCTTCGACCAGCCCTACCAGAAGACCCGCGACATCGTCCGCTTCCTGCGCCAGGCCCTGGCGGGGGAGAAGGTGACCCAGGAGTTCGACACCTTCTCCATCCGGGGCTACCGGCTGGGCGCCGTGCCCGAGGAGCCGGTGCCGGTGCTGGTGGCGGCCCTGCGGGAGGGGATGCTGCGCCTGGCCGGGCGCGAGTCGGACGGCGCCATCATCAACTGGCTGTCGGCCGACGACGTGTCGACGGTGGCGCCCATCGACCACGAGGCCGCCGGGGGCGCGCCCCGGGAGATCGTGGCCCGCATCTTCGTCGCCCCCACCGACGACGCCGACACGGTGCGGGGCATGGGCCGCTACGCCATCGCCGCCTACCTCAACGTGCCGGTCTACGCCGCCTTCCACGAGTGGCTGGGCCGGGGCGACCGGCTGGCCGACATGTGGCGGCTGTGGAAGGAGGGCGACCGGCGGGGCGCGGCGGCCGCCATCCCCGACGACGTGGTCGACGAACTGATCGTGTGGGGCCCGCCCGAGAAGTGCCGCGAGCACGTCCAGCGCTACATCGACAACGGGGTCGACACCCCGGCGCTGGCCCTGCTGCCCTTCGGCATCGACGCCGACCAGGCCGTGCGCGACCTCGCCCCGCGCTGACACGTGGTGGGGCTAGCCCCACCCCCAGACGCCAGCGGGCTGCATCCAATCTGCAAGCGCGATCCCGTACGGTCTCCACATGAGGACGTCACGGTGATCACCCTCGACCTGCTGGCGGAGCTGGCCGCACTCACGTACCTCCTGGTCCTGGCCCTCGCGGCCTTCGACGTCATCGTTCCCGTGCTCCCCAGCGAGAGCGTCGTCATCCTCGGCGGGGTCCTGGCCTGGCAGGGCCGGCTCCACCCGGTCCCGCTGGTGGCGGCGGCCGCCGTCGGGGCCGTGCTCGGCGACCACATGTCCTACGGCATCGGCCGCTGGACCCAGCGGGGCCGGCCCCAACCCCGGGGCCGCGACCGGCGCAGGTCCAAGGTCGAGCGGCTCCAGGCCTGGGCCGGCGAGCAGCTCGAGCGGCGGGGACCGTCCGTCCTGATCGTGGCCCGCTTCGTGCCCGGCGGCCGCACGGCGGGGACGTTCATGGCCGGCCGCACCGAGTACCCGCTCCGCCGGTTCACCCCGACCACGATCCTGGCCGGGACCCTGTGGGCCGGCTTCGCGGTGGCGCTCGGCTACATCGGCGGCAGCACGTTCCACGACCAGACGCTGCTGGCGACCGGGCTCGGCATCCTGCTGGCGGTGTCGGCCGCGGGGCTGCTCGAGCTCGTCTCGCGCCAGTTCCGGCGGCGGGCGGCGGCCCCCGCGCTGGCCGGTGCCGACGACGACGAGGACGGCGACGACCTGGCGGCCTGATCCCCGGTCGTCACTAGTGTCACCACCATGGGTGACGTCCTCGACCTGACCGACCGGCTGTGGCGGGGGGAGGTGGAGGTCGGGGAGGTGCACCCCGTGACCTCGACCGCCGCCCTCGACGAGGTGGCGCCGGGCATCGCCTTCATCCCGGCCTTCGGCAACGTCAGCGCCTTCGCCACCGACGGCGCGCTCGTGCTGGTGGACACCGGCAACGTGATGCTGGCCGAGTCCAACCACGGCAGCGTGCGGGGCTGGAGCCCGCTGCCGCTGGACACCGCGATCTACACCCACGGCCACATCGACCACGTCTTCGGGATGGGGCCCTGGGAGGCCGAGGCGGAGCGGGACGGCCGGCGCGCCCCCCGGGTGGTGGCCCACGAGCTGGTCCCGGCCCGCTTCGACCGCTACAAGCTCACCGCCGGCTACAACGGCGTCATCAACGCCCGGCAGTTCAAGCTGCCCCAGTTCCGGTGGCCGACCACCTACCGCTACCCGGACGAGACCTACCGGCTCCGCCACGACGTCGAGGTGGGCGGCGAGCTGTTCGAGCTGCACCACGGCAAGGGCGAGACCGACGACCACACGTGGATCTGGGTGCCGGGCCGGCGGGCGCTGTGCACCGGCGACCTGTTCATCTGGGCGTCGCCCAACTGCGGCAACCCCCAGAAGGTGCAGCGCTACCCCCGGGAGTGGGCCCAGGCGCTGCGGGAGATGGTGGCCCTCGACGCCGAGCTGCTGCTGCCCGGGCACGGCTGGCCGATCGCCGGGGCGGACCGGGTGCGCCAGGCGCTGACCGACACGGCCGACCTGCTCGACCACCTGGTCGACGCCACGCTGGAGATGATGAACGCCGGCGCCCGGCTGGACGACATCGTCCACACGGTGCGGGCCCCCGACGCGCTGCTGGGGCGGCCCTACCTGCGGCCGGTCTACGACGAGCCCGAGTTCGTGGTGCGCACGGTCTGGCGGCTGTACGGCGGGTGGTACGACGGCAACCCGGCCCACCTCAAGCCGGCCCCCGAGGCGGACCTGGCCCGGGAGCTGGCGGCGCTGGCCGGCGGGCCGGGCGTGCTGGCCGACCGGGCGGCGGCGCTGGCCGAGGCGGGCGACCTGCGGCTGGCCGGCCACCTGGCCGAGCTGGCGGCCCAGGCGGCGCCGGACGACGCGGGCGTCCACCGGGTGCGGGCCGAGGTGTACGCCCAGCGGGCGGGGGAGGAGCTGTCGACGATGTCGAAGGGCGTGTTCTCCTGGGCGGCCGACGAGTCCGAGGCCCGCCTGGGCGAAATGGGCGACTGACCACTCTCCGCGTTATCGTCACTCTTTGTGTCACAAGTGCGGTTGCGTCGTTCGGGTCGGGCTGGGACGATCCGGGCCACGCACAAACGAAACGACAAATGAGGCGCCTTACCACTGGCGAGGGCCGCCAGGCGCCGCGGCCGAGGGCAGTCAAGGGACGGCCCGCAGGGCCGAGGCCGCCCCGGCCT
>DATFRN010000326.1:0-10722 GCA_035263165.1 Acidimicrobiales bacterium | reverse complement strand
CACCCCGGCCCGGTCGGCCAGCACGGCCAGCACCTCGGCGGGGTAGGTCGGCCGGGCCCGCTCGTAGGTGGCGGCCACGTCGCCGAAGCGGGCGGCCGCGGGTGCCACCCGGGGGTCGTTCTCAGGCGGCGGCGCAGCGGTAGACACGCGTCGTGTAGGGGAAGGGGAAGCGGGCCCGCCCGGCGAGGTCGGGGTGCGTGCGGGCCAGGTCGCGGATGCGGTCGAGCACGATCTCCTTCTGGGCCGGGGGCAGGCTGCCGACCACGCTGACCGACTCGGCCCGGGCCACCAGCAGGTCGGGGTCGCAGGGCTGCTCCCAGTCGTGGGCCCAGTACTCGACAGGGGTGAAGCCGCCCGCCGCGGCCACGATGCCCGGGTAGTCGACGTCGTAGTAGCTGTCGTAGGGCCGCACGGCGTCGGGGCCGTCGACCAGCAGGTCGCCGAACCGCCGCACCCAGTCGACCGACCGGTCGCGCACGTTCCACACCAGGAACAGGTGCCCACCGGGGCGGAGCACCCGGCGCATCTCGGCCAGGGCGACGGGGGCGTCGAACCAGTGGAAGCCCTGGGCCACGGTGACCGCGTCGACGGACCCGTCGCCGAGCGGCAGGGCCTCGGCGGTGCCGTCGAGCGCCTCCACGCCGGGGAGCAGGGCGGTGAGCTGGTCGCGCATGGCGGCCACGGGCTCGACGGCCACGACCTCGGCCCCCGTGGGGACGAGCAGGCGGGTCAGCTTGCCGGTGCCGGCCGCCAGGTCGAGCACCCGGGCCCGGGGGCCGATCGCCCCGCGCCCGACGATGTGGGCCACGGCCTCGGCCGGGTAGGAGGGCCGGGCGGCCTCGTAGGCCCCGGCGTTGTGGTCGAACCCGAGGGCCGCGTCGTTGATCTGCGCAGGCATACCGTCGATAATACAAGTAGAAGACAAGTGACGTCCAGCGGTTCAGGCCCGTCGGTGACCTCGGCGCCGGCGAACCCGGCGGCGATGCAGGTGGCAGCCAGGTCCGGCGGCTCGGCCGGGGGCCGGGGCAGCGCCAGCCGGCGGGCGCGGGCGCCGGGCGCCGGCCGGGGGAAGAACTCGCGCGGCAGCGTGCCGTTCACGTCGGGCTCGCCCGGAGCGGGGCCGGCCTGCGACTACACCGCCAGCCGCCCGCCGGGCCGCAGCACCCGCCGCCACTCCGCCAGCGCGCCGGAGCGGTCCGCCACCTCGTCCCAGGCCGACATCCGCGGACGTCCTACGGCAGGCCCACCACCGGGTCGACGGCCGACTCGACGAGGCAGACCACCATGCCGGTGTCGCTGCCGGACTCGTGGGCCTCGCCCGGCTCCCACACGGCGGCCTCGCCCTCGCCCAGCGGCACGCGGGCGCCGTCGGCGCCCGTGACCCAGCCGTGGCCGGAGACCACGCAGAAGACCTGCCAGGTCGCCGCGGGGTGGCGGCCCAGCCCGCCGCCGGGGTCGATGCGGATCAGGGCCACGGACGTGGGGCCGACGCCACCGCCCGAGCCGCCCACCGAGCCCTCGACCACCCGGGCGACCGGCCCGAGGGTCACGCCGTGGCTGCCCCAGGCGTCGATGTCGACACCGCGACCGACGGGCCCGAGGGCCAGGATGCGCACGGCCGGCCCCTACTCGTCCGCGAAGACGGTGTCGTCGTAGGGGTACAGGCGGGCGGGGGCGTGCTCCCGCTTCCACACCATCAGCCGGCGGCGGAAGTAGCAGACCTCCTCCTCCCGCTGGTTGATGCCCTTGGTCTCGACGGTGATGATCCCCCGCCGGCCGTCGGACGTCTCCTTCTTCCCGACCACCCGGGTCACCGCGTAGATGGTGTCGCCGTGGAAGGTCGGCTTGGCGTGCTTGAGCGACTCGACCTCCAGGTTGGCCACGGCCGCCCCGCTCACGTCGGGCACCGACATCCCGAGCACCAGCGAGTACACGAGGTTGCCGACGACCACGTTCTGCTTCTGCACCGACTCGTTCTCCGCGTACCACTGGTTGGTGTGCAGCGGGTGGTGGTTCATCGTGATCATGCAGAACAGGTGGTCGTCGTACTCGGTGATCGTCTTGCCGGGCCAGTGCCGGTACACGTCGCCGACCTCGAAGTCCTCGTAGTGCCGGCCGAACGGGCGGTCGATCGTTGCCATGGCCGACACGCTAGGGACGCGGCCCGCGCCCGGCCAGACCGTGGGGCACACTGGCGCCGGACGGGAACCGGAGGCCCGGGCATGAACGCACGCACGCTGGTGGTGGCGATCGCCGCACTGGGGGCGATCGCGACGGCCTGCGCCCAGCCGGCCGGCCGGGGCACGGCCGACGGGCTGGCCGGCACCTCCGCGCACTTCGCGGCCACGCCCGCCTACCTGGCCCGCGCCGCCCACCGGTCGGCGGCCGAGCCCTACCGGGTCGCGATGACAGTCCGCGTCGGGCCGGTGCAGGACGCCGGCTCCCGCACGTTCGCGGCCGAGGGCGAGGTGGCGGGCGACCGGGCGGCGCTCACGCTCGACGCCGACCCGACGTCCGTCGGCCGGCCCCGATCCCCGGCCCTCGCCGGCGCGGACACGACCCTGTCCGTCGTCGTGGTGCCCGGCGCCGTCTATGTCCACTCCCCGATGTTCGCCGCGCTCGCGGGGATCGACGACCCGGTCGACGCCGGGCCCCTCGGTGTGCTCGCGGACCTCGGCGACCGCTGGGGCCGCATCGCCGTCGGCCCGGACGAGGAGCCGACGTTCCAGGCCCTCGGGCTCCCCGGCGGCGACCCCCGCCACCTGGTCGCCCGGCTGCGGGGTGCGGGGGGCGTCCGGGACCTGGGCGCCGGCACGGTGCGCGGCGTCGCCGTCCGAGGCGTGGGCGCCACGCTGCACGGCGCCCGCGTCCGGGTGTGGGTGGACACCCACGACCGGGTCCGCCGCATCGAGACCGTCGACTCGCCGGCGGTCCGGACGGTCACCGACCTCTACGACTACGGCGGCGAGGCGATCTCCGTGGGCGAGCCGCTCGACGCGGTGGACGTCACCGACCGGTTCGGGTCCGGCTGACGTTGCCCCGCGACGGCGGGGTGACCGATCGCGCCTAGCCTGCGGCCATGGCGGACACGACCACCGCACCGACCACCGCCGCGCGGCTCCGGGGCCGGCGCCTGGCGCTCCTTCCCGCCCTCGCCCTCGTCCTGGCCGCCGGGGCCACCGCCTGCGCGCAGAAGGCGTCCGACGCCGGATTCGACGTGCGCACCGGCGACGACGGCCGCTCACCCGAGTTCGAGGCCACGGCCGACTACCTCGGCCAGGCCGTCGCCCGCTCCGAGGCCCAGGCCTACCGGTTCAGCGAGGGCGTGAACATCGACGCCATGGGCCAGCACATGGGGGGCGATGACTTCATCACCGGCGTGCGCAAGGGCAAGGCGTCGTCGCTGACGATGGACATGGGCGGCCTGTACAAGGGCATGCCGGGCGTGTCAGACCTCGGCGGCGACCTCACGATGCAGATGGTCACCGACGGCAAGACGCTCTACATGCGGGCCCCGGTGTTCGCCACCCTGGCCGACAAGTTGGGCGGGTCGTCCAGCGTGCCCGGGCCGTTCGGGGCGTTCGCCGCCCTCGGCGATCAGTGGGGCCGCATCGACCTCGGCGCCCTCGGCGAGGACAAGGCGATGGGCCGGCTGATGAGCCAGGCCGGAGGACAGGGGTCCGATCCCGGCGCCCTGCTCAAGGTCGTCAAGGACGCCGACGACCCCCACGACCTCGGCACCGACACCGTCCGGGGCGACAAGGTCCACGGCCTCGGGGCCACCCTCACCTTCGAGAAGCTGCTCGCCGGCCAGGGCGTGAACATCGACGACTACTTCGGGTCGCTCGGCTCGAGCGTGCCGGCCGAGGGCAAGGCCATCCTCGACTCCCTGCGCGACCTGAAGATGCCGATCGAGGTGTGGGTCGACGACGACGCCCACGTCCGCCGGTTGGTGCTCGACATGGACATGTCGAAGCTGCTCGGCTCGCTGGGCGGGGGCGAGGGAGGAAGCGGCTCGATGGCGGTCCGCACCACCATGGACCTCTACGACTACGGCTCGCCGTCGATCAAGGTCGACATCCCGGCGCAGTCGGTCGACGTGACCGACGAGTTCGTCGGCAACCTGACCAGCTGAGGTCGCCCCGTCTACCTTGTCGCGCCATGAGCGCGCCCGATCTCTCCGCTGCCGCCGCCGCCATCGAGGCGGCCCGGGACGTCGTCCAGGGCGGGCTCGCCCACCTGGCCGCCCACGGCTCGGTCGACCGCGACCAGGTCGTGGCCTACGACCTGGCCCACGCGGCCGCCGCGGTCGAGACCGCCCGCACGCTGCTCGACTACGGGGCCAAGGGCGACGAGGAGGCGCGCATCACCTGCGCCTTCGCCGCCGAGGCCGTGGCCGACGTGGCCGGCCGGATCTACGGCCGGGACGCGGCGTGGGGCATCGAGCCGGGGGCGCTCGACGACGCGTACCCCTTCGTCGCCGCCTACCGCGACCCCGCCTTCCTGGCCTCGATCGAGGGGCCGGGGCCCCGCCACCTCGACGACGACTTCGAGCTGGTGCAGGACACCTTCCGCCGCTTCGCCGACGACAAGATCCGCCCGGTCGCCGAGCACATCCACCGCCAGAACGCCGACATTCCCGAGGACATCATCGGCGGCCTGGCCGAGCTGGGTGCCTTCGGGCTGTCGGTCCCCGAGGAGTACGGCGGGTTCGCGGCCGGCGGAGAGAGCGACTACATGGGCATGGTCGTGGCCACCGAGGAGCTGTCCCGGGGCTCCCTCGGCGTCGGCGGCTCGCTCATCACCCGGCCCGAGATCCTGACCCGGGCGCTGGTCAAGGGGGGCACCGAGGAGCAGAAGCAGTCGTGGCTCCCCCGCCTGGCCTCCGCCGAGGTCATGGCGGCGGTGGCGGTGACCGAGCCCGACTTCGGCTCGGACGTGGCCCGCATCAAGACCACCGCCACCCGCACCGAGGGCGGCTGGCTCGTCAACGGGGTCAAGACGTGGTGCACGTTCGGCGCCCGCGCCGACGCCCTCATGCTGCTGGCCCGCACCGACCCCGACCGGTCGCAGATCCACCGGGGCCTGTCGCTGTTCGTCGTGCCCAAGGCCCGGGCCGACGGCCACGGGTTCGAGTTCGTGCAGGAGGCGGGGGCCGACGGCGGGGCGCCCGGCGGCGGCAAGATGGAGGGCCGCCCGATCGACACCATCGGCTACCGGGGCATGCACTCCTACGAGATCGCCTTCGACGCCTGGTTCGTGTCCGACGAGAACCTGGTGGGAGGCGAGGGCGGCCTGGGCAAGGGCTTCTACCTCCAGATGGCCGGGTTCGAGAACGGGCGGCTCCAGACGGCGGCCCGGGCCATCGGGGTCATGCAGGCCGCCTACGAAGAGGCCCGCCAGTACGCCCTCGACCGCTCGGTGTTCGAGCAGCCCATCGCCCAGTTCCAGCTCACCCAGGCCAAGCTCGCCCGCATGGCGATCACCATCCAGGGCGCCCGCCAGTTCGCCTACGCGGTGGCCCGGCTGATGGCCAAGGGCAGGGGCATGATCGAGGCCGCCATGGTGAAGGCCTACGTCTGCCGGGCCGCCGAGTGGGTGACCCGGGAGGCGATGCAGATCCACGGCGGCTACGGGTACGCCGAGGAGTACGCGGTCAGCCGCTACTTCGTCGACGCCCGGGTGCTGTCGATCTTCGAGGGCGCCGACGAGTTGCTGTGCCTCAAGGTCATCGCCCGCCGCCTCATCGAGGGCGCGCCCGGCTCGTGACCGGCGACGACGATCTCGCCCCCTTCCCCGACGACTGGGAGCGGGCGCTGGCCGTCGTCGCCCACCCCGACGACATGGAGTACGGCGGGGCCGCCGCCGTCGCCCGGTGGACGGCCGAAGGCCGGTCGGTCGCCTACCTGCTGCTGACCCGGGGCGAGGCCGGCATCGACGGCATGGACCCGGCCGAGGCCGCCGCGGTCCGGGTGGCCGAACAGCGGGCCAGCGCCACCGTGGTGGGCGTGGAGGTGGTCGAGTTCCTCGACCACCCCGACGGGATGCTCGAGTACGGGCTGCCGCTGCGGCGGGACATCGCGGCCGCGATCCGCCGCCACCGCCCCGACGTCGTGCTGGCGGTCAACCACCGCGAGACCTACGGCGGGTTCCACCTCAACATGGCCGACCACCGGGTGGCCGGGCAGGCGACGCTCGACGCCGTGCGGGACGCGGCCAACCGGTGGGTGTTCCGCGAGCTGGCCGACGGGGGCCTGGAGCCCTGGCACGGGGTCCGCCACGTGGCCGTCGTCGCCTCGCCCCGGGCGACCCATGCGGTCGACGTGACCGCCACGTTCGACCGGGGCGTCGAGTCGCTGCGCCGCCACGCCGTCTACCTGGCCAGCCTGGGCGACCCCGACCCGGCGGCGTTCCTCCGCTCGGGGGCCGAGGCCACCGGCGCCCGCTTCGGCGGCCGCCTCTCCGTGGGATTCGAGCTCGTCGGGGTCTAGCCAGCGCTCGATATACCGAGTATCATACTGGACATGAGCGTGCGACATGCCCTGCTGGCCCTGCTCAGCGAGGGGCCGAAGTACGGCCTCCAGCTGCGCACCGAGTTCGAGGACCGCACCGGCGAGGTGTGGCCGCTCAACGTCGGGCAGGTGTACCAGACCCTCCAGCGACTCGAGCGGGACGGGTTGGTGACCTCCGACGACGACGGCGACGGCGACGACGGCGGGCCCCAGAAGGGCTTCCGCATCACCGGCGCCGGCCGGGACGAGCTCGACGCCTGGCTGCGCACCCCGGCGATCGACGTGGCGCCGCCCCGCGACGAGTTGGTCATCAAGGTGCTGGTCGCCCTGCGGCTGCCCGGCGTCGACCTGGCCGAGGTCGTGCAGGTCCACCGCCGCCACCTGGTCGAGCTGATGCAGCAGTACACCCGGCTCAAGGAGGACGCCTCGCCCGACGACGTGAGCCTCGGGCTGGTGGCCGACGCCGAGCTGTTCCGGCTCGACGCGGTGGTGCGCTGGCTCGACGCCGCCGAGGCCCGGGCGCGCCAGGCGCCCCCGGGCGAGCCGGCCCCGGTCACGTCCCGGCCCCGCCTCCCCCGCCGGATCGGGGCGGGGCGATGAGTGCCCTTGACGTGCGGGCGGTCACCAAGACCTACGGCGAGGGAACGACGGCCGTGCACGCGCTGGTCGACGTCGACCTGACCGTCGAGCCCGGCGAGTTCGTGGCGGTCATGGGCCCGAGCGGCTCGGGCAAGAGCACGCTGCTGACCATCGCCGGCAGCCTGGAGGAGCCCACGTCGGGAAGCGTGCGCGTGGGCGGCCGCGACCTGGCGGCGCTCGGCCGCCGCGGCCGGGAGCGGCTGCGGCGCCGGGAGGTCGGCTACGTCTTCCAGGACTTCAACCTGCTGGCCGGCCTGAGCGCGGCCGAGAACGTGGCGCTGCCGCTCGAGCTCGACGGCGTTCCCGCGGGGCGGGCCGCCGCCACCGCCCGGGCCGCGCTGGACGACCTCGGCCTGGCCGAGGGGCTCGACCGCTTCCCCGACGAGCTGTCGGGCGGCGAGCGTCAGCGGGTGGCCATCGCCCGGGCGGTCGTGGGCGAGCGGCGGCTGCTGCTGGCCGACGAGCCCACCGGGGCGCTCGACTCGGCCAACGGCGAGGGCGTGATGCGGCTGATCCGGGCCGTGGGCGCCCGGGGGGTCGCCACCGTCGTCGCCACCCACGACGCCCAGCTGGCGGCCTGGGCCGACCGGGTCGTGTTCCTGCGGGACGGCCGCATGGTCGACCGCACCGGCGCCCGCCCGGACCCAGCCACCCTGCTCGGCACCGGGACCGAGGCGTGAGCGGGCGGGCCGGCGGCGGCGTGCCCGCCCGCCGGGCGATGGTGCGCTGGTCGCTGCGCATGTTCCGGCGGGAGTGGCGCCAGCACGTCCTGGTCACGGCCCTGCTGACCGTGGCCGTCGCCGGCGCCGTGCTGGGGGCCACGGCCGCCTACAACATGGTGCCGTCCCGCGACGCCCAGTTCGGGCGGGCCGACCACCGGCTGTTCGTGCAGGTCACCGACCCCGCCAAGCTCGACCCCTACCTGGCGGCGGCCCGGCGCTGGTTCGGGACGATCGACGTCGTCGGCCACCGGGCGGTGGCGGTCCCCGGGCGATCAGACCCGGTCGAGGTCCGCACCCAGCAGCCCGGCGGGCCCTACGGCGGGCCCATGCTGCGCCTGCGGCGCGGATCGTGGCCGAACGGCCCCGGCGAGGTGGCGCTGACGAACGATGTGGCCGCCGGCCTCGGCGCCCGGGTGGGCGGGACCGTCCGGCTGGGCCGCGAGACCGCCCGGGTCGTCGGGCTGGTGGAGAACCCCGGCGACCTGGACGACGACTTCGCGCTGGCGGCCCCGGACGCGCCGGGGACGCCGGACTCGCTGACGGTCCTCGTGCGGGCGAGCGACGACCGGGTGCGGGGGTTCCGCCCGGGCGTCGCCCTCGGCGCCGAGGACGTCGAGCCCCGGGGGCAGACCGAGAAGACGGCGGCCGCCGTCGGCGTGCTGGTCGTCGCGGCGGTGGCGATGCTGCTGGTCGGCCTGGTGGCCGCGGCCGCGTTCGTCGTGCTGGCCCAGCGGCGCCGCCGCCAGCTCGGGCTCCTGGCCGCGGTGGGCGCCAGCCGGCGGCACCTGCGGCTGGCCGTCGTGGCCGACGGCGTGGCCACCGGCGCGGTGGCCGCCGCGCTCGGCACCGCCGTGGCGCTGGTGGTCTGGGTCCTGGTCGGTCCGGCGTTCGAGGGGGCGGCCGGGCACCGCATCGGGCGGCTGGACGTCCCCTGGTGGCTGGTGGCCGGGGGTGCCCTGCTCGGCGTGGCGGCCGCCGCCGGCGCCGCCTGGTGGCCCGCCCGGGCCGTGTCCCGGGTGCCGGTCGTCGACGCGCTGTCGGCCCGCCCGGCGCTCCCCCGACCGGTGCGGCGGTCGGCGCTCGCGGCCGGGGCGTTGCTGGCCGGCGGAGCCCTGGCGCTCGGGCGGGGCATCGACGTCGCCCACGACCAGGCCAACGCGCTGCTGGCGCTGGCCGGCACCGTGGCGATCGTCCTGGCGGTGCCGTTCCTGGCCCGGGTGGCGGTGCGGGTCCTCGGCGCCGCCGGGCGCCGGGCGCCGGTGGCGGCCCGCCTGGCGCTGCGGGACGTCGCCCGCTACCCCGCCCGCTCGGGCGCGGCGCTGGCGGCCGCGAGCCTGGGCCTCGGGCTGGCCGTGGCGGTGGTCGGGGTGGCGGCCGCCCGCCACGACGACGCCGACCAGGGCAATCTGTCCGACCGCCAGCTGCTGTTCCGCATCGCCGGGCCCGACCTCGGGGGTAAGACCGTGCCCGAGCGATCGCCGGCCGAGGTCGAGCGCCTGGGGGCCGCCGTCGGGCGGGTGGCCGACCGGGTCGGGGGCTCCGCCGTCCCGCTGGAGGTGGCGATCGCCCCGTCCGAGTCGGTGCGCCGCGACCTCCAGGTCCTGCACCCGTACGCGGCCCTGGGCCGGCGGGTGGGGCCGAACACGCTGCGGTTCGCCGGCGACGTGTACGTGGCCACACCGGCGCTGCTGCGCGAGCTCGGGCTCGACCCCACGGCGGTGGCGCCCACCACGTACCTGCTCACCACCCAGCGGGCGCCCGCCCACCTGGTCGGCGGGCTGAAGCTGGCCGGGCAGCGGGGACCGCTGCCGGCCGCCGCCGTGCGCCACGTCCACCTGCCCGACTACAGCTCGGCGCCCCGGTCGCTGATCACGGCGGCCGGCCTGCGGGCGGCCCACCTGGAGGCGGCGCCGGCCGGATGGCTGGTGACCGCACGCCGGCCGCTCAGCGGCGCCGAGGTGTCCGCGGCCCGGCGGGCCGCGGCGGACGCCGGCCTCACGGTCGAGGCCCGCGACCGGCAGGAGGGGCTGGCGTCCCTGCGGGCCGCCGCCAGCGCGGCGGGCGTGCTGCTGGCGCTCGGGATCCTGGCGCTGGCGGTCGGGCTGATCCGGGGCGAGTCACGGGCCGACCTGCGCGTCCTGGCCGCCGCCGGCGCCGGCGGGCGGACCCGGCGGGCGATCACCGCCACGACGGCCGGCGGCCTGGCCGTGGCCGCGGTCGTGGTCGGGACGGTGACCGCCTACGTGGCGCTGGTCGCCGGCTACTGGCCCGACACGGGCCGGCTGGCCGACGTGCCGGTGGCCGAGCTGGCGGTCATCGCCGTGGGCCTGCCGCTGGCGGCCGCGGCCGCCGGCTGGCTGCTGGCCGGGCGCGAGCCCCCGGGGCTCGGGCGCCCGGCCACGGAGTGACCGGGTCGCGCCTAGCGCCCGCCGGCCAGCTCGTCGACCCGCTGCTGCCACCCGGCCACCATGGTGGCGAAGTCGGCGGGGTTGTAGACGTCCTCCTCGTAGGACCACATGCCGTCGCCGGCGTAGTGGAGGATCGTGATGTTGGCGCCCTCGTGGATGCTGCCGTCGCCGGGGTCCTCCATCCGGTTCTCGACCTGGCAGACGATCCAGCCCCGCTCCTCGTCGACGACGTACCAGTCGATGGGGAAGGTGGGCATGCGGTTGCCGGGGAAGGTGCCCATCACCCGGCTGATCCAGGCCCGGATCTCCTCCCGACCCTGCATCGTCCCGTAGTGGTGCTCGATGTAGGTGGCGTCCTCGGTGAACTGGTCGGCCCAGGCCCCCCAGTCCCCCGTCGCCCCGGCGGCGGCACCCTTCGCCTGGTAGGCCGCGAACGCGTCC
>DATFRN010000325.1:0-6846 GCA_035263165.1 Acidimicrobiales bacterium | reverse complement strand
CCGTTCCTCCGTGTCCCACGCCGCGGGAGTCACGTAGACCCGGTGCACCGGGGCCAGGTCGTCGGCCTCCGAGCCGCACGACTCGCACGTCCCCGTGGCGGGGGCGGGCGCGGACGGCGGGGGTGTGACGTCTGGCGGCGGCATGGCGATCACGCTAGCGACACCGGTATCGTGACCTTCACCGCCGGCAGCCGAGGGGCGCTGGACGGACAAGGAGGGTTGCGCACATGCGCACGCACACGGTCCCGGCCATCCGCGCTCGCAAGGTGCGCGACGGTGGCGAGCCGCTCGTCATGGTCACGGCCTACGACGCGCCCGGCGCCCGGCAGGCCCACGCCGCGGGCGTCGACCTCGTCCTGGTCGGCGACACGCTGGCCATGGTCGTGCTCGGCTACGACGACACGCTCAGCGTCACGATCGACGACATGGCCCACCACACCGCGGCCGTGCGACGGGGCATGGACGGCTCCACGGCCGACGGCCCCACGCCGCTGGTGGTCGGCGACATGCCGTGGATGAGCTACCACACCTCGGTCGACGAGGCCGTCCGCAACGCCGCCGCGCTCGTCCGCGCCGGCGCCCAGGCGATCAAGCTCGAGGGCGGCCGCAAGCGCCTGCCGGTGATCGAGGCGATCGTCGACGCCGAGATCCCGGTGATGGGCCACCTCGGCCTCACCCCGCAGTCGGTGCACGCCATGGGCGGGTTCAAGGTGCAGGGCCGCGAGCACGACGCCGCCCTGGCGCTGCGCGACGAGGCCAAGGCCCTCGCCGCCGCGGGGTGCTTCGCCATCGTGCTCGAGGGTGTGCCCGACGGCGTGGCCCGGCTGGTGACCGACGCCCTCGAGGTGCCGACCATCGGCATCGGCGCCGGGCGGGACTGCGACGGCCAGGTGCTCGTCTACCACGACCTGCTCGGGTTCGAGGACCGCATGCGTCCCAAGTTCGTGCGCCGCTACGCGGAGCTGGGCGCGGCGGCCATCGACGCCATCGCCACCTACGCCGCCGACGTGCGGGCGGGGCGGTTCCCGGCCGACGACGAGTCCTACCACCTCAGCGCCGAGGTGGCCGAGAGCCTCGCGCTCTACGGCCCGGCTGGCACCGCCGGCTAGGCGCCGACCCCCCGGGGCGCGGACCCCGGGTGCGATGATGGCGCCATGAGGGATCGCGGGGGCCGGGCCCCGGCGCTGGTGGTGGTGGCCGTCCTGGTGCTGGCCCTCGCCTCGGCCGCCTGCAGCGACGACGGCGGAGCCGCGGCCGAGCGGCCGTCCGGCACCGAGGCGACCGGCTCCACCGTCCCCGGCGCCCCCTCGTCCCTGCCCGACGCCCGCCGTCGGGGCCGGCTCACCGCCGAGGACATGGCGGCCTGGTCGGGCGGGGCGCCCGCGGTCACCGATGCCCCCGCCGGGCTGGGCCTCGCCCGCCCGCCGGGGGCGATCGGCCGCACCTCGCAGGTCGTGCCCAAGGTGGGGGAGACCGCCATCTCGATCACCGACAAGGCCGGCAAGGTCGTGGGCTGCTGCGTGATGACGGCGGTCACGGTCGCCCAGCGCGAGCGGGGCCTGATGCAGCTGAAGGACTTCGGCGGCTACTCGGGGATGCTGTTCGTCTGGCAGGCCGACACCGACAGCGGGTTCTGGATGCGCAACACGCCCACGCCCCTGTCCATCGCCTGGTTCGCCGCCGACGGCAGCTTCGTGTCCTCGGCCGACATGGCGCCGTGCGCCGACGTCGAGACCTGTCCCAACTACAACCCCGCCGGGTCGTACCGCTTCGCGCTCGAGGTGCCCGCCGGCGACCTGACCAAGCTCGGCATCGGGCCGGGCTCGACGCTGGCCGTCGGGGGCCGCTGCGCCGGCCGCCCCGGCTGATCCCGAAACTGTCACACCCCGCGGGGATGATGGCGGATGTGAGGAAACCACCGCCGCGCCGCTACAGTTTCTGGGCCGATATTCACCCTGCTCCGCACGACGGGGCCCCGGTGCATCCGGGTCCGAAGGGAGGTAGGTGCTCGCCATGCGGGCCTACGAACTGATGGTCATCATCGACGCCGAGCTCGACGACGAAGTCATCGACGCGACGGTCAAGCGCATCGCCGGCCTGCTGGGCCAGCGGGGCGCCACGATCAAGAACGAAGACCGCTGGGGACGGCGGCGCTTCGCCTACGAGATCAACCACAAGCACGAGGGCTACTACGTGGTCTGGGAGTTCGTGGGCGGCACCGACCTCGACCAGCTCGAGCGTGCGCTGCGCCTCGCGGACGAGACCGTCCGTCACAAGATCGTGCGCCTGCCCGATGCCGAGGCCACCCGCCGTGGCCTCCTCGAGCAGGCTGCCAGCTAGGGAGGCAGCGCACATGTCGTCCAACGTCACCATCGTGGGCAACCTGACCCGCGACCCCGAGCTGCGGTTCACCCCCGCCGGCGCCCCGGTGACCACCTTCGGGGTGGCCGTCAACCGCCGCTGGCAGAACCGCGACAGCCAGCAGTGGGAGGAGAGCACCTCCTTCTTCAACGTCACGTGCTGGCGTGACCTGGCCCAGAACGTGAGCGAGTCGCTCGAGAAGGGGTCCCGCGTCGTCGTGACCGGCCGCCTCGAGCAGCGCTCGTGGGAGACCAACGACGGCGAGCGCCGCTCGGTCGTCGAGATCGTGGCCGACGAGGTCGGCCCCAGCCTGCGCTGGGCCACCGCCGAGGTCAGCCGCAACGACCGCCGCGAGGGCGGCGGCGACGGCGGTGGTGGTGGCGGTGGTGGCGGCGGTGGCGGCCGACCCGCCCCGAACACGCCGCCGCCCGCCTACGACCCCTCCGAGGAGCCGTTCTGATGCCCGCCAAGTCCCGGTCCAAGAACAAGGACAACGCCCGCAGGGCCAAGAAGAAGACCAGCCTGCTCATCACCGAGGGCGTCGAGTACGTCGACTGGAAGGACGTGAACCTGCTGCGCCGGTTCATGTCCGACCGTTCCAAGGTGCGGGCCCGCCGGGTGACCGGCAACAACGCCCAGCAGCAGGCCGACGTGGCCAAGGCGATCAAGAACGCCCGTGAGATGGCGCTGCTGCCCTACGTCACCCGCATCACCCAGCAGCGCGGCGCCAGGGGCGACCGTGGTGACCGGGGCGATCGGGGTGACCGGGGCGATCGGGGCGATCGTGGCGATCGCGGGCCCCGCGGCGACCGTGGCGACCGGGGCCCCCGTGAGGACCGCGCCGAGCGCGAGGGCGCACCCGCCGAGGCTGCGGCCGCCCCCGAGGTGACCGAGAACGCCGCCGCCGAGGAGGGCGAGGCCTGACATGAAGGTCATCCTCCGCACCGACGTCTCCGAGCTGGGCAAGCGCGGCGACATCCTCGACGTGTCCGACGGCTACGCCCGCAACTACCTCGTCCCCAAGGGCCTGGCCATGAAGGCCTCGCCCGGGGCCGAGACCCAGGCGGCCAGCATGCGCCGGGCCCGCGACCAGCGCGACGCGCAGGACCGGGCGGCGGCCGAGGCGCTGGCCACCACGCTGGTCCCCCAGGTGATCTCGCTGCCGGCCCGGGCCGGCGCCGAGGGCAAGCTGTTCGGTTCGATCACCGCCGCCGACATCGCCGCTGCCATCGAGGCCCAGACCTCGGTGCAGATCGACCGGCGCAAGCTGGTGCTGGCCGAGCCGATCAAGACGCTCGGCATGCACACCGTGCCGGTCAAGCTGCACGCGGACGTCGAGTTCCCCGTCACCGTCGACGTCGTCGCCCAGTGAGGTCGAGCGGGTGGGCCCTGACCGACCCGCCCGCTCATCCACAACCCGTCCACAGGGAATCGTGACGATTCCGCCGCACAGGGCGGTGCCGGTTGGCATTTCGTCACCCTGTGCGTCCGATCTGGGGGTCTATCCCCAGGCTGCTGCGGGTCGTCCACAACGCGTCCACGGGTATGTCCCTCTTACGTTCCCCAGCCCGGGGCTGCGAGGGTGAACGGCACCATGGCCGCCGACGTGTCCTCCCCGACGCAGGCGCCCCGCCCCGCCCGGGGTGGACGCGTCCCGCCGCACGACCTCCAGGCCGAGGAGTCGCTGCTCGGCGCGATGATGCTCGAGGCCGAGGCGATCGCCGTGGCCGCCGGGGCCCTGCGCGCCGACGACTTCTACAAGCCGGCTCACGCCCACATCTTCGACGCCGTCCACGCCCTCTACGCCGGCGGCCAGCCCGTCGACCCGGTCACGGTGGCCGACGAGCTGCGGCGCAACGGCCTGCTCGACACCGTGGGCGGCCACCAGGTGCTGGTCGACATCATGGCCTCGACCCCGGCCACCACCAACGCCGCCGGCTACGCCCGCATCGTCGAGGAGCACGCCCTGCTGCGCCGGCTCATCGGCGTGGCCGGCGAGATCGCCGAGATCGGCTACGGCATGCCGGAGGACGTGACCAAGGCGCTCGACCGGGCCGAGTCGATGGTCTACGACGTCAACCAGCGCCGGGTCACCGACACCACGTCCAAGATCGAGGACCTGCTCGGCCTCAACCTCGACCGGCTCGAGCAGCTCTACGGCCGGGGCGACGCCATCACCGGCGTGCCCACCGGCTACGTCGACCTCGACGACCTGCTGTCCGGCCTCCAGCCCAGCACGCTCGTGGTGGTGGGCGGCCGGCCGTCGATGGGCAAGTGCGTGGCCTGGGACACGCCGATCGTCGACCCCGCCACCGGCGAGGTCCGCACCGCCGCCGAGGTCCACCGGGCCGGGTCGGGCGGGGCGCCGGTGTCGGTGCTCACCCTCGACGGCGACGCGGTCGCCACGGCCGAGCCGAGCGCCTACGTCGACGACGGCCGCAAGCCGGTCTACCGCGTGCGCACGGCGACGGGGCGCGAGGTCCGCACCACGGCCAGCCACCCGTTCCTCACCCCGACCGGCTGGCGCCCGCTGGCCGACCTCGGGCCCGGCCAGCGGGTGGGCGTGCCCGCGGCGGTGCCGGTGTTCGGGCACGACGAGCTGCCGGGCGACGAGGTGGTCATGCTGGCGCACCTGGTGATGGCGCCGGGCGAAGCCGAGGCCGGCCCCAAGCTGTGGACCGACAACCGCGAGGTCGCCGCCGACATCGACTACAGGGGCGCCCGCTTCGGCGTGCGGGTCGACGCGCGGGCCCTGCCCGACGGCAGCCGCACCTGGGACATCCCGGTCACGCCCGACCTGTGCGCGCTGGCCCGGCGCCACGGCGTGGCCGCGGCCCTGGCCGCCCGGCGGGTGCCGCCGGCGGTGTTCCGCCTGCCCCGCGACCTGCTGGCCCGGTTCCTCAACCGGGCCCTCGGCGTGGCCGCCGCCGTATGGCGGCCCCAGCACGGCGTGCCCGGCCGGGTCGTGGTGGCCACCCGCAGCGAGGGCCTCACCCGCGACCTCCAGCACCTGCTGCTGCGGTTCGGCATCGTGGCCACGGTGGCCCGTAGCGTCGTGGCGGTCGACCAGGCGACGTGGGTCGCCCACGACCTGGTCGTCGACCGCCCCGAGGCGCTGATCGCCCTGGCCGGCGACATCGGCCTGCTGGGCCACGAGGCCGAGCTGGGCGCCATGGTGGCCCACGCCCGGTCGGTGCACGAGCGGGCCCGGGCCGAGGTCCCGGCGGGCGGCGGGACCATCGCCGGCACCGGCACCGGCACCGCCGACGAGGGCAGCGGCACCAGCGCCGTCCTGTGGGACGAGATCGTGGCCGTCGACGACGAGGGCGACGAGCAGGTCTACGACCTGACCGTCCCCGGCACCCACAACTTCGTGGCCGCCGACGTGTTCGTCCACAACACCTCCTTCGCACTCGGCATGGGCGCCCACGCCGCGCTCCACGCCAACCGCCCGGTGCTGCTGTTCAGCCTGGAGATGGGCAGCCTCGAGCTGTCCCAGCGGCTGCTGTGCGGCGAGGCCCGCATCGACTCGTCCCGGGTCCGCACCGGCCGGCTCAGCGAGGACGACTGGAGCCGCATCAGCCAGGCCATCGGCCGGCTGGCCGCCGCCCCGATCTGGATCGACGACAACCCCAACCTGACGGTCATGGAGATCCGGGCCAAGGCTCGCCGACTGCGCAGCCAGGTCGGCGACCTGGGCATGGTGATCGTCGACTACCTCCAGCTGATGAGCGGCCGGTCGGGGGCCGAGAACCGCCAGGTCGAGGTGTCCGAGATCAGCCGCGGGCTCAAGATCCTCGCCCGCGAGCTGGAGTGCCCGGTCGTGGCGCTGTCCCAGCTGTCCCGCCAGCTCGAGCTCCGGGCCGACAAGCGGCCGATGCTGGCCGACCTACGCGAGTCCGGCAGCATCGAGCAGGACGCCGACGTCGTCATGTTCATCTACCGCGACGACGTCTATCACCACGACTCGCCCGACCGGGGTCAGGCCGAGGTCATCGTGTCCAAGCACCGCAACGGCCCCACGGGCGTCTGCCGGCTGGCGTTCCTCGAACAGTTCACCCGCTTCGCCAACATGGCCAAGGTCGACTGACTCCGCTTCGCGAGCCGACAACGGCGCCGCCTCCCCGGGCGTACGATCCGCACATGCTTTGGCCGGAGGAGTACGAGGGGCTGCGTGCCGAGGCGCGGGAGATGGCCTCCACGATCGCCGAGCTCTACGGCGTCGAGGCCATCGCCTCGGACGCCGCCGGGAGCGGGCCGGGGGAACGGCTCGGGGCGCAGCGCGCGGGGCTTGCCGCGCTGGAGCAGGACTCGCCCACGGGGCGAGACGAGACGATCGCCGGGGTCCCGTGCCGCGTGTTCGACGCCGGCACCGCGACCGGGACGTACCTGCACTTCCATGGCGGGGCGATGATCATGGGCAGCCCCCGGCTGAACGACCTCGCCAACGCCGCGGCGGCTGTGGCGCACGGCGTGCGGGTCGTC
>DATFRN010000324.1:0-4608 GCA_035263165.1 Acidimicrobiales bacterium | reverse complement strand
TGTCCAGGCCGAACAGGATCGGGGCAACGACGAACCCGATCCGCAACAGCCAGAACGCCTGGTACGTCGGGTCCTTGAGGTCGGCCGGCCGCTGCGCCATGTGGGGGCGGGGCGCTTGGACGGGTCGGAGGTTGGTGGCGGCCATTGGTCTCTCCTTCTATCGACAACTGGCCTTGACGTTAGGCCGGGGTCGCCCGTATCGTCAAGTAGTGTCTGATTTAGGGAGGTGCAGGTGTCGCGGCTGACGATCTACGGCGACTTCAACTGCCCGTTCTCGGCGCTGGCCAGTGCCCGGGTTGACGTCCTTCTATCGGGGGGCGCCTACGCGATCGAGTGGCGTGCGATTCAGCACGACACGGCTATCCCCGCCATTGGCCAGACCGTCGAGGGTGACCTCGCCGCCGCGCTGGCGCTCGAGGTCGCCACGATCGGCGATTTGAGCGAGCAGGATGTGCGCCTCCACCTGGTGGTACCCCCGGTCCGTCCGAACACAGCCGCCGCGTCCGCGGCATTCGCGGCTGCCCTCGACGACGCGGACCAGCTTCGCCGGCGACTCTTCGCTGCCGTGTGGGCCGAGGGGCGCAACATCGGTGACCCGGCCGAGCTCGACCGCCTTGATGCCCTTGGGCGTGACGACGCCATCGCCCGTCGGTGGCAGCGCGAGTTCGAGACGCTCCCGCGGCCCATCACGCCGACCGTGGTGTCGCCCGACGGCTACGTCTCCCGTGGGCTGGGCGCGCTCGCGCGCCTCGCCGACCTTGCCGCGGTTTCGCGGTGATCACGACCAACGACCGCCGAAGGAGACGTCGACCATGACCAACGACGACCTCGATGAACGTATCGCCGGCGTCGCGTCGCTGGCCGAGCCCCAGCGGCGTGCCCTCTACCGGCTCATCGTCAGCCGGGGCGGCGCTGTCAGCAAGGACGAGGCAGCCGCCGCGATGGGCGTTGCCCGCTCGGTTGCCGCCTTCCACCTCGACCGCCTCGTCGCCGACGGGCTGCTCACCACCGAGTTCCGCCGGCTCACCGGCCGGCAAGGACGCGGCGCCGGGCGCCCCGCGAAGCTGTACCGACGCGCCGAGGGCGAGCTGTCGGTGAGCCTCCCTACCCGTCAGTACGACCTCGCCGCCGGGCTCCTTGCCGCTGCGGTCAACGACGCAACCCAGACCGGCACCCCGGTCGCTGAGGCCCTCACCCGGGTCGCCACCGAGCGAGGGCGCGAACTCGGTGGCCAGGCGCGGCAGAAGGTCGGGAAGCGGCCGAGCCGGCGCAGTCGCGTCAGTGCCGCCCTGGCTGTGCTCGCCGACCAGGGCTACGAACCCCGCACGCACGGCGGCGAGATCGTGCTCGCCAACTGCCCGTTCCACGCTCTGGTCGACGAGCAGCGCGACCTGGTGTGCGGCATGAACCGCGACCTGCTGGGCGGGCTCGCCGACGCTGTAGGCGACGACGTCCTGACCGCGCGCCTCGCTCCCTCAGAAGGCAACTGCTGCGTCCGCCTCGACACGAGCCTGCGAACGCGAAAGGACCAACAATGACGCGGACGGACGTCCCTCCGGTGCAACCGGCCTTTGACATCGAGGCCTCCAGCTCCGACGCCGCACCGGCGCACTGGGAGTGCGACGTGGTCTTGGCAGACGGTGGCACCGTCCATGTGCGGCCGCTCCTTCCCGAGGACGCCGATCGTCTCGTGGTCTTCCACGAGGGCCTGTCAGACGAGACCGTTTTCATGCGGTTCTTCTCCGCCAAGCCGACGCTGAGTCCCGAGGAGATCGAGCGGTTCACCCATGTGGACCACGATTCCCGCGTCGCGCTAGTAGCCGAGCTCGGCGACCGGCTCGTCGGCGTCGCTCGCTATGACCGTGAGCTCGGATCCGACTCGGCCGAGGTCGCGTTCGTCGTCAGCGACGAGCACCAGGGTCGGGGGATCGGCACCGCCCTGCTCGAGCACCTGGCGGCCGCCGCCCGAGAGCGCGGCATCACCCGGTTCGTTGCCGAAACGCTCGCCCGCAACCGTCGCATGCTCGGCGTGTTCGAGGCCGCCGGGTTCGCGGAACGGACCCGCATCGAGGGCAGCGTCGTGCACGTCGAGCTCCTGATCGAGCCCACCGATCGAGCGCGGGCTGCCGTCGAGCAGCGAGAGCACCAAGCCGAGGCAGCTTCGGTGGCCCGCGTGCTCACTCCGAGGTCAGTGGCGGTGATCGGCGCCAGCCGGAAGCCTGACACGGTCGGGCACCAGGCGCTCAGCAACCTACTGGCCGGCGGGTTCGCCGGGCCCGTGTACCCGGTCAACCCTGGAGCCGAGTACGTCGCCAGCGTGAAGGCCTACCCGACCGTGCTCGACGTCCCGGGCGCCGTCGACCTGGCCGTCGTCGCCGTGCCCGCCGCGTCCGTCACCGCGGTAGTGCGCCAGTGCGCGGCCAAGGGCGTGGCAGGAGTGGTGGTGCTGAGCGCCGGGTTCGGGGAGGTGGGCGAGGTCGCCGCCCAGGCCGAGTTGTGTGACCTGGCCCGCCGCAACGGCATGCGGCTCGTGGGTCCCAATTGCGTCGGTGTGGTCAACACCGCGGTCGGCCTCGATGCCACCTTCTCGCCCTACGCCCCCGCGCCGGGCCGGATCGCCATGCAATCTCAGTCCGGCGCTCTGGGCATCGCCATCCTGGAGCGGTCCGCCCGCATCGGCCTCGGCGTCTCCAGCTTCGTGTCGGTCGGCAACAAGGCCGACGTCAGCGGCAACGACCTGCTCCAGTACTGGGAGGACGACCCCGGCACCGACGTTGTGCTGCTCTACCTGGAGTCGTTCGGCAACCCCCACAAGTTCGCCCGCATCGCCCGGCGGGTGTCGCGCCGCAAGCCCATCGTCGCGGTGAAGAGCGGGCGATCGGCAGCCGGCGTCCGTGCCGCCTCGTCGCACACGGCCGCGATGGCCAGCCCGGACATCGCGGTCGATGCCTTGTTTCGACAGGCCGGCGTCATACGAGTCGACACCCTCGACGAGCTGTTCGACATGGCTCTCGTGCTGGGCTCGCAACCGCTGCCGCGCGGTCACCGCGTCGCCATCGTCGGCAACTCGGGAGGGCCGGGCATCCTCGCCACCGATGCCTGCGACGGCGCCGGGCTCGAGGTACCCGAGCTGTCGGCGGCGACTCAAGCGGCACTGCGAGCCGTGGTCGATCCGAACGCCGCGGTGGCCAACCCCGTGGACCTGGTGGCGTCGGCGACTCCCGAGGTGTACGACGAGGCCCTCGGCATCGTGCTCGCCGACCAGGCCGTCGATGCAGCCATCGTCATCTGCACGCCCACCTTCGCGGCCACGCCACCCCGCATCGCCGACGTGCTCCTGCGCAGAGCCACCGCCACGGACAAGCCGCTGCTCGGGTGCTTCCTGGCCTGGCCTGGCCTCGAACCGCTGCTTCGTGGAGCGCAACGAGAACAGGGGAGCGCCACCGTGCCCGCCTTCGCATCACCTGAACCGGCCGCCCGGGCCCTCGCCCGCGCCGCGAGCTACGCAGCATGGCGGGCGCGGCCACCCGGTGCGGTGCCCGCCTTGGACGGGTTCGACGCCGACCGAGCCCGCTCCCTCGTCGATGAGTTCCGCCACGACGCGCCGGAGGGCGGCTGGCTGCCGGCCCACACGGTCGACGACTTGCTCACCGCAGTGGGCGTGCCCACCGCCGCCAGCGCCGCAGTCGGTGAGGCCGAGGAAGCCGCGCGCGCCGCTGCACACATGGGTTTCCCGGTGGCGCTCAAGGCAACGGGTCCGGAACTGGTGCACAAGTCCGACGTCGGCGGTGTTCGCCTCGGTCTGCGCTCCGAACGCGAGGTGGCCGACGCCTATGCCTCCATGGCCGACCACATCGGCTATCGGATGACCGGAGGAATCGTCCAACAGATGGCTGCGCCGGGGGTGGAGACAATTGTCGGGGTAGTTCACCATCCCCTGTTCGGGCCGCTTTTGATGTTCGGCGTGGGCGGTACCGACACAGAATTGCGCGCCGACAGATCCTTCCGCATTCTGCCTGTCACCGACTTGGACGCCGCCGAACTGGTCCGGTCGCTGCGGGCCGCGCCCCTGTTCTTCGGCTACCGCGGCTCGCCACCCGTCGCGGTAAGTGCGGTCGAGGACTTGCTCCAGCGGGTCGCACGGCTCGCCAGCGACGTGCCTGACCTCGCAGAGCTCGACATCAACCCGGTCATCGTCTCGCCCGAAGGCGCCGTCGCCGTCGACGCCCGGGCCAAGGTCGCGCCGGTACCTTCACTTCGCGCCTGAGCTGATGGCGTCGTCCTCGGCGCCAGCCGGCGCCAGCCGGCGCGACGAGACGGCCGTCGACGCCCCTCCCGGCCGAGCTGCCATACCTCGTCGAGGCCGGCGACGGCTCGCCCGGCAGCGAGCGCGTCGCGCAGGTCCCCGATGACCGCATGGCGCTGGGCCCGCAAGTGGTTTCGCAGGATCGGGCACGCGGCTGCACCGCCACAGCTCCCGGTCGTCGCGGCCAGGCGCGAGCGCGAAGCGGCCCGCGACTGCCCGCCGGTCCCTGGGCACGATGCCGACTCCGTGAGATGCGGCCAGGTGCGGCGGGCGGGCAGCTGGGTGGCGGTCCCCAGCCGCGC
>DATFRN010000323.1:0-4099 GCA_035263165.1 Acidimicrobiales bacterium | reverse complement strand
GTGCCGAGCGGGGCCAGCCGGACGATGGCCTCGCGGGCCAGCGCGTCGAGCACGAGGTCGCTGTCGGTGAGCCGCCCGACCACCCGGCGGTCGGTCGAGCACAGCCCGCGGACGTGGGGCGCCAGCGCGGCGGCCAGCCGCCGGCGCTCGGGGCCGGGCAGCGGCTCGAAGCCCGGCCGCACCCGACCGAGCGGGTCGGGCCGCCCCCGGTCGGCGATGAACCGCTCGGCCCGGGCGATCACGTCGAGCGACAGCGCCCGGCAGGCCTCCGACGTGTCGGCCCAGGTGGTCAGCCCGTGCCCGCCGAGCACGACGCCCCGCAGTCCGGGGTTGTCGGCCACCAGCGCCGCGATCTGCAGCCCCAGCTCGAAGCCGGGCCGGCGCCACGGCACCCAGGCCAGCTCCCGGCCGAAGCACTCCTTAGTCAGCGCCTCGCCGTCGGCCGCGGCCGCCAGGGCGATGACCGCGTCGGGGTGGAGGTGGTCGACGTGAGGCGCGTCGACCAGCGCGTGCATGGCGGTGTCGATCGACGGCGCGGCCCCGCCGGTGCCCCAGCGGCAGTGCTCGAAGGCGGCGACCATCTCGTCCTCGTGGTCGACGCCCCGGTAGACGCCCCGCAGCGCCCGCACCCGGTCGAGGCGCAGGGTGGCGAGGCCCTCGGGGCGCAGGGTGCCGAGGTCGCCGCCCGAGCCCTTCACGTAGAGGACCTCGGCCGGCTCGCCCGTCACCGGGTCCTCGACCATCGCCTTGGCCGACGTGTTGCCGCCGCCGTAGTTCGTGACCCGGGGGTCGGACCCGAGGGCGTGGCTGCGCGCCACCAGGGCGTCCACCTCGGGCGGCCCGGTTGCGTCCATCGTCACCTCCTCTCAGTCCAGGTGGAAGATCTCGTCGAGCTCGCGCATCATCCGGTCCGCGGGCCGGCCGTCGCCCTCGAAGTAGTGGGCCATCAGCGCCTGCCAGCGCTCGTTGACCGGCTCGGACGCCATGGCCGCCTGGGCCTCCGCCAGCGTCCCGGGGGTCTCGACGTAGCCGAACAGCGTGCCGTCGGGCAGCAGGAACAGCGAGTAGTTGTGCCAGCCCGCCCGGCGCAGGGCATCGAGCATGTCGGGCCAGACCGCGGCGTGGTGGGCCCGGTAGTCCTCGACCATCTCGGGCCGGACCTTCAGCGTGAAGCCGTAGCGGGGCACGCGCCGTCCCTCCTGCGCCGGCGGGGGCGGAGCGGGGGTCGCCCGCTCCGCCCGGGGTCGCCGGTCACGAGTCGATGTTGTCCTTGTCGTACTTGGTGAACGGGCCCATGACGATCCGCAGGCCCTTGTCACGGGTGGGGTCCTTCTCGATCGTGTACTCGCCCATGCGGCCGGCCTTGAACTTCTGGCCCTCCTCGGCCTTGATCTGGCCGGTGGCGATGCCGTAGGTGGCGTAGTAGGTCAGGTAGCCCAGGTCGACGAAGCTCCACAGCGCGAACTGCGGGGCGCACCCGCTGGTGGTGTAGGCCTTCATCTCGGCGGGAAGGCCGAGGCCCGACACCTTGACCTTGTCGCACAGCTTCTCGTCTGTCATGGCCTTGCCGGCGGCGGCGATGCCGACGGTGGTGGGCGCCATGATCAGCTTGAGGTTCGGGTGCTTGTCGACCAGCGCCAGCGCCTGGTTGTACGACTCGTCGGCGTCGTCGTTGCCGTAGACGGTGTCGACCAGCTTGAGGTTGGCGTACTTGGGGTCGGCCAGTGCCGTCTTCATCGCCTTGATCCAGGCGTTCTGGTTGGCGGCGTCGGGCGACGCCGACAGGATGGCGAACTCGCCGCCCTGGTCACCGAGGATCTCGAGGGCCATGTCGGCCATGACCGTGCCGGTCTCGTCGAAGTCCACCTGGGCCACGAACAGGCTCTCGCCGTCGCCCGACGGGATCGGGGAGTCCCAGGCCACCACCTTCACGTCGGCGTCGTTGGCGGCGTCGACGCCCGACTGGATCTGCTCGCCGGCGTTGTTGGAGATCATCACCGCGTCGACGCCCTGGGTGGCGGCGTTGGTCATGGTCTCGATCTGGCCGGTCGGGTCGTCGCAGCTGGACGGGCCCAGGAACTGCGGCTTGTCGGTCCCGAGCTCCTCGGCCGCCTCCTGGGCGCCGTCGTTGGCCTGGTCGAACACGGCGATACCGGTGCACTTGGGCAGCAGGATCGCCTTCATGTCGTCCCCGCCCTTGATCTCGACGGTGCCGCCCGAGGCCCCGCCCGAGCTTCCCTTGTCCGAGGTGTTCGAGCTGTTGTTGTCGTCGCCACAGGCCGCGGCCATGACGAGCGCCAAGCTCAGGAACACCCCCAACAGCTTGTGTGGTCTCATCTTCCCTCTCCTTCTCGCCGGGCTGCCCCGGCGTAGAGCCGTCCCGCCGCAGGTCATGTCTCGGCCGCCGCGGCCCGCCGGCGCACGGGCAGCCTGTCGAGCAGGTTCTGGGCCAGCACCGAGGCGATGAGCAGCGCCCCGATCACCCCCGTCTGCGTGTTGGGCTCGACGTTGGCCAGGCCGAGCCCGTTGCGCAGGTTGAGCACGATGCAGATGGCCAGGCCCACGCCGACCATCGAGCCGGTGCCGCCGAAGATGCTCACGCCGCCGAGCAGGACCATCGTGATGATGTCGAGCTCGAAGCCGTCGCCGATGTTGGCCCGCACCGAGCCGAGCCGGGCGGCGAACAGCACGCCGGCGACGCCGGCGACCAGGCCCGACAGCGTGAAGATCGCCAGCTTGACCCGGGCGACGTCGATGCCCGAGTAGCGGGCCACGTCGGCGTTGGCGCCGATGACGAAGACCTTGCGGCCGAAGGAGCCGCGGTGGAGGACGATGCCGCCGACCACGATCATCACCAGGAACAGCACGAGCGCGAACGGCATCGGCCCGAGGAAGTCGGCCCGGCCGATGTCGCCGAACCAGCCGGGGAAGTCGCCGATCGAGCGGTCCTCCAGCAGGATGCGGGCCGCCCCGCGGAACCCGATGAGCCCGGCCAGCGTGACCACCAGCGAGGAGATCCCGGTGCGGGCGACGACCAGGCCCTGGACGAAGCCGGCGGCGGCCGCCGCGGCCAGCGCCAGGACGATGGCCAGCCCGAAGGGCACGCCGCCCTGGTGGGCCGAGGCCAGCACGCAGGCGGCGAAGGCCATCACCGACGCCACCGACAGGTCGATCTCGCCGTTGACGATGACGAAGGTCATCGCCACCGCGATGATCACCTTCTCGATCGACAGCCGGAACAGGTTCACGAAGTTGTCGACGTCGAGGTACACCGGCGACTGGGTGGCGTTGTAGACGACGGTGGCGGCCAGGATCACGGCCAGCAGCAGCTCCCAGCTGTGGGTGCGCGCCCACTCAGGCATCGGTCGCCTCCAGGGCGGGGGCGGGGTCGCCGCCGGGGGGCGGCTCGCCGTCGTCGGGCTCGTCGTCGACCCGCGTGTGGGGCCGGGCCTCGGCCGACCAGCGCCGCTGGAAGCGCCGGCCGATGGCCACGTCCGCCACCACCGCCGCCAGGATCAGGGCGCCGAGGATGGCGTCGCGCCAGAACTCGCTCACCTCGGGCACCCGCACGAGGCTCTGGTCGAGCAGGTCGATGAGCACGGCACCGAGGAAGGCCCCGACCAGCGTGCCCGACCCGCCGAGCACGCTGACCCCGCCGACCACGGCGGCCGCCACCGAGTCGAGCTCGAGGCCCCGGCCGGCGACGACGGTGATGGTCCCGAATCGGGACAGGAACAGGAACCCGGCCAGGCCCGACAGCGCCCCGCAGGCCACGAACGCCCCGAGCACCAGGCGGCGGGTGGGCAGGCCGGTCTGGGCCGCGGCCTCGGGGTTGGAGCCGACGGCGTAGAGGCGCCGCCCCCAACGCAGCCGGGCCAGGGCCACCTGGAGCACGGCCACGATGGCGACGACCACGGCGAACACGACCCGGATGTCGAGGTCGCCGACGCTGAACAGCGTGCGGGTCGGCAGGTCGACGACCCACGACGGCAGCGAGTCGGCCGTGATGGTCTTGGCCTGGGCGTGCGAGACCAGCCAGCTGCGGTAGATGGCCAGCGTTCCCAGCGTGACGATGATCGCCGGCACCCGGCCGTAGGCG
>DATFRN010000322.1:0-3172 GCA_035263165.1 Acidimicrobiales bacterium | reverse complement strand
AGCTGCTGGCCGCCAACTGCGAGGCCATCGCCCCCGGGCTGCGCCTGGTCCGCCGGGAGTACCCGACCGACATCGGCCCGGTCGACCTGCTGTGCCGCGACGCGGAGGGCCGGGCGGTCGCCATCGAGATCAAGCGCCGGGGCGAGATCGACGGGGTCGAGCAGCTGACCCGCTACCTGGAGTTCCTCGGCCGCGACCCGATGCTGCGGCCGGTCCGGGGGGTGTTCGTGGCCCAGCAGATCCGCCCGCAGGCCCGGGTCCTGGCCGGCCAGCGCGCCATCGACTGCGTGGAGGTCGACTACGACGCGCTGCGCGGCCTCGCCCCCGACGACCTGCGGCTGTTCTGACCCCGACTGCGGCTGCGTCCGGCGGCTAGCCGACCGTGATGCGGCCGGCGTCGAGGACGACCCGGCCGTCGGGGCCGGTGGTCTGGAACAGCGCGGCGCTGCCGCCGTCCTCCAGCCAGACCCGCACGGTGAGCGCCTCGCCCGGGAAGACCGGGCTGGAGAACCGCCCGCTCATCGACCGGAACCGGGCCGGGTCGCCCCCGCACACCGTGTGGAGCAGGGCCCGCCCGGTGAACCCGTAGGTGCACAGGCCGTGGAGGATCGGCTTGGGGAAGCCGGCCATGGCCGCGAACTTGGGGTCGGAGTGCAGCGGGTTGCGGTCGCCCGACAGCCGGTAGAGCAGGGCCTGGTCGGTGCGGGTCGGGTAGGTGACCTCGTGGTCGGGCGCCCGGTCGGGGGCCTCGAACCGGTTGGACGGGCCGCGATCGCCGCCCCAGCCGCCCTCGCCCCGGATGAAGGCGCCCATGCCGGTGGTGAACAGCGGCTGGCCGTCGGCGACGAGGGTGGCCGTGGTCTCGGCCTGGACCAGGGCGCCGGAGCCCTTGTCGTAGATGCCGGTGATCTCGGTGACGGTCTCGACCTCGCCCTCGACCGGCAGCTCGCGGGCCAGGCTGAGCGACTGCTCGCCGTGGACGAGCATGGCCGGGTTGAACGAGCCGATCGCCCCGAAGGCCGACCCGCCCATGCCCAGCACGACCACCTGGGTGGGCAGCGCCCGCTGGGTGACGTCCTGGCTGTTCTCGGTGGTGAAGCTGAGCTCGTCCGCCGGGTCCTGGGCACCGGCGCCCACGCCGACGGCGTAGATCAGGCTGTCGCGCGACGTCCAGCGCCGCCGCTCGGGCTCGGAGCGCGTGCCGACGGCGTCGGGGTTGATGGGCATGGTCCCTCCCTTGTGGTGAGCGGCTCAGCGCTCGTCGAAGCCACCCATGTTGGCGTTGGGCCGGGCCTGGGCGACCAGGTCGAGCACGGCGTGGCCCAGCACCTCGGGGTCGTCGTCGGGGCCCTCGATCGACGGGCCCCGGTGCCAGCCCTCGGAGACCGACAGCATGCGGCCGGTGATGTCGAAGACCCGGCCGGTCACGCTGGCCGACAGCGGGCTGGCCAGCCAGCACACGATCGGGGCGATGTGCTTGGGCGACATCTGCTCCTTGGCCTCGTCGGGCAGCTGGCCCATGCCGAGGTCCTCGGTCATGCGGGTGAGGGCGGCCGGGGCGATGGCGTTGACCGTCACGCCGTAGCGGGCCAGCTCCTTGGCGGCGATGATCGTGAAGCTGGCGATGCCGGCCTTGGCCGCGCCGTAGTTGGTCTGGCCGACGTTGCCGTAGATGCCCGACGGCGAGGTGGTGTTGATGATGCGGGCGTCGACCTCCTCGCCGGCCTTGGACCGGTCGCGGAAGTGGTTGGCGGCGAAGTGCGACGGGCCGAAGGTGCCCTTGAGGTGGACCTTGATGACCGCGTCCCACTCGGCCTCGCTCATGTTGACCAACATGCGATCGCGCAGGATGCCGGCGTTGTTGATGAGCACGTCGAGCTTGCCGAACGCCTCGATCGCCGTGTTGACCAGCTTCTCGGCCCCGGCGAAGTCGCTGATGTCGTCGGTGTTGGCGACCGCCTGGCCGCCGGCGGCGGTGATCTCGTCGACCACCTGCTGCGCGGGGCCGGCATCGTCGCCCGAGCCGTCGCGGGAGCCGCCGAGGTCGTTGACCACGACGCTGGCCCCCTGGGCCGACAGCAACAGCGCGTGCTCGCGGCCGATGCCCCGGCCCGCCCCGGTCACGATCGCGACCCGACCGTCACAGATGCCCATCGCGGTGTCCCCTTGCAGAGTGATGCCTGATCGTCAACTGATTGCCAACCGCGGGGAACGTAGCAGTGCGACACTGGTCGCCGTGAGCGACGCCCTCCAGTGCCCCTTCTGCGAGCTGCGCTTCGCGACCCGCAACGAGCTCGACGACCACGTGGCCGTCGACCACCCGCGGCCGGTCGACGACGACAGCCCGACAGCCGGCTGAGCGCTGCGGTGTCCTCCGTGCAATCGAGAACTCACGCGCCGTGGTTAGCTCCGCTCTCCCCGGGCGTGGCAGGGTAGAGGGACAGTGGACGGGAACGCAGGCACGCCTACGCCCGAGGACCCGCCGGCTGGGGCAGCCGACGCGGCAGAGTCGACCGACGATGCCGCGCGCACCGACCCGCCGGCCCCGGGCAACGAGAACCAGAACGACGCGGCGGACCGGTCGCCGGATGACGACGCCCCGTCGGCGCCGGCACCCCAGCCGACGCCGACGACCCTGAGCGCACCCGCCGCCGGTGCACCCACCCCGGGCGCCAGCCCACCCGCCGCCGGAACACCCGCCCCCGGCGGCAGTGCACCGACCGCACCGGGCACGCCCAGCCCACCCGCCGCCGGAACACCCGCCCCCGGCGGCAGTGCACCCACCGCACCGGACGCGCCCAGCGCACCCGCCGCGTCGCCGCCCGGCCCACCCGCCGCGAGCGCGCCCGCCCCCGGCGGCAGCACACCCACCGCTCCGAGCGCACCCGCCCCCGGCCGCAGCACACCCACCGCGCCGAGCGCACCCGCCCCCGGCCGCAGCACACCCACCGCGCCGAGCGCGCCCGCCGCACCCGGCGCCGTCCCCCCTGCGCCGCCGCTCGGCCGAGCGGCGGCACCCGGGGGGTCCGGGCCGCCCGCTTACGGGGCGCACCGGGAGCCGGGGCCCATCTTCGACCTGCCCGACTCGGGCGACGGGGGAAACGGCCCCGAGCGCCCGCGGGTCCTCGGCGGCGCCGCCGCGGCCGAGGGGCGGACCACCGGCCAGACGTCG
>DATFRN010000321.1:0-9067 GCA_035263165.1 Acidimicrobiales bacterium | reverse complement strand
GCTTGACCAAGCGGACCAGAGCGGTCGTCGGTCGGCCTCAAACGGCCAGGGCCGCACGGCCACGCGGGGTAGACGCGGGCTTGCGACGGCACCCGCGGGTTGAGATGGTGGCGGCTGCTCGACGGACGAGGTGATGGGGTCCGGGAATCCCCCAGGTCACCCGGACTCGTGACAGCAACAGCGACAGCAACCGGGATGGGCGCTGGTCTCAGCGGTATGGCGTCAGATCGGCCCCTGGGTAGCGCATTTGGGTGTCGGCCAAGGTCTGCTCATCCCAGTACGGGTCGCCCGGGGCGGGAAACCCGAACAGCGACCGCTCCCGGGGGGACGCACGCTCGATCAGGTCGAGCCACTCAGGATGCGTCGCGTGCTGGGCCCAGGCGACTCTGCCGGTCCAGCGCGGTGCCCACACGTCGTAGTTGGCGAGGAGCGCGAAGCGAGCTGATCGTTTGGCGGTCATGCGTGACCCGCGGTGAAGGATGTCGCTGCGGAAGGTGAAGAGGGTCCCTGCGGGCCCGGTCATCGACACCTCCTCATCGGCGAACGTCCCAGATGGGAGGTAGTCGTTCGTGATGTCGTGATGCCCACGGACAGGCCAGTACGGGACGCTCTCGCCCATCGACATCGGGACGACCTTGGTGGGGCCATCCTTCTCGCGGACGTCTGACAGGAGGATCCAGCTCAACATCTGCGTCGCCGGGTCCGACCGCTTCGGGACAACGAGGCTGTGGTTGACGAAGTCCCGGTGGTGGCATTGGTCGTAGTCGACGGCTCCCGCGTACTTCGCCCACAGCCCTGCCTCATAGAGCCGCAGGTCGGCCGAACCGAGGAAACGCTCCGCGAGATCGAGGAGGTCCGGATGAAATGCCAGTCGGGTCAGGTCCCACGATCGCCATGGGCCGCGGATGAGTCCTGCCCACTGGTCCGTCGCCAGCCACGCATGAGCGGCAGGGTCAGCGAAGTAGTCGACCGGTCGCGGGTAATGCAGCCACAGCGCGTCCTGAGCGGCCGCCAGCTCGTCGGGCTCGAGGAACCCCTCGAGCACGAAGTAGCCCCGGTCGCGCAGATCCTCCAAGCAACGGTCGGGGACCCTCATCGAAGCCACCCGTTGGCCGTCTGACCAGCGTTCGAGGCTCGTAGGAAACCGGGGGGACGGCAGACCTCGGCATGGAAAGCGAACACGACTGACGACACGGCGAGAAGAGAACTCCTCAGTGGTGGACAGAGGAGCGTGCCGCGAGTCTTTGGAGCGGCACGCGATGACAGGTCACAGACCTACGCGTCAGCGCGTGCCCTAGCAGCCGGGTTGCACGGCTGCACAGTAGCCCTATGGGAACAACCTGTATGACGACGGCGGCGGCGGAGCCGGCGCTCTTGACCTCTACGCCCTGGTGGTCACGGAGCGGCAACAGGCGGCTGCCGATGCCATTGGCGGCCCGGTTCCTCGATCCGACCCCGCGGGATGGGCGCGGGATGGAAGCCGCGAACGAGAGCCGCCCCACTGCCGCCGAAAACGCCAGAGAGGGCCCGTGACCAGGCCCTCTCGTACCAGTCGGGTGGGGGAGATTTGAACTCCCGACCTCTGCGTCCCGAACGCAGCGCTCTGCCAAGCTGAGCCACCACCCGTCGACCGGAACGTCGACTCTACCCGGTCGTCCCGCCCGCTTCGACATCGTTCCGACGACGCCGAAGTGGCGGGTCAGACCGCCAGGCCCGACGGCTCGTCGTAGGTCGAGCCGGCCACCAGGGCCGCGGCCGCCCGCCGCAGGCGCAGCGAGTCCAGCGGCTTGACCAGCCAGCCGTCGACCCCCCACCGCCGGGCCAGGGGGACGTCGGCCGGGCGGTCGAGCAGCAGCAGGATGGGCGCCTCGGGCGTGCTCCCGTCCTCGAACTCCTGCTCCAGGTTGAGGGCCGTGGCGATGCCGCCCATGTTGCCGATCTGCATGTCCAGCACGATCAGCTCGGGCGCCACCTCCCGGGCGGCGACGCTGACGTCCCGCCCCTGGCGAACCCGCACGACCCGGCGCTCGTCGTCGGCCAGCGCGGCGTCGACCTCGTCGAAGATCCAGTCGGCGTCGGTGGCGATCAGCACGTCGGGCACGGTTGCGCAGGCTACGGGCCGGGAACAGTCAGATGCCAGCGGTCCCGAGGGGGGAACCGCACGGGAGAACCGCACGGGAAGGGAGCGGCGCGTCCCCAAACGCGCCGCGCATCTGCGATCCCGGCGTGGTGGCGCACAGCTACCATCGCTCGGGTCCGGGAGGAGAGCCAGTGCTCGACATACAGGTTGACGAGGCGGACACCTACACGGTCTGCCGTCCCGTCGGCGAGCTCGACGCCTACACCGTCGGGCAGTTCCGCGATGCTCTGGGCGAGCTGGCGGACAAGCGGTACCTGCTCATCGACCTGTCGTCGGTCCCGTTCATGGACTCGGCGGGGCTCGGCGCGCTCATCGGCGGCATACGGCGCGCCCGCGAGGCGGGGGGCGACGTGGCCGTGGCCTGCAGCCGCCCCACGCTGACCCGGCTGCTCCACACCACCGGGTTCGACCGGATCGTCCCGGTCAAGGAGACCGTCGAGGACGCGGCCGCCGCCCTCGACGAGGCCGCCGCCGCGCTCGACGAGTAGCCGGGCCGGACCGGACCGGGCCCCGGGTCAGGACCGGGCGAACATCTGCCCGGCCAGCCGGTCCAGGCCGGCGAGGTCGTGGACGTCGCTGCTGGCCAGCGGCACCCACACCACCGGCGCGGGCGCCACCGTCTCGGCCAGCCCCGCCAGGTGGGCCCGCTCCCGGCTGGCCACCGCCTGGAAGTCGGCCAGGTTGGCGTACAGGGCCCCCAGCCCGGTGCCGGCCAGGGTCTCGGCCCGCGAGGCGGTGGCGGCCGCCGCCGCCTCGGACAGCCGCCCGAACGCCGGGTGCACCCGGTTGACCACCAGCGCCTCGACCGAGATGCCCGCCTCGGCCAGCCGGTCGGCGAAGAAGTGGGCCTCGGCCACCGTGTCCCGCCGGGGCGACGCCACCAGCACGAACGCCGTCTCCGGCGCCGCCAGCAGCTCCTCGACCCGGGCCGCCCGCGTCCGGAACCCCTCCTCCATCCCCTCGAACGCCTGGAAGAAGGCGATGGCATCGTCGACCACGTCGCCCCCCACCACCTTCGACACCGTGCGCAGGAACGTCTGGGCCGCCACGTTGACCGCCCGGACGAAGCCCCGGCTGGGCGCCATCAGCATGCGGAACAGCCGGTGGTCCAGGAACCGGGACAGCCGCCGGGGCGCGTCCAGGAAGTCGAGCGCATGCCGGGTGGGCGGCGTGTCCACGACGACGAGGTCGAAGTCGTTCTCCTCGTGCAGCTCGTAGAGCTTCTCCATCGCCATGTACTCCTGGGTGCCCGACAGGGCCCCGGAGATGTTGCGGTAGAAGCGGTTGCCCAGGATCCGCCGGCCCTGCTCGGGCGTGGGGGCGTGCTTGAGCACCAGGTCGTCGAACGTCGACTTGGTGTCGAGCATCGTGGCCCACAGCTCGCCCGGCCAGTCGCCCTCGATGCGGCTCGGCGTGCCGGTGAGCCCGGCCAGCCCGAGGGCGTCGGCCAGCCGCTTGGCCGGGTCGATGGTGACGACGACGGTCCGCCGGCCCCGGCGGGCGCCCTCCAGCGCCGCCACCGCCGCGGTGGTGGTCTTGCCCACGCCGCCCGAGCCGCAGCAGACGACGATGCTGCGCTCGGCCACCAGGGCGTCCAGGCCGGCCGGCGCCGCCGCCGCGGGGGTCACGCCGGCACCCCGCTCAGCCCCTCGATCTCGGCCAGCAGCGCGCGGGCCAGGACGTCCAGCTCGGCCGGCCCGATCTCGCCGGAGAACACGAACGGCAGCCGCAGCTGGGGCAGCGGCAGCCCCGCCGACAGCCGGGACACCTGCTCGGCCTGGAGCGCCATGCGGTCGGCCCGGAAGGCGGCCGCCGCCGCCAGCGCATCGGCCTCGCCCGGCCGCAGCGACACGCCGGCCGCCTCGGCCGCCGCCACCGGGTCGACACCCAGGTCGCCGAGCGCCGGGTAGAGGCTGTTGACCACGATCGGCCCGAGGCCGATGCCCACACGGTCCTCCAGCGAGAAGGCGGTCTCCACGGCCTCGTTGACCGGGGTCTCCTCGGGGATCGTGACCAGCACGACCTGGCAGCGCCCGTGGTCCTCCAGCAGCTCCAGCACGTCGCGGGCCTGGGCGTTGATGGGCCCGACGCTGACCGTGTCGATGAGGCTGCGGGCCGACTGGAGGAACGTGATGGCGTGCCCGGCCGCCGGGGCGTCCAGCACCAGCAGGTCGGCCACCCCGGCCCGCTCCAGCTGCTTGACCTTGCCCAGCAGCAGGATGTCCTTGATCCCCGGCGCCGCGGTGGCCACCACGTCGAGCGCCCCGGTGGACACCAGGCGGCGGGAGATGCGGGACAGGCCGTGGTCCGAGAGGTACTCCAGCAGGGCCGCGTCGGCGGTCAGCGTGCGGGCCCGGACGTCGGCCGCGCCGTCGGGCCCGCCCCCCGGCGAGAGCACGACTTCCTCGTAGCCGAGCTCGCCCTGGCCGAACATCCCGGGCAGGCCCGACTTGCCCTCGACCTCGATCACGAGGGTCGACAGACCACACAGCGCGGCGGCCCTGGCGAGCGTGGCGCTGACGGTGGTTTTGCCCACCCCGCCCTTCCCGGCCACGATGACCAGCCGAGATGCAGCGAAGAACAGTTCAGGATCCACAGCGCTCGTCGTCCGCCGCCCGTCCGAGGGCGGTCCGCGGGACTGTAGCGAAGCTCGGCCTCGCCCTCGCGACCGTGGGCGCGGCCCTGGCCGTCATCGGCCCGCCCGCAGGCGCCCAGCAGGGCGGATGCACGCCCCGGTCGGGCCCGGTGTCGGTGGTCAAGGTCGACGGCCTCCTCGACCCGGTGCTCGTCCACTACGTCCGGGACCAGGTGCGGACGGCCGAGAGCCAGTGCGCGCTGGCGCTCGTGCTCCGGCTCAACAGCGGCGGCGCGGTCGTGTCCGACGCCCAGCTCGACGAGCTGGTCGGCGCCCTGCGGGACTCGACCGTCCCCGTCGGCGTCTGGATCGGCCCCTCGGGCAGCAAGGCCGCCGGCGGCGCCGTCCGCCTGGTGGGCGAGGCCGACCCGGCCGGGGTGGCGCCGGGGTCGAGCCTCGAGGTCACCGACGAGCTGCTGGCGGCCCGCCGGGTGTCGCCCGAGGAGCTGGGCACCGTCGACGTCGGTGACCGCATCGGCGCGTCCCGGGCCGTGCGCCTGGGGCTGGTCGACAACGACGCCGCCACGATCCTCGAGTTCGTCGCGGGGCTCGACGGGTTCAAGACCAAGGTCGTCGACGGGCAGCGCCAGCCGGTGACGCCGGTCCAGTTCGGCTCGCCCGACGTGGTGGCGCAGCTGATGCACACCGTGGCCAGCCCGGCGGTCGCCTACCTGCTGTTCGTGATCGGCCTGGCGCTGCTGCTGTTCGAGCTGTTCACCGCGGGCGTGGGGATCGCCGGCCTGGTGGGCGCGGGAGCGCTGATCCTCGGCTGCTACGGCCTGGCCGTGCTGCCGACCCGACCACTCGGGGTCGCCCTGCTGCTGTTCGCCATGTTCGGCTACGGCGTCGACATCCAGACCGGCGTGCCCCGGTTGTGGACCGGCATCGCCACGGCCAGCTTCTGCCTGGGCTCGCTCGTGCTCTACGACGGCGTGTCGATCAGCTGGATCACGCTGGCGTTCGCCTTCGTCGCCATCACGCTGGCGATGGTGGGCGGCATGCCGACGATGGTCCGCAGCCGGTTCTCGACGCCGACCATCGGGCGGGACTGGATGATCGGCGAGCTCGGCACCGCCCGCACCGACATCGCCCCCGACGGGGTCGTCACGCTGCGGGACGCGCCCTGGCGCGCCCGCACCAACCGTGCGACCCCGATTCGCGAGCGTGAGCAGGTGCGGGTCGTCGCCATCGAGGGGCTGGTGCTCGAGGTCGAGCCCGAGGAGGGCGGGGCGCGTGACTACCGGGAGCGCGCCCGGGCGGGCGACTAGATACCGCGCTCGGTCGCCCGAACTGAGCCCCGGCATTTCTGTTGTTGACGCGACGCGTCATAACGATGCAGACAGTTGTCAACGCGCTCGCACATCCCCCCTGACCTGGGACGCGGCACCACTCAGACCGTCACGGTCCTGCCAACTTTTCCTTGTTTCAGGTACCCACCGGCTGTATGGTCCGGCTCGGAAGGGGGGTGTGTCTGTGAGCGCACAGCGTGTTGAGGACGACTGGCAGGTTCGTGCTGCATGTCGCGGCCCGCAATCCGTGGTCTTCTTTCCACCGTCGCACTTCGAGCGCAAGAGCGAGAAGCTCAAGCGAGAAGAGCAAGCCAAAGCCATTTGCGCCACTTGTGCCGTGCGGGAGCCGTGTCTCGGCTACGCACTGCGCATCCGTGAGCCTCACGGCATCTGGGGAGGATTGAGCGAGGCAGAGCGGAGAGTCCTGGTGGCCCAGCACAACTAGCGCTGGCCGCACGACATCCCGACGCAGCGTCGTCCACGTGGGTGGAGGCGCTGCGTCCGTCGTTTTCGGCGCCGGCCGCACACCCGCCCCCAGCGACCGGACGCTCAGCGACCGGTGCGGCGGGTGCGGTCGGCGTGGCTGGAGCGATTCGACGAGCAACCCCCCGGCTGCGGTCCGGTCAGTTCACGCATGAACCCGGACAGCGCCATTGCTCCCCCCTTCGAGTCGCGTCGCTCCAGCCACGCCCGTACGAGTACCCCTCGGCTCGTACGTTGCCCGGATGTTACCACGGAGTAAGCCCGGTGTGAAGGGGGTCACACCGGCCAGAGCGCCGAACGCCGGCTCTCGGGGGCCCGGCGCGGCGGTAGGCTGGGAGGTCAACAGGTCACACCGTCCCGCCCCGACCTACGGCGCGACCTGGGCACCCTCCCCATGGCACTGCTCCTCTTCGTCATCTTCATCGTCGCTCCCATCGTGGAGCTGGCGGTCATCGTCCAGGTGGCCCACGTGCTCGGCGTGTTCAACACGATCGGGCTGCTGGTGGCCGTCTCGCTGGTCGGCGCCTGGCTGGCCAAGCGGGAGGGCACCGGCGTGCTGCGCCGCATCCAGGCCTCCCTCGACCGCGGCGAGATCCCCAGCAAGGAGGTCGCCGACGGCGGCCTGATCCTGCTGGCGGGCGCGCTGATGATCGCCCCCGGCTTCATCAGCGACTGCCTGGCCGTGCTGCTGCTGCTCCCGCCCACCCGGGCGCTGGTCCGGGTCCCGCTGCTGCGCTTCGTCAGCCGGCGGGGACGGGTGCTGATCGGCGGCGGCCCCGGCATGCAATGGCGCGGCAGCTACCGCAGCAACGGCCGCACCGAGGTGTGGGACGTCGAGAGCTGGGAGGAGCCACCCCGCCGCGAGCCCCGCGGCGAGCTGGAGGACCGGCCGTGACCACCGACGACGCCGCGGTCGACGCCCCCCGACCCATCGTCTACGGGGTGGCCAGCGCCCTGTCGCCGATGGTCCGGCGCATCGTGGCCGACAACCCGGGGATGATGACCGGCCCGGGAACCAACACCTACCTGGTCGGCATCGACGAGATCGCGGTGATCGACCCCGGTCCCGGCGACGAGGCCCACCTCGACGCCATCGCCGGCTGCGGCGGCGACCGCATCCGCTGGATCCTGCTCACCCACACCCACGAGGACCACTCGCCCGGCGCCATCGGCCTGCGCAAGCGCACCGGCGCCCGGATCCTCGCCTTCGGGCCCGGCCAGGGCCGGGGCAAGGTCCGCCTCGACGGCACGCTCGGCGACAACGACGTCATCGAGGCGACCGAGTTCCACCTCACGGCCCTGCACACGCCCGGGCACGCGTCCAACCACCTGTGCTTCCTGCTCAACGAGGAGCGCACGCTGTTCACGGGCGACCACATCATGCAGGGGTCGACCGTGGTCATCGCCCCGCCCGACGGCGACATGGCCGCCTACCTGGCCTCCCTCGAGCGCATCCGGACGCTGCGCCCCCGGCTGCGGGCCATCGCCCCCGGCCACGGGCACGTCATCGAGGACCCCCAGGCGGTGGTCCAGGGCTACATCGACCACCGGCTGGCCCGGGAGGCGCAGATCCTCGACGCCCTGCGGGGCCGGGGCAGCGCGACCATCGCCGAGCTGGTCGAGGACTGCTACGCCGACGTGCCCCCCGAGCTGCACCCGGTGGCCGGCAAGTCGGTCTGGGCCCACCTGCGCAAGCTGGTCGACGACGGCGAGGCCAAGGGCGATCGCTTCGAGGGCGAGTGGTCGGCCACCTAATCTCGGTCCCGTGAGCACAGCGGTGGGGGACGAGAGCTACTCCGTCGAGGAGGTGGCGCGCCGCACCGGCACCACGGTCCGCACCATCCGCTGGTACCAGTCGGAGGGACTGCTGGCGGCGCCCCGCAAGGCGGGCCGGGTGGCCCGCTACGACGAGGAGCACGTGGCCCGGCTGGAGGCCATCCGCGACCTCCAGGCCCACGGGCTGACGCTGGTGGCGATCCGCCGGCTGATCGACCAGGCCCCGGGCAGCACGGCGACCGCCGCCCTGGCGTTCGTGCGCTCGGCGGTGTCCCAGCCGGGCGACGAGGTCGAGACCGTGTCGCCGGCGGAGGGCATGGCCCGGCTCAACCTCGCCCCCGGCGACGAGGCGGGGGCGGCGCTGCTGGAGGAGCTGGGCCTGGTCCGGGTGGCCGACGACGGCCGGTGGCAGATCATCGCCCCGGCGGCGTTCCGGGCCGCGGCCGAGCTGGCCAGCCTGGGCGTGCCGCTGGAGCGGCGCATCCACGTGACCCGGCTGCTGCGCCAGCACACCCAGGCGATGGCCGAGGCGGTGGTCGAGCTGTTCCTCGACCACCTGTGGGAACCGGCCGCCGCCGAGGCGGCCGACGACCCGGCGGTCTGGGAGACCCTCGACGCCGCGGTCCGCAGCCTGCGCCCCCTGGCCATCACGTCGGTGGCGGGGTTCTTCGACGCCGCACTGAGCGCCGAGGCCGAGGCGGCCGCAGAGGACGTCCTAGCCCGCACCCGCCGCCGCGACCGGCC
>DATFRN010000320.1:0-7448 GCA_035263165.1 Acidimicrobiales bacterium | reverse complement strand
CGGCGGCGGCCTGCGCTCGCGGCGTCGGGTCCCAGACCGCAGCCTGGCGCCGTCCGCGCCCGTCCCGGCCGGCCAGCGCGGCCTCGACCGCCGCCGGGTCCGCCACCAGCCACCGGCCCCAGCGGAACGCCTCCACATTGGTGGCCGCGGCCGGGCCCTCGCGGGTGATGGCCGCCTCGAGCGCGTGTGGCGCCACCGGCAGCGCGCCCAGCTGCGACGCGATCCCCAGCAGCACGACGTTGGCCGGCAGGTGGTTGCCGAACACCCGCTCGGCCAGGCCCGTCGTGTCGGCCAGCACCGTGCGGTCCTCGCCGACCGCGTCCCGCACCGCCGCCGCCAGCCGGTCGCCGGCGACACCCGGGGTGCCCTGGAGCATCGCGGCGGTCGGGACCACGTCGGCGTCGACGACCGCCCACGTCCGCCCCGGCCGGACCTTGGCCAGGTGCGTCGCCGACGCGGCCTGCAGCGGATCGCCCGACAGGTACAGGTCGGCGCCGCCGTCGGGGACCGTGGCCGTGGTGATGTCGGCGTCCGTGCGGCCGACGTGCAGGTGCGAGACCACCGCACCGGCCTTCTGCGACAGGCCGGTCTGGTCGACGCCCTGGACCGCGAACCCGGCCGCCAGCGCAGCGTGGGCCAGGAGCCGGTTGGCGGTCACGATCCCGGTGCCGCCGATGCCGGTCGTGTACACGCTGTAGCGCCCGGCCACCTCGGCCAGCGCCGGCTCGGGCAGGTCGCCGTCGGGCAGCCGGGGCCGCTCGGGCGCCGCGGCCCGGGCGGGGGCGGACGTGGGCACGAGGGTGAGGAACGAGGGGCAGTCGCCCTCCAGGCAGGAGAAGTCCTTGTTGCAGGACGACTGGTGGATCTCCCGCCGCTCGCCGAACTCCGTGGCGACCGGGACGACCGACAGGCAGTTGCTCACCCGCGAGCAGTCGCCGCAGCCCTCGCAGACGGCCTGGTTGATCACCACCCGCTGGGGCGGCTCGGGCAGCTCGCCCCGCTTGCGCAGCCGGCGGGCCTCGGCCGCGCAGCGCTGGTCGTAGATCAGCACCGACACGCCCGGGCGGGCCCGCAGCTCCTCCTGCACGGCCACCACGTCCTCCCGGGGCCGCACGGCGACGCCGGGGGCGAAGGGGGCCTGGCGGCCGTAGCGGTCGACGTCGTCGGTGACGACGGCGATGGCCGACACACCCTCGGCGGCCAACGACCGGGTGAGGGCGGGCACGTCCATGAGCCCGGCGACGTCCTGGCCGCCGGTCATGGCCACCGCCGAGTTGTAGAGCAGCTTGAAGGTGATGTGGACCCCGGCGGCCACGCAGGCCCGCACGGCCAGGTGGCCGGAGTGGCTGAAGGTGCCGTCGCCCAGGTTCTGGAACAGATGGCGGTCGCCCACGAAGGGGGCCAGGCCGACCCAGTGCACGCCCTCGGCGCCCATCGGCGTGGGCGGGACGAACTGCTCGGTGGCGTGGCGGGCCTCGAAGTGGATCATCCCGTGGCAGCCGACGCCCCCGCCGGTGATCGACCCGACCGGCACGACGGTCGAGCGGTTGTGGGGGCAGCCGCTGCAGAAGGCCGGCGTGCGCCCGGGCACGTCGAGCAGCGGGAGGCTGGCCCGGCCCACCTTGGCGGGCGCGGCGGGGGCCAGGTCGGGGAGCAGCCGACCCAGGACGGCCGCGATGCGCTCGGCGGAGAGGTCGCCGGTGGCCGGCACCAGCGGGTCGCCCTGCGCGTCCCGCCGGCCCCGCACCGGCGTGGTCCGCCCGGCCTCGTGGAGGATGGCCCGCACCTGCTGCTCGACCGCGGGCCGCTTGTCCTCGACCACCAGGATCTCGGCGGCCGCGTCGGCCAGGGCCAGGATCGGTTCGGGCGCCACCGGGTGGGTGAGGGCGAGCTTGAGCACCGCGATGCCGGCGGCGGCCAGGTCGCCGGGGCCGACGCCGCACGCCTCCAGCGCGCCGAGCACGTCGCGGTGGGTGCGGCCGGCGCAGACGATGCCGAACCGGGCGTCGCTCGATACAGCCCCCGTCCGCCGGTCGAGCCCGCGGGCGGTGACCCAGCCCCGGGCGGCCCGCAGCCGGCGGTCGAGCCACAGCTCCTCGAGGTCGGGCCGCAGCAGCCGGCCGGTGGGCTCGTGGCGCCAGGGCCGGCCGTCGACGGGCACCTCGGGGTCGCCGGCCGGGAAGCGGTCGAGGCCGGTGTCGACGGCGCCGATGCCGTCGGCCGCGGCGGTGACGATGCGGACGCCGACCCACGAGCCGCAGAACCGGCTGAGCCGGAAGGCCTCGACGCCCAGGTCGAACAGGTCCTGCTGGTCGGCGGGCACCAGCACGGGGACGCCGGCGTCGGCCAGGGCCAGGCTGGTGTCGTAGGGGAGGGTCGACGACTTGGCCGTGGGGTCGTCGCCCACGAACAGGACGGCGCCGCCGCCCGGTCCGGTGCCCATGTAGTTGGCGTGCTTGAGCACGTCGCCGCAGCGGTCGAGCCCCGGCCCCTTGCCGTACCAGGCGCCGGCCACGCCGTCGACGCCCTCGTAGGGGACGGCCCCGCCCATCTGCGAGCCCCACACCGCGGCCGCCGCCAGCTCCTCGTTCACCCCCGGCTGGTGGTGGACGCGGGCCGCGGCCAGCCGGTCGCCGAGCCGGGCGAGGGCGAGGTCGACGCCGCCCAGCGGCGAGCCCGGGTAGCCGGACACGAAGGTGGCGGTGTCGAGGCCGTCCCGCAGGTCGAGCGCCCGCCGGGCCAGCAGCACCTCGCCCAGCACCTCGACGCCCGACAGGAGGCGCCGGCGGCCGGCGTCGCCCGCCGCCCCGGCGGCGGATGCCTCGGTGGTGCTGACCGTCATCCGGCTCGGTCCTTGCTCGTGCTGACCGTCATCGGGCTCGGTCCTTGCTCGTGTCGGCGTCGCTTGACAGGCTGTCCCCCCGCCACGGAGACTCGCCGTAACGAAATGAGGGCTCACTCATCATAGTCGGGGCTGGTTGGGCGCCACCGGGGGAGCAGAGGCCGTGCACGACATCGTGATCCGAGGCGGCGAGGTGGTCGACGGTACCGGGGCGGGCCCCCGGCGCGCCGACGTGGCCGTCGACGGCGACCGGATCACCGCGGTGGGCACGGTCGATGACCGGGGCCGCCGTGAGCTGGACGCCGACGGCCGGCTGGTGACGCCCGGCTTCGTCGACATCCACACCCACCTCGACGCCCAGCTGTTCTGGGACCCGGCCGCCACCTCGTCGTGCTGGCACGGCGTCACCACCGTCGTGCTCGGCAACTGCGGCGTGACCTTCGCCCCGGTCCGCCCGGGGCAGGAGCGCTACCTGGCCGAGATGATGGAGGCGGTCGAGGACATCCCCGCCGACACGATCATGGCCGGCCTCGACTGGGGCTGGGAGACCTACGGCGACTACCTCGGGGCGCTCGGCCGCCGCCCGCTCGGGCCCAACGTCGGCGGTCTCGTCGGGCACTGCGCCCTGCGCTACTACGTGATGGGCGAGCGCAGCCTGGACGACGCCCCGGCCGGCGACGACGACGTCGCCCGCATGGCGGCGGCGGTGGGCGAGGCGGTGGGCGCCGGGGCCCTCGGGTTCTCGACCTCCCGCAGCTACCTCCACACCGTGCCCGACGGCCGCCCGGTGCCCGGCACCTTCGCCGACCCCCGCGAGCTGGCCGCCATCGGCGCGGCCCTGGCCGAGCGGGGCCGGGGCACGATCGAGGTCGTCCCCCGCATCGGCGAGCGGGACGGCCCCGGGCGCCAGAACACGGTGGCCGAGCTGGCCTGGATGGAGGACGTGAGCCGGGCCTCGGGCCGGCCGGTGACCTTCGCCATGATGCAGAGCGACCGCCGGCCCGACCTGTGGTCCTGGGTGATGGACGAGGTGGTGGCGGCCCGGGGCCGGGGCGCCGACCTGCGGCCCCAGACCTCGGCCCGCGGGACCGGCATCGTCTACGGGCTGGTCGGCCGCACCCCCTGGGACGGCCTGCCGGGCTGGTCCGGGCTGGCCGGGCGCCCGCTGGCCGACCGGCTGGCCGCCCTGGCCGAACCCGCCGTCCGGGCCCGGCTGGTGGCGGCGGCCGACGAGCCGTCCGCGGCCTCGGGGCCGCTGGCGCCCACCGATCCGGCGAAGCTCTACCTCCTGCCCCCGGGCCCGGCGGCCTACGACGTGGACCCGGCCAACAGCCTGGCCGCCGAGGCCGCCCGCCGGGGCACGACGCCGGCGGGGGCGTTCGTCGACTTCACGCTGGACACCGGCGGGCTCGGCCTCCTCTACTACCCGGTCCTCAACCAGGACCTGGCGGCGGTGGCGGCCATGCTCACCAACCCCGACGTGGTGGTGGGGGTGGGCGACGCCGGCGCCCATGTGGCCCTGACGATGGACGCGGGCCAGCCCACCTACCTGCTGCGCCACTGGGTGCGGGACACGGGCCTGCTCGACGTCGGCGCCGCGGTCCACAAGCTCACGCGGGAGGGCGCCCGGCTGTTCGGCATCCCCGACCGCGGCGTGGTGGCCCCGGGCGCGTTCGCCGACCTCAACGTGCTCGACCTCGACGGCCTGGGCCTGGCGGCCCCCGAGATGGTGGACGACCTGCCCCTCGGCGCCCCCCGGTTCGTCCAGCGGGCCCAGGGCTACGACTGGACGCTGGTCAACGGGGCGGTGGCCGTGGACCACGGCGAGCTGACCGGCGAGCGTTGCGGCCGCGTCGTCACGCCGGCCTGAGCGCCCGTGGCGACCCCCGGGGACATCGAGGCGTTCCGGGCCGAGGTGCGGGAGTGGTGCCGCGCCCACGTGCCCGCCGGCTGGCGGGCCGAGCAGACCGGGGCGAGCGAGGAGGCCTTCGTCGCCTTCCAGCAGGCCTGGTTCCAGGAGCTGCGGGCGGCCGGCTACGCCGTGCCCCACTGGCCGGCCGAGTGGGGCGGCGGCATGCCCGTGGCCCGGCAGGTCGTGCTCTACCAGGAGCTGGCGGCGGCGGACGCCCCCCGGCTCGTGCTGGCCTTCGTCTCCATCCACCACGCGGCGGCCACCCTGGTCGAGGCGGGCAACGACGAGCAGCGGCGTCGCCACCTGCCCGCCATCCTCGACGGCGAGATCTGGTGCCAGGGGTTCTCCGAGCCCGAGGCCGGGTCCGACCTGGCCGCCCTGCGCACGACCGCCCGGCGGGAGGGCGACGGCTACGTGGTCAACGGCCAGAAGCTGTGGGCCAGCGGCGCCCGCCACGCCGACCGCTGCCTGCTGCTGGCCCGCACCGACCCCGGGGCGCCCAAGCGCAAGGGCATCTCGTACTTCCTGCTCGACATGCGCACGCCGGGGGTCGACGTGCGCCCGATCCGCAACGCGGTGGGCGAGTCGCACTTCTGCGAGGTCTTCCTGGACGACGTGGTGATCCCGGCCACCGACCTCGTCGGCCCCGAGGACGGCGGCTGGCAGGTGGCCCAGGCCACGCTGGGCGCCGAGCGGGGGCTGACCATGCTGGAGCTGGCCGAGCGCCTGGCCAACGGCTTCCGGTGGCTGGTGGACGCGTGCCGGCCCCTCGACGACGACGCGGTGGCCGACCGGCTGGCCGGGTTCGAGACCGAGCTGACCGCCCTGCGGGCGCTGTGTCGCGGCCTGGTGGAGCGGGCCGACGCCGGCCGGGCCGGGCCGGCCGAGCCGTCGATCGTGAAGCTGTACTACAGCGAGCTGCTCCAGCGGCTCACCGGCTTCGGCGCCGAGGTCCTCGGCCTGGCCGCCCAGGCCGAGCTGGCCAAGCCGCTGTCGAGCGGCTGGGAGTCGGGGAACTGGGCCCTCGACTTCATCGGCTCGTGGGAGTGGACGATCCCGGGCGGCTCCAGCGAGATCCAGCGCACGATCATCGGCGAGCGCGGGCTCGGCCTGCCCCGGGAGCCGGCGGTGGGCGGATGACCACCCCCGAGATGGACGAGCTGCACGACGAGCTGAGGGACGTCGCCCGCCGCCTGCTCGCCGCCGGGGCGCCCGACTGGGGCCGGCTGGCCGAGGTCGGCTGGACGGGCCTGGAGGTGCCGGAGGACCTCGGCGGCGCCGGGGTCGGCTTCGCCGAGGTGGCGGTGGTGGCCGAGGAGCTGGGCCGGGCGCTCGCCGCGGCGCCCTACCTGGGCAGCGTGGTGCTGGGCGTCGGGGCGCTCACCCTGGCCGAGCCGGACCCGGAGCGCGACGCCCTGCTGGCGGCCGTCGCCTCGGGCACCACCCGCGTGGCCGTGGCGCTGCCCGGGGACGGCGGCGATCCGCCGGCGTTCCGGCTGGCCGGGGGCCGGCTGGAGGGCGAGGCCGCCTGGGTCCCCGACGTGGCCGGCGCCGACCGCCTGCTCGTCCCGGCGGCGGGGGAGGACGGCGCGCCGGTCCTGGTCGCCGTGGCCCCCGGGGCCGCCGGCCTGGCCGTCACGCCCGTGCCGATCCTCGACGCCACCCGGGACCTGGCCACGGTGACCGCCCGCGGTGTGGCCGTCGAGGACGGCGCCGCGTGGGCGTTCGCCGGCGGCCCCGCCGTCCTCCACCGGCGGGCGGCCCTGGCGGTCGCCGCCGACGGCCTCGGCGTGGCCGGGGCGATGCTGGACGCCACCGTCGCCTACGCCAAGGTGCGCGTGCAGTTCGGCCGGCCGATCGGCTCGTTCCAGGCGGTGAAGCATGCCTGCGCCGACATGCTCGTGCAGCTGTCGGCGTCCCGGGCGCTGGTGGCCGAGGCCGCGGCGGCGCTCGACGCCGGCGACGAGGGCGCCGGGGTGGCGGTGGCCATGGCCAAGGCCCACGCCGGGACCATGGCCGTCGAGGTGGCCGGGGCGGCCCTCCAGCTCCACGGGGGAATCGGCTACACGTGGGAGAGCGGGGTCCACGCCCACCTCAAGCGGGCCATGGCCGACGGGTCGCTGTACGGCTCGCCCCGCGCCCACCGGGCCCGGCTGGCGGCCCGCCACCGGACTGCTACTGTGTGAGCGTTCGCTCACCAACGGGGCGGGGAAGCGAGGGTCCGGATGTCGTTCAGCTGGTTCATCTCCGTCGACGACCACCTCATCGAGCCCGCCCGCCTGTGGCAGGAGCGGGTGCCCGAGGGCGTGCGCGACCGGGCGCCGCGCATCGTGCGCGAGGGCGACAGCGAGTTCTGGGTCTACGAGGACCGCCAGATCGTCACCACCGGTCTCAACGCGGTGGCCGGCAAGTCCCGCGAGGAGTTCTCGCCCGAGCCCATCACCTACGACGACATGCGGCTCGGCTGCTACGAGCCGGCGGCCCGGGTGGCCGACATGGACCAGGGCTCGGTGCTGTCGTCGCTGCTGTTCCCGTCGTTCCCCCGCTACTGCGGCCAGGTGTTCCACGAGGCCAAGGACAAGGACCTGGCGCTGCACTGCGTGCGGGCCTGGAACGACTTCATCCTCGACGAGCTGGCCGGCGCCTTCCCGGGCCGGTTCATCCCGATGATGATCATCCCCCTGTGGGACCCGC
>DATFRN010000319.1:0-9164 GCA_035263165.1 Acidimicrobiales bacterium | reverse complement strand
GTGAAGTAGTCGTCGGGCAGGTCGAGCCCGGCGGCGATGGCCGGCTGGAACGGCCCGCCGTTCACGTAGGTGAGGAACTGCTTGGCCGTGGTGATCGCCGTGACCAGCCCGGGCGTCGAGCACAGCCAGCCGATCTTCCAGCCGGTGGTGTTGAACGTCTTGCCGCCCGACGAGATCGTCACCGTGCGCTCCCGCATGCCGGGGAACAGCGCCAGCGGCACGTGCTCGGCACCGTCGAAGGTGAGGTGCTCGTAGACCTCGTCGGTCACGACCAGCAGGTCGCGCTCGACGGCCAGGGCGGCCACCTGGGCCAGCTCCTCCCGGGTCAGGACGGTGCCGGTGGGGTTGTGGGGCGAGTTGACGAGCAGCAGCCGGGTGCGGTCGCTGACCGCGGCCCGCAGGGCGTCGAGGTCCAGCCGGTAGCCGGGCGGCTCCAGCCGGACGAAGCGGGGGACGGCGCCGGCCATGGCGATCGACGCCTGGTAGCTGTCGTAGGTCGGCTCCAGCACCACGACCTCGTCGCCCGGCTCGCACAGGGCCAGGCAGGCGGCGGCGATGGCCTCGGTGGCGCCCGCGGTGACCAGCACCTCGGTGTCGGGGTCGTAGACCAGGTGGTAGAAGCGCCGCTGATGGCGGGCGACGGCCTCCCGCAGCGTGGGCACGCCCCGGCCCGGCGGGTACTGGTTCTGCCCGGTGCGGATGGCGGCGACGGCGGCGTCGAGCACCTCGGGCGGGCCGTCGTAGTCGGGGAAGCCCTGGCCCAGGTTGATCGCCCCCGTGCGCACGGCCAGGGCCGACATCTCGGCGAAGATCGTGGTGCCGAAGCCCTGGAGGCGGTCGGCGAGGTAGGGGACGCGGGCGCCCGGCGAGTCGGCCATCGGGACCAAGGGTATGCCCAGGGCCCCGGCTCGATATCTGACGGGGTGTCAGATAGCGTCGGCCCGTGGACCTGAGGGAGAGCGCCGACGACCGGGCGTTCCGGGCCGAGGTGCGCGAGTTCCTCGACGGCGCCCTCGGCGGGGAGTTCGCCGCCGTCCGGGGCCGGGGCGGGCCGGGCGACGAGGGCGCGCTGTTCGCCGAGCGCCAGGCGTGGGAGCGGCACCTGGCCGCCCACGGCTGGACCTGCGTCGGCTGGCCCAAGGAGCACGGCGGCCGCGGGCTGTCCCTGCGCCAGCAGGTCGTCTACCACGAGGAGTACGCCCGGGCCCGGGCGCCGGGGCGGCTGGGCATCGTGGGCGAGGGGCTGCTCGGCCCCACGCTGATCGCCTTCGGGACGCCCGAACAGCAGGCCCGCTTCCTGCCCGGGATCGTGGCCGGCGAGGAGCTGTGGTGCCAGGGCTACTCCGAGCCGGGCGCCGGCAGCGACCTGGCCGGCATCGCCACCCGGGCCGAGCGTGACGGCGACGAGTGGGTCGTGACCGGCCAGAAGGTGTGGACGTCGCTGGCCCACTGGGCGCAGTGGTGCTTCGTGCTGGCCCGCACCTCGCCGGTCGGGTCCGACGGCAAGCGCCACCGGGGCATCTCCTACCTGCTGGTGCCGATGGACCAGCCGGGTGTGGAGATCCGGCCCATCGTGCAGATGACCGGCGACAGCGAGTTCAACGAGGTGTTCTTCGACGGCGCCCGGACCGGCGCCGCCAACGTCGTCGGCGAGGTGGGCGGCGGCTGGGCCGTGGCCATGGGGACGCTGGCCTTCGAGCGGGGCGCCTCGACGCTGGGCCAGCAGCTCAACTTCCGCAACGAGCTGGCGGCGATCGTGGACGTCGCCCGGGCGCGGGGCGTGGCGTCCGACCCCACCGTGCGCCAGCGGCTGGCCCGGGCCCACGTGGGGCTGGAGATCATGCGGCTCAACGCGCTGCGCATCCCCGACTCGCCGGTGAGCAAGCTGTACTGGGCGACGGTCCACCGGTCGCTCGGCGAGCTGGCGGTGGACGTGCTCGGGCCCGACGCCCTGGTGGCGGGGCCGGAGACCGACGCCCTGCTTCGGCTGTTCCTGTTCAGCCGGGCCGACACGATCTACGGGGGGTCCAACCAGGTGCAGCGCAACATCATCGGCGAGCGGGCGCTGGGGCTGCCGAAGTGACGCCCCCGCCTTCGCCCGTCGAGCCCGCCGGACACGGCCTGCTGGAGGGCAAGGTCGCCCTCGTCACCGCGGCCGCGGGGACGGGGATCGGCTCGGCCACCGCCCGGCGGCTGGCGGCCGAGGGGGCGACCGTGGTCGTCAGCGACGCCCACGAGCGCCGGCTCGAGGAGGCGGCGGCCGACCTCGGCGGCGACGTGCTGGCGGTGCCGTGCGACGTGACCGACGAGGGCCAGGTCGGCGCCCTGTTCGCCGCGGCCGTCGAGCGCCACGGGCGGCTGGATGTGGTGGTGAACAACGCCGGGCTCGGCGGCACCGCCGAGCTGGTGGACATGACCGACGACCAGTGGCACAAGGTCGTGGACGTCACCCTGACCGGCACCTTCCGCTGCACCCGCGCCGCGCTGCGGCTGCTGTGCCCGCAGGGCTCGGGCGTGATCGTCAACAACGCCTCCGTGCTCGGCTGGCGGGCCCAGGCCGGTCAGGCGCACTACGCGGCCGCCAAGGCGGGGGTCATGGCCCTGACCCGCAGCGCCGCCGTCGAGGCCGCCCCCCACGGCGTGCGGGTCAACGCGGTGGCGCCCAGCCTGGCCATGCACCCGTTCCTGGCCAAGGTGACGACCGACGAGCTGCTCGACGAGCTGACCGCCAGGGAGGCGTTCGGCCGGGCGGCCGAGCCGTGGGAGGTGGCGACCGTCATCGCCTTCCTGGCCAGCGACTACTCGACGTACATGACCGGCGAGGTCGTGTCGGTCAGCTCGCAGCACCCGTGACCGCCGTCTTCACGTCGCTCGACGACCTGCGGGCCGCGGCCGGCGCCGACCTGGGTGCCACCGGCTGGGTCGAGGTCACGGTCGGCCACGTCGGGCAGTACGGCGACGCCACGGGTGACCGGGCGGCGACCTACCTGGCGCTGGCGCTGACCAACCGGCTCATGCCCGAGCTCATCGCGGTCCCGGCGGCGTCGCTCGGGGTCAACTACGGCACCGGCCCGGTCCGCCTCGGTCCCCCGCCGGCGCCCGGCGCCCGCCTCCGGGCCCGGGCCCGCCTGGTCGCCTGCGACGACGTGGCCGGCGGCGTCCAGACGACGATCCGGGTGACGATGGAGGTCGAGGGCGCCGACGAGCCGGCCTGCGTCCTCGACGCCCTCAGCCGCTGGCTGGCGTGACGTCGCCGGCGAGGACGGCCGCCAGGTCGTAGTGGACCGGGCGCTCGAGCTGGGCGTAGGTGCAGGACCCGGGGTCGCGGTCGGGGCGCCAGCGGACGAACTGGGCCGTGTGCCGGAAGCGGAACCCCTCCATGTAGTCGTAGCGGACCTCGACCACCCGCTCGGGGCGCAGCGGGACGAACGCCCAGGAGTGCTGGCTGTTCCAGCGGTGGCCCGACGGTCGGCCGTGCTCGGCCGCGTCGCCGAAGATCTCGCCCCAGTTCCACGGGTGGTCCTCGATCGGCACCACCAGCGGGGCCAGGTCGACCATCAGCTGGCGCCGTTGTTCCATGGGGAACGCTCCGACCACGCCCACCGACACCAGCGCCGGGCCCTCGCCCCCGCCCCGCATGATCCCGGGCACCTGGGTGCCCTCGTCGTCGGGGTCGTCGTACAGGCCGAGCAGCAGCGAGCCGACGGCGTCCTTCGCCCGCTTGAAGACCCGGTAGCCCGCCACCACGCAGTCGGCGGTGCGCACGTGCTTGATCTTGGTCATGACCCGCTTGTCCGGCAGGTAGAGCAGGTCGGGGCGCTTGGCGATGATGCCGTCGAGGCCGGCGCCCTCGAACAGGTCGAACCATCGGGCCGCCACCGCCTCGTCGCCGGTGATCGGCGTGACGTGGATCGGCGGCGGGGCCGGCCCGACCGCCGCCTCCAGCCGGGCCCGGCGGTCGGCGAAGGGCACGGCGGTGAGGTCGTCGTCGCCCAGGGCCAGCAGGTCGAAGGCGACGAAGGCGGCCGGCGTCTTGTCGGCCAGCATGCGCACCCGGCTGTCGGCGGGGTGGATGCGCTGCTGGAGGGCGAAGAAGTCGAGCCCGTCGCCGCCGGGGTCGGCCACCACGATCTCGCCGTCGACCACGCATCGCTCGGGCAGGTGGGCCCGGAAGGCCGCCGCCAGCTCGGGGAAGTAGCGGGTCATCGGGCGCTCGTTGCGGCTGCCGATGACGACCTCGTCGCGGTCCCGGAACACGATCGAGCGGAAGCCGTCCCACTTCGGCTCGTACAGCTGGCCCGGCGGGATGTCGGCCACGGGGCGCGCCAGCATCGGCGCCACCGGCGGCATGACCGGGAGGCGCAGGGTCAGTCCCCGGCCATGTAGGAGCGCTTGGGCGCCTTGAAGAAGTCCCGCAGCAGCGGCTCGAACTCCCCCAGCTTCATCGTCGGGAAGTCGGGGTCGAACGACGGCTGGTCGAAGTCGGCGCAGAACTCGGCGGTGAGGTCGTAGTAGGGGTGGCCCTCGTAGCGGTCACGCAGGTTCCGGTCGAAGCCCAGGTGGTGGAAGAAGTAGTAGCCCTGGAACACGCCGTGCTGCTGGACCATCCAGTGGTAGCCCTCGTCGACGAACGGCTTGACGATGGCGGCGCCGACGTCGGGATGGCTGAACGAGCAGAGCGTGTCGCCGATGTCGTGGAGCAGGGCGCAGGCCACGTAGGCGTCGTCGCGGTCGGCCCGGTAGGCCCGGGTGGCGGTCTGCAGCGAGTGGGTGAGCCGGTCGACCTTGAAGCCGCCGAAGTCCCCGTCGAGCAGCCGCAGGTGGTCCATGACCCGGTCGGTGAGCCCGGCGGTGTACGCCATGTTGGACTCGGCGATGACCCGCCAGTCCTCGGCCGTCCCCTCGGTCATGGCGTTGAAGGTCGCGCGTGCCATAACCCCAGGCTAGACCGACACGATCACGGACGACCCGTGGCCGAAGAGGCCCTGGTTGGCCGTGATGCCCACCCGGGCGCCCTCGACCTGGCGGCCCTCGGCGCGGCCCCACAGCTGCCAGGCCACCTCGCAGACCTGGGCGAGGGCCTGGGCCGGGACCGCCTCGCCGAAGCAGGCCAGGCCGCCCGACGGGTTGACCGGGACCCGGCCGCCGACCGTCGTGGCGCCCGAGCGCAGCAGGGCCTCGGCGTCACCCGGCTTGCACAGCCCGATGTTCTCGTACCAGTCCAGCTCCAGCGCCGTCGACAGGTCGTAGACCTCGGCCAGCGACACGTCCTCCGGGGCGAGCCCCGCCTCCTCGTAGGCCGCGGCCGAGATCGAGTCCCGGAACGTCGCGGCGGGCGGCGCCACCGCCACCGACGAGTCGGTGGCGAAGTTGGGCATCTCGATCACCGTGTTGGGGAACGTCGGCGCCACCGTCGCCACCGCCCGCACCCGCAGGGCGGACAGCCCCCGGCGCCGGGCGAAGTCGAGCGACGTCAGGACCACCGCCGCGCCGCCGTCGGACGTAGCGCAGATGTCCAGCAGGTGCAGCGGGTCGGCCACCACCGGCGACGCCAGCACCTCCTCCAGCGCCACCTCCTTGCGGTAGCGGGCGTTGGGGTTGGCCAGCCCGTGGCGGGCGTTCTTCACCTTGACCGCGGCGAAGTCCGCCGGGGTCGCCCCCCACACGTCCATGCGCCGCCGGGCGTAGAGGGCGAAATACGCCGGGTTGGTCATGCCGAGCACCCGGAACCGCAGCCAGTCGGGGTCGTCCCAGCGCTCGCCGGCGTTGGGGGCCAGGAAGCCCTTGGGCGTCGTGTCGGCCCCGACCACCAGCGCCACGTCGCACATGCCGGCCAGGATCCGGGCCCGGGCGGTGTCGAGCGCCTGGGCCCCGGTGGCGCAGGCGGCGTAGGCGGTGGCGACCCGGGCGCCGTTCCAGCCCAGCGCCTGGGCGAAGGTGGCCCCGGCCACGTAGCCGGCGTAGCCGTTGCGGACGGTCTCGCCGCCGACCACCAGGCCGACGTCGGCCCAGTCGAGGCCGGCGTCGGCCAGCGCAGAGCGGGCCGCGGCGAGGCCGTAGGACTGGAACGGCCGGCCCCACTTGCCCCACGGGTGCATGCCCACGCCGACGAGGGCGACGTCGTTGCTCATGACGCGGCCTCCACCGGTCGCCAGCGCCACGTCGTGCGGACCGTGCCGTCGTCGTCGGTGTAGAGCGGCTCGACCACCAGCTCGACCTCGGCCCCCACGGTCAGGTCGTCGACCCCGTGGCCCGCGGCGACCTGGCCGAGCACCACCAGCCCCTCCGCCTCCAGCTCGACCGCGGCCAGCGCGAACGGCTCGTAGGGGTCGGCGGCGGGGACGTAGGGCGGCGGCGGCTGGTAGCGGGCGTCGGTGTACGACCACACCCGACCCCGCCGGGACAGGGGCACCTCGTCGAACGCCTCGCCGGCGCAGCCGGGGTTGCGGCAGAAGGCCGATTCGCGCGGAAAGAACACGGTCCCACACGCACGGCAGCGGGTGCCCAGGAGCGCCGGATCGGCGCCGTCCCGGAACCAGCCCGCCACCACCGGCGTCCCCTCGGCACTCCCCATGCGTCCTCCGTTCCTGACACAGCGTCAGAACTTCCTGGGCAGTGTGACACAGCCCGGGTTTGGGGGCGAGTTCCCGGGCGTGGTAGGCAAGCAGATCGCGAGGCCCGAAGGACAGGTTTTGGGAGATCCAAACCCTTCTATGCAGCAAACGGAGTTCACCAAGTCGGAACGGGAGGCCCTCAAGGCCATCTACCGCTTCACGCGGGACGGTTCCGAGGCCCACACCGGCGCGCTGGCGGAGCGCCTCGGGCTCTCCCCCGGCACGGTGACGACCCTGGTCAAGCGCCTGGCCGACCGCGGCCTGGTCGACCATCGGCCGTACCAGGGCGTGACGTTCACCGACGAGGGCCGCCGCGCCGCCGTGGCCGGCATCCGCCGCCACCGCATCGTCGAGCGCTTCCTGTCCGACATGCTGGGCTACGCCTGGAACGAGGCGGACGAGCTGGCCGTGGCCTTCGAGCACGACCTGCCCGACGAGGTCACCGAGCGCCTGTACGTGGCGCTGCTGCGCCCGGCCACCTGCCCGCACGGGTTCCCCATCCCGCAGCCCGAGGCCGCGGACCTGCCCAACACGCCCGAGCTCTACTCGCTGGAGCCGGGCGACGTGGCCGAGGTGGCGGTGTCGGGCTCGACCGACGCCGAGATCCTCTCCTTCCTCGGCACCCTCGGCGTCGTCCCCGGCGTCGAGGTGGCCGTCGTCGAGAAGCACCCCTTCGACGGCCCGCTGGTCGTCGAGATCGACGGCCACACCCGCACGATCGGCCAGCGGGTGGCCCGCCAGGTGTACGTGACCCGGACGCTGCGCCCCGGCGACGGCGGCCACCGGGTCAACGGCGAATCCGACCGACATCCGAGCTAGACCACAAGGGGGAGTTGCACGACCATGGTGCATCTACTCGCCGCCGAGGGCGGCTACCAGGACTTCACCCTCCGAGGGGGTGAATGGTTCATCCTCATCGGCTCGGCGCTGACCGCGCTGCTCGCCATCGCCGTCGGCTTCGTGCTGATGCGGGGCGTGCTGGCCGAGGACGACGGCACGCCGTCGATGAAGGAGATCGCCAAGGCGATCCAGGAGGGCGCGCTCGCGTACCTCCGGCGCCAGTTCCGGACCATCGGCTTCATCCTGATCCCGCTGGCCGTCGTCGTCTTCGTGACCTCGGTCGCGGTCGACAAGCCCAACGGCGAGACGGCGCTGAACTTCGCCCAGTCGGGCACGTTCCGGACGCTGGCGTTCCTGGCCGGCTGCCTGATGTCCGGCCTGACCGGCTTCATCGGCATGAGCCTGGCCGTGCGGGGCAACGTCCGCACCGCGGCCGCCGCCCGCGAGGGCAAGATGGCGCCCGCCCTGCAGGTGGCCTTCCGCACCGGCGGCGTGTGCGGCATGTTCTGCGTGGGCCTCGGCCTCATCGGCGCCACCACGATCATCATGATCTTCCAGAACTCGAGCTCGGCCATCCTGATCGGCTTCGGGTTCGGCGGCTCGCTGCTGGCCCTGTTCCTCCGGGTCGGCGGCGGCATCTTCACCAAGGCGGCCGACGTCGGCGCCGACCTCGTCGGCAAGGTCGAGGCCGGCATCCCCGAGGACGACCCCCGCAACCCGGCCACCATCGCCGACAACGTCGGCGACAACGTGGGCGACTGCGCCGGCATGGCCTCGGACCTGTTCGAGTCGTACGAGGTGACGCTGGTGGCGTCGATCATCCTCGGCGTCCCCGCCTTCCAGCGGATCTTCCCCGACAGGCCCGCCCTGTGGGCCGCCGGCGCCATCTTCCCGCTGGCCGCCCGGGCCATCGGCGTGCTGGCCTCGATCGTGGGCGTGTTCATGGTGCGGGCCCGGGAGACCGACCGGTCGGCCATGGCCCCCATCAACCGGGGCTTCCTCACCGCCGGCGTCCTCACCGTGCTCGGCACGCTGGGCCTGGCGCTCGCCTATATCGGCGACCCCGACGGCCGCATCGCCAACGTCGGGCTGCGCATGTTCGGCGCGGTGCTGATCGGCCTGATCCTGGCCCAGGTGGCCAGCCGCATCACCGAGTACTTCACCTCGACCGAGACCGCCCCGGTGCAGGAGATCGCCGACGCCGCCGAGACCGGCCCGGCCACGACCGTGCTGGCCGGCACCTCGTCGGGCCTCGAGTCGTCGGTGTGGGCGATCATCGCCATCGCCGTCGCCCTCGGCGCGGCCATCGGCCTCGGCGGCGGCGACACGCAGTTCACGCTGTACCTCGTCGCCCTGACCGGCATGGGCATGCTGGCCACCACCGGCGTGGTCGTGTCCGAGGACACCTTCGGCCCGGTGGCCGACAACGCCGCCGGCATCGCCGAGATGACCGGCGAGTTCCACGGCGAGGCCGAGCGGGTCATGGTCAGCCTGGACGCGGTGGGCAACACCACCAAGGCCGTGACCAAGGGCTTCGCCATCGGCTCGGCGGTGATCGCCGCCGTGGCCCTGTTCGCCAGCTTCATCGACGTGGCCGGCAACAACGTGCTCTCGGCCCAGACGGTCAACGACCTGAAGAACACCGCCGGCGGCATCTTCGCCGCCATCCCGATCAACGTGGCCGACCCCAAGGTGTTCATCGGCCTGCTG
>DATFRN010000318.1:0-10501 GCA_035263165.1 Acidimicrobiales bacterium | reverse complement strand
AGATCGCGTTCGGCACCGCGCTGGCGGCGGTCGCCGCGGCCGGGGGCCTGACCGCGTCCATGCTCGGCGCGGCGGGGCTGCTGGCCGTGGCCGGCGGGCTCGTCAGCCGCGGCGACTAGGCCGAGCGGACGCAGTCGCACCGGGTCACCGAGCGGCGCAGGACGAGCCGCTGCCCCACGCCTACACCAACGACGTGACGGCGCGGGGCGACCTCGTCACCAAGGCCTACCGCGGGCCCGACGCCGCCCGGCGGCAGCGGCGAGAGGAGCTGGCGATCCGCCCGCCGGGCGACCGCCTGCCGGTGGCCACGATCGCGGACTCGCGGCCCGGCGAGCTCGTGCTCCCCCGGGTCAGGCTGACCGCTCAGCCGGACGTGCCCAGCTGGCGCTCCATGTCCTGCCAGGAGGGGTGATCCTCGCGCAGGTGCAGGATCTCGTGGGCGTACCACCGCACGCTGTCGGGGTTGTCGGCCTGGACCGACACGACCGCCCGCCGGGCCGCCGATCCCCGCACTTGTGGCCAGGACTCCTCGTTGACGCTGATCAGCCCGTGGGCCTCCGGGGCGTCCCTCCGGGCGTCGAGGTCGGCCCAGTTGACGTCGGGCCGGTTGTGAGCGATCACGATCGAGCACGACACGATCCCAGCCATGTCCGCGCACCGTAGCAACGCGCTCCACTCCACGCTCCCGGTGTGCGTCACCCGCCGCCCTCCGTGAGGGTGCTTTGTAGTATCCGGGTGACCGCTCGAAGCCCGGGGAGGCTGTCGATGGCACCAGGTCCGCGGATGAACGAGTTCGTCGTCGGTGTCGACGGCTCCGACCCCAGCCGGATGGCGTTGCGGTGGGCGGCGGCCGCCGGGAAGGCCGCCGGGGTCCCGGTCAGGGCCATCCAGTCGTGGACCCACCCGGGCTCGGCCATGCTGCCGATCGGCCCGGTCCCCGTGCCGTCGGACGAGATGGACGAGCGGATGCGGCAGGCGCTCGCCGACGTCGTCGCCGACACCCTCGGGTCGCCGGACGCGGTGGCGACGCGCGTGCTGCGGGGGTCCTCGGCGGGGGCGCTGCTCGAGACCCTGACCGGCGACAGCGTGCTGGTGCTGGGGTCCCGCGGGCTGGGCGGCTTCAAGGGGCTGCTGCTCGGCTCGGTGAGCCAGGAGTGCGTCGAGTACGCACCGTGCCCGGTCGTCGTGGTGCGCACCGAGCGCACGCTGGGGGATGGCGACCTGATCCTCGTGGGCAAGGACGGCAGCGAGGGGGCCCAGGGGGCGCTGGCGTGGGCCCACGCACTGGCCGGCGCCACCGGGGCCGGGCTCCGCGCCGTCCACGCCTGGCGGGGCGTCGCGTCCGAGCGGCGGCCCGGGAAGACCGAGCGGCTGCGGTCCCGGGCCGCCGACGCGGTCGAGGGTTGGACGCAGGAGATCGACGACGACATCGAGAGCGACGAGGTGGAGGGCGATCCCCGCGACGTGCTGGTGTCGGCGGCCGAGCGCCTGTCACCGGCGCTCATCGTCGTCGGGCGCCGGGGCGCCGGGGGGCTGCGGTCGATGCGGCTCGGCAGCACCGCCAACCACCTCGTACGCCACAGCGCGACCAACGTCGCCGTCGTCCCGGCGCCCTGACCGGTGGGCGACCTGCCCGACGAGGTCCGGCACCACTACGAGCAGGAGATCGTCGAGGGCGAGCGCCTGGCCCAGGGTCCCGGGCGGCTCGAGTTCGCCCGGACCCAGGAGATCATCCGGCGGCACCTGCCCCCCGGCCCGCTGCGGATCCTGGACGTCGGCGGGGCCGAGGGGGTGCACGCCGCCTGGCTCGCCGACGACGGGCACCGGGTCCACGTCGTCGACCCGATGGCCAACCACGTGGCCTCGGCCGGCCGGCTGGCCGGCCCGGGGCGCGCCGTCACGGCCGAGGTCGGCGACGCCCGGGCGCTGCCGGTCGAGGCGGGCAGCGCGGACACGGTCCTGCTGCTGGGGCCGCTGTACCACCTCACCGAGCCGTCCGACCGCGGCCGCGCCCTGGCGGAGGCCCGGCGGGCCCTGCGTCCGGGCGGCCTGGCGTTCGTGGCGGCGATCTCCCGGTTCGCCTCGCTGCTCGACGGCCTCAGCCGGGAGTTCCTCCTCGATCCGGCCTTCCGCCGCATCGTCGAGCAGGACCTGCGGGACGGCCAGCACCGGAACCCCGAGCGGCGGCCGCACTGGTTCACGACGACGTACTTCCACCACCCCGACGACCTCCGCCGCGAGGGGGAGGCCGCCGGCCTGGAGGTGGTCGAGGTCCTCGGCGTCGAGGGGGTGCCCGGCTGGCTCGGCAACGTCCTCGACCGGTGGGACGACCCCGACGCCCGCGAGGCCATCCTGTTCGCCGCCCGGGCCCTCGAGGCGGAGCCGTCCGCCATCGGCGCGAGCGCGCATCTGCTGATGGTCTGCCGGTCGCCGTCGTCAGGCTGACCGGGGCCCTCACGAGGAGGGGCAGTGCAGCATGGCGACCTGGGCCAGGGTGAACATGGGATCGATCAGCTCGGGTCCGGACGGGCCCATGGGGTCGAACCCGGGCTTGGCCAGGACCGCCTCGGCGGCGGTCCAGGGGGCGGCGGCCTCGGGGATGGGCTGGACGCTCTTCATCCTGGCCACCAGCTGGGGGTAGGTGAGGACGGCACCCTCGCCCTCGTTGCCGACCTTGTCGCCGATCAGCACGAGGACGTCGCACCAGTCGTCGGCCCCGCCGCCGGCGGCCGGCTGGCCGCTGCTGCCGCCGCGTGCCGCGGCCGCGGTGGTGGGCGTGGTCGCGCCGGCCCCGGCCTGGGGGGAGCCGGCGTCCCCTCCGCCGCAGGCGGCGCCCAGCGCGACGGGCACGAGCGCTGCGGCCAGGAGCCGCCCGGCGCGCCGGGCGGTGGTCGATGGGGTGAACGGCATGGGGGCCTCCGGTGTCTGGGCTGGTGCCGTCCATCCGACAACCGCCCCCCGACCACCGCACCGGGCGTTTCCCTGGCCGCCCTCGACCGGCCACCCCGGCCGCCCGGGAGGACGCCCTGGTCGGCTCGGGCCGGTGCGTCGACCCCGGGGGCGCCGCCGTCGGTGCGGTGCGGGCGTCATCATGGGGGCCCGGCCCACGACCGACGGAGCATCCCGATGAGCCGCGAGATCCAGGTCACCTTCGACACCCACGACCCCCAGGCGCTGTCGTCGTTCTGGCGGGACGCGCTGGGCTATGTCCACCCCGCCCCGCCCGGTGTCGAACTGCCGGACGGCGCCGACCCGCTGGCGGCGTGGGACGACTTCCTCGACCGTGCCGGCGTGCCGGAGGACCAGCGCAACACCCGGGCCGCCGTCGAGGACCCCGACGGGAACGGGCCCCGGCTGTTCTTCCAGCAGGTGCCGGAGGACAAGGTGGTCAAGAACCGCGTCCACCTCGACGTCCGCGCGGCTCCCGGCCTGATGGGCGACGAGCGGATGGCGGCGCTGGAGGCCGAGTGCGACCGGCTCGTCGGCCTCGGCGCCACGCGGCTCCGCCGCTTCGAGCCCGACCCGATGAGCGCCGGCTTCATCGTCATGGCCGACCCCGAGGGCAACGAGTTCTGCCTGGACTAGGGGGCGCCGGTCCCGGTGGTGCCGACCTTGGCGGCGCAGCCGGCCACCCAGTCCGCCTTCGACCGCCCGCCGGCGAGGTCCTTGCCCCCGTTGTCCCAGGCGAGCTCGCACATCCTGTTCGGGTCGACCGTCCCGCCGTTGCCCTGGATGGTGTGGGTGTCCTTGCCGCCGCACGCCGCCGCCAGAGCCAGCGCCACGGCGGCCGCCGTGATTGCCCCCCGCATGCGCCGGGAACGTAGCAGGGACGTCGTCGACGATCAGCCCGCCGGCGCCGCCACGGGCTCGCGGGGCTCGGCCGGCGCGGTCGTGGTGGCCAGCGGCGGGCTCGCCTCGGCCGCCTCCACCTGCTTGGCCGCCGGGGCGCGCAGCCACGAGTCGATCGCGGCGGCCGCGAGGAGCACGATCGGCACCTCGGCGAGTGCGCGGTAGCGGGTCTGCCCGAACGTGAGGGCGGTGGCGACGGCGACCGTGGCCACCATCGCCAGCAGCGGGAGCACCAGCACCCGTCGCCGGCGCAGGTGCACGCCCCCGGCGACGGCGGCCGGCACCAGCAGCCAGTAGGCACCCAGCGCGAGCACGGTGACGTCGAGGCCGGGGCCGCCCACCGCGTCGAGGCTCGCCTGGGCGAGCGGCTGGAACAGCCCCCACGTGCGCCCCTCGCGGGCCAGCACCACGGCCGGCAACCGGGACGCGTGGCCGCTCGCGTAGTCGACCGCCTGGCGGCGCATGGCGAGGTCGACCGACGAGTCGTCGCCGGCGCCCAGGTTCGCCTCGGTGGCGTCGACCAGGCAGCCGTAGCTCCACCAGCCGATGTGCGGGCCGGAGTAGACGTCCGCGCAGTTGGCCGACACCACGGTCTGGCCGAGGCTGGTCGTCAGGAACACCGGGTGGTCGAAGCGCGTGGAGTTGTAGATCGCCCACGGCGCGATCGTGACGAGCGCCGCCGCCACCCCGGCGCCGAGCCACCTCGCCCGGGTCGGGCGGTCGGCCTCCCGGCGCAGCCACACCAGCGGGACGAGCAGGAGCGGGACGAGCAGCACCGCCTCGGCGCGGGTGAGCGCGAGCAGGCCGCAGCACACGCCGGTCACCGCCGCCGTCCGCCCGCCGGGGCGCGACCAGAAGCCGTAGGCCGCGTACAGGCAGAGGGCCGTCAACAGCAGGGCGAGCGTCTCGGACAGGAGCACGCGCTCGTACATCCAGAAGCCGGGATGGACGGCGGCGATGGCGGCCGCGACGACCCCGGCCCGCGGCCCGGCGATGCGCCGCCCGGTCAGGCCCACGACCCCGATCGTGGCCGTGCCGACGAGCGCCGCCCACAGCTGGTGGGAGAGCAGGCCCTTGAACCCGAGCAACGAGACGGGCGCCAGCACCACCGGCCAGGCCGGCGGGTGCGGGGCGGCGGCGACGTCCCGACCGAGGGCGGCCGCGGTGGGGTCGACGAAGTGATGGCCGTGCGTCAGCAGCTTCGCCCACTCGAAGTAGTAGACGCCATCGCCGGACGTGGGGATCCCGCGGTGGGTCAGCACGTAGAGCACCCGCAGGGCGAGCCCGGCCACCATGAGCGCGGCGATGTACGCGTGGGCCCGGTCGAGGCAGCGCCACCGGGCGCGCAGCCGTGGCCACCCTCCCCACCGATCCCCGTGCGTCGACATGCGCCGTCCCCCGGCCTCCAGCCGACCTGCTGCCAGGCCGAGCCGCGACGATAGCTCCGGACGGGGGCCCGCCGTCCCGCGGACACGCCGCCGGCCTCGCGCCTAGGCTGCGATGTCGTCACCGAGGGTGGCCGATCTGGGGGGCTGCTGGGGGAGGCGCATGAGCGCTGACAGTGCAAGCGTGACCGTATCCGTGGTCCTTCCGTGCCTCGACGAGGCCGAATCGGTCGGGCGCTGCGTCACCGAGGCGCGGCACGCGCTGGCGGCGGGCGGCTTCGTCGGCGAGGTCGTCGTCGTCGACAACGGCTCGACCGACGGATCGCCCGACATCGCCCGCGGCGCGGGCGCACGGGTGGTCCACGAGTCGCAGCGGGGCTACGGCAGCGCGCTCCGGGCCGGGTTCGCCGCGGCCCACGGCGACATCGTCGTCATGGCCGATGCCGACCTCACCTACGACTTCGCCCAGCTCCCTGCGCTGGTCACGCCGGTCGCCGACGGCGACGCCGACCTGGTGATGGGGTCGCGCCTCGGGTCGGCCACCCGGGCCACCATGCCGAGCCTGCATCGCTTCGTGGGCACGCCGGTGCTCTCGTTCCTCACGGCCCGGGCGTGCGGCCGGCGCCCCGTGCGCGACAGCCAGTCGGGCTTCCGGGCCTTCCGCCGCGAGGACATGGTGGCGCTGGGCCTGCAGTCGACCGGGATGGAGCTGGCGACGGAGATGCTCATCCGGGCGTCACGCCGGGGGTTCCGCATCCGGGAGATCGAGACCGGATACGCCCCGCGGGTGGGCGACTCCAAGCTGTCCACCTTCGCCGACGGCTGGCGTCACCTCCGGCTGATCTTCCTGCTGGCGCCGGACCTGCTGCTGGTCGGGCCGGGCGCCGCCCTCGTCGCCGTCGGCACGCTGCTGCTCGCCCTGGACCTCGTGTTCCCGTCCGGCGTGGACGTGGGCTCGCTGCGCTGGCAGCCCGTGTTCTTCTCGGGCATCGCCCTGGTGCTGGGGGTGCAGGCGATGCTGGGGGGCGCCGTCATCGCCCACCACTCGTGGGTCGTGGCGCCCGGGGTCCGGCGGCGGTTCGCCTTCCTCGGGCGGCCCGACATGCCGAACAAGGCGCTGGCCGCCGGCGTGGCGAGCGTCCTGGTCGGCCTGGCCCTGAACCTGGTCCTGTTCGTGCGCTGGCTGGGGGGCGACCCGTCGCCGCCGTCGAGCCGCGGGCTGGGCCTCGCCTCGCTGTCCGAGGCCCTCATCATCGTCGGGGGGACGGTCGCCGGCTTCGGCCTGGTCAGCCGCTTCCAGACCCCGGCGAGCGAGACGCCCGGCACAGCACGTGAAGCCGACGATCGAACGCCCACCGCAGCGGACGCGGGTACAGCCCCAACGCTGTCCGCCACTCCTCGACCGTGAGACCGAGATCGTCGAAGGCCTGCCGCCAGCGGGCGCTGTCCCAGTAGTTGTAGGGGAGGGCGACGCCGAAGCGGGCGTTGCCGACCCAGTCCATCGCCCGGAGGGTCGGGCGGGCGAGGAACCCGTCGGCCAGGTGGTCCTTGATGACCAGGGCGGGGGCGACGCGGGCCGCCTCCCGCAGCAGGACCGTCGGGTCGCCGGTGTGGTGCAGCACGTCGACGAAGGTGACGGCATCGAAGCTGCCGGCGTCGAACGGGATCGTGCGGCCGTCGAAGGCGGTGACGGGGATGTGGGTCGTCGGCCGGACCAGCACGTCGATGCCGACGATCTCGACGTCGGGGCGCAGGTCCATCACGGCGGCGGCGATGGAGCCGTCGCCGCACCCGACGTCGAGCACCCGCGACCGGCTGTCGAGCAGCCCGGCGACGTGGCCCGCGAGCACCCGCACCCGCCGCCCGAAGACCATGCCCGTGTGTGCCCGGTCGATCACCCCCATGCGGGCGCCCAGGGTAGATGACTCGGGGGTCAGTACTCGTTCTTGATGACGAAGTACGAACCGCGGATGGTGCCGGCCAGCTTCGAGCGCTGCCGGGCGAACTTGAACGAGGCCAGCTCCGCGGGGACGTCCATGCCGTCGGAGAGCTTGAACCCGACCGCCCGCTTCTTCGGGCTGTCGACGGTGTACAACACGTTGATCGACAGCCCGCTCTCGTAGAAGACGTAGGCCCAGCGGATGTCCTCGACCTGGAAGGACGTCGCCTCGAGGGGCGGTGACGAGATGACGATGTCGCGCTCCTCCTCGAGGATCCGGTGCACGTACTCGATGGTCGCCGCGGCGTCGCTCGCCGGCTCCACGGTGAAGACGTGGTCGTACTTGTTCTTGAAGTAGCGGGCCTCGTTCGCCCGCAGTCCCGCGAGCGCGGCGGCGACCGGGGACGACTCCAGGCCGACGGTCGAGACGGTGTCGAAATCCACGGTGTAGGCCATCACGGCCACCTCCTCAGCGGACACCCGCGTCGTTGGGCAGGGCAGCGAAGTCGCGCTGCACCTGGCGATACCACTTCAGTCCCGAGACAGGGCGCTTCCAGCGGCCCTTCATCTTCCGCAGCGCCGCCTCGTGGTCGGTGTCGCCCGCGGCGACGGCCTCCCTGAGGTGCTTGTCCTGCGTCTTGATGATCGCATTGGCGTCGTCGCCGTGGTGAGCCACGTCACACGGGCCACCCAGTTGTGTGCACGTCATGGTCTTCATGGAGAATGAGAGTATCACCCTCAATTCAAGAGTGCTAGTCTCAAATCTGTGACGCCGCAGAGATCGTCCGGGGTCAGGCGGGACCAGGCCAGGACGCGGCTGGCCCGGGCGGCCGTCGTCGAGGCGGCGCGCCGCCTGTTCCTCGATCGGGGCTACGGAGCCACGACCGTCGACGCGATCAGCGAGCTCGCTGACGTCCCGCCGGCGACGGTGTACCGGCTGTTCTCGTCGAAGCACGGGATCCTCAAGGCCCTGCTCGACGTCTCCATCGTCGGCGACGACGAGAGCGTCCCGATGGCGGACCGACCACAGGTCCGGACACTCCTCGCCGAGCCCGACCCGAGGGAGCAACTCGCGGGCTTCGTCGCGATCACCGCCCAGGTGAACGCCGGGGTCGCACCGCTCTACCGCGTCCTCGTCAGCGCGGCCGGGACCGACGCCGACGCGGCTGCCCTCCTCGACGCACTGACCCGCCAGCGCCAGCAGGGTCAACGGCTGATCGCACGCTCGTTGGCCCGCGCCGGCGCCCTGCGACCGGGACTGCGCGAGCGCGACGCCGCCGACATCATCCACGCTCTCCTCTCGCCCGAGCTGTACCGGCTCCTCGTCATCGACCGGGGCTGGAAGACCGAGCGCTACCGGCCCTGGCTGGCGGAGACGCTCGTCGGCCAGCTCCTCCCGCCGGCGCCGGCGGTCCCGTAGCGCGACGTCCCCGCCTGCCCGGTCACGGCCACGGTGGCGGAGCTGTCGACGCCTCGGACCAGGAGGGGGGCGGGGTCGTGGCCGCCTTGCGGCGCTTCGACCTCACGACCAGGGACATGACGAGGCAGGCGAGGAGCACCGTCCCCGCGACGAGCAGCGTGGGCCCGAAGCCGTAGAGGGGTCCGGCCGGGACCGTCGGCCCGACGGCGAGCTGGCCGTACGCACCGCCCGCGCTGATGTCGTACCGCTCACCGGCCGTGGCGTCGAACGAGACCAGCGCGTGCGACTTCTTGTCGCCCCACCCGTAGGCGGACGAGTCCCGCCGGCGCACCGCGACCACCGAGCCGTCCGACGCCGTCACCCTGATGGTGAACGCCTCCGGCGGGGAGTCGTTGTTGGAGTACGGATCGCCCGCCCGCCCCGTCCGGTACTCGTGGTACACGGTGTACTCGCCGGCCGTCAGGGGTGAGAACGTCGTGGCCTGCTCACCGCGGAAGTGCTCGAAGCTCTCGACGTCGTGGATGAGGTCGGTTCCCTGCGCGTAGCCCACCAGTCCGGTCGCAACGATGGTGAACAGCGCCACGCTGCCCGCGACCGCGTACCACCCACGTCCTGGATGCGACATGCGTCCGTCCCCCACTGCCCAGCACAGCGACCTGCGCCGACATGGCTATCAGGTTCACCACACGCCGGGAAAGAGACGCCGACGGGTGGCGGCGAAGCGGCCGTACTGGTCGCCCAACCCGTCCCGCAGCGCCCGCTCCTCCGAGTGGATGCGCACGACGAGCCCCACCGTCGGCACCAGGGCGAGCACCGCCAGCGACGCCCAGTCGCTCGCCGCCAGCCCGAGGCCGACGAGGAAGACGATCATCCCGGTGTAGGACGGGTGACGCACCCAGCGGTAGGGGCCCGACTCGACGACGGTCTGCCCCGGGTGGACCCGGACGTCGACCGTGAAGAACGGGCCGAGGGTGAGGATTGCCCAGTGCCGGATGAGGAAGCCGGTGGCCATCAGCGCGAGGCCCACGACGAAGAGGGGCCAGCGGCCGGTGGTGATCGACGCCACGTGCCGCTGCGCGAGCACGACCCCGGCCGCGACCCCACCGGTGATGGTGACGGAAGACGACGAGGAGGCTCCAGTGCTCGGACCGGGTGCCGCTCCGGTTGAAGCGGCTCCGGAAGCGAACGACGTATTCGCCCAGCACGGACACGGCGACCAGCCCCCAGAACACGGCGTTCGCTCCGGGCTGGTGGTAAGGGGCGGACGCCACCTTGCCCTGTGTAGCAGTGCCGTCAGCGGAGCCTGCGGCTGAGGACAACCGTCACCGATGACGAGGCCGGTCTCCTCCCGGCATTCTCGCGAGTGCGACAGACGGCAGGCGATGCGGTGCTGCCATGCTTCCCGGCGTGCAGGTGCCGGCGGACCCGTGTGCGGAGCGGGTGGGATTCGAACCCACGGACCCTTGCGGGTCGACGGTTTTCAAGACCGTTGCCTTCGTCCACTCGGCCACCGCTCCCCTCCGGTGAGGGTACGCCGGGCATGCTGCCGGTGTGGACTCCTATCCGCGGGTGCCGTTCGACGTCGCCGACGCCGCCGGGCGGGGGGACTGCTTCATCTGCTCGATCGTCGCCGGCGAGGCGAGTACGTCGAGCTGAAGCGGCGCGGCAGCAGTACGCCGCGCTGATGCATGAGCGCGGCTACCTGGACATCCCCGACGCCGACCAGGCGGCGCTGGCCCGCACGATCGTCCGGAACCTGGCCGGCCGGTAGCCGGCGGCCGTCAGCCGATCTGGCGCCGGAGGGACTCGACCCAGTCGCGGGCGTCGCGCCAGGCGGCCTCGGCCTCGCGGCGGAGGGCCGGACCGTGCTCGCCGGCGGCCGGGTAGGAGCCCAGGAACTTCACGTCC
>DATFRN010000317.1:0-22822 GCA_035263165.1 Acidimicrobiales bacterium | reverse complement strand
GATCCCCTACATCGTGCTGGCGGTGGCCATCGCGTCGGTGTTCGGCCGCAGCGAGAACTCGGTGATCCTCGTGCTGGGGCTGACCGGCTGGCTGGCGCTGGCCCGCATCGTGCGGTCCAGCTTCCTGTCGCTCAGACACATGGAGTACACGGAGGCCGCCACCGCCCTCGGGTTCTCCCGCACCCGGATCATGGCGCGGCACATCCTGCCCAACGCCCTCCAGCCGATCATCGTGTACGGCACGATCGCGGTCGGCAGCGTGATCCTGGCCGAGGCGGCGCTGTCGTTCCTCAACGTCGGTCCCCAGGACCCGACGCCGGCGTGGGGCCTCATGGTCTCCCAGGGCAAGGGCCAGCTGACCAACGCCCCCCACCTGCTGTTCTTCCCGGGCGCCGCCATCTTCCTCACCGTGCTGGCCTTCGTGTTCATCGGCGACGGCCTGCGCGACGCCCTCGACCCCAAGCTGAAGTGACCCATGGCTGACGTTCTCACCGACGCCGGCGCCGCCGCCCCGCTCCGGGACAAGGAGGTGCTGCTGTCGGTCCGCAACCTGACCGCCGGCTTCGAGACCGACGACGGCCGGGTCAAGGCCGTCGACGGCGTGAGCTTCGACGTGACCCGGGGCGAGGTGTTCGCCATCGTGGGCGAGTCGGGCTCGGGCAAGTCGGTCACCGCCATGTCGATCCTCGGGCTCCAGCCGACGCTCGACGTGACCGACGGCGAGATCCTGTGGAAGGGCGCCGACCTCCTCACGCTCAACGAGTCCGACCGCCGGCGCGTGCGCGGCAAGGAGATCGCCATGATCTTCCAGGACCCGCTGACCGCCCTGAACCCCGTGCACACCGTGGGCCGCCAGATCGGCGAGATGGCCCGCATCCACGAGGGCCTGGGCAAGAAGGCCGCGTTCGAGCGGTCGATCGAGATGCTCGAACTGGTCGGCATCCCCGAGGCCCGCAAGCGGGCCAGCATGTACCCCCACGAGTTCTCGGGCGGCATGCGCCAGCGGGCCATGATCGCCATGGCCATCACCTGCAAGCCCGACCTGCTGATCGCCGACGAGCCCACCACGGCGCTCGACGTGACCGTGCAGGCCCAGGTGCTCGAGGTGCTGGTCGACATCAAGGACGAGATCGACTCGGCCATCATCCTCATCACGCACGACCTGGGCGTGGTCGCCGGCCTGGCCCAGCGGGTCATGGTGATGTACGCCGGGCGCCAGGTCGAGGTCGGCACGACCGCCGAGATCTTCTACCAGACCCGCCACCCCTACACGCTCGGCCTGCTGGCCAGCCTGCCCCGGCTGGACGACGTGGGCGACGAGCCTCTGCTGCCCATCCAGGGCTCGCCGCCGTCGCTCATCCGCCGGCCGTCGGGGTGCGCCTTCCACCCCCGGTGCCGCTTCGCCCGGGTGCCGGGCCTGTGCGACGGGGAGGTGCCCGCACTGCGGCTGATCACCGGCGACGCCCACAGCTCCGCCTGCCACTACGCCGAGGAGCTGGAGGACATCTCGATCGACAGCCTGCGCACGTCGGTGGACACCTCCGCCGAGGAGGAGTGGGCCGACCTGGTCGAGACCGGCCCCGGCCCCGAGATCGAGGGCGAGGAGCTGCAGGAGCGCGTGAGTCGCGTGGCCGACATCGAGGCCGCCGCCCACCCGGGCGTCACCGAGGACGCCCTCGGCGCCGACGGCAAGGGCGATCCCTGGCCCGCCGAGAACCCGGAGAGGTAGCTGATGGCCGAGACGACCCTCGACGCCCCGACGCCGGAGGACGCCGAGACCGGGCCCCTCCTGGTGGCCGAGGACCTCTACAAGGACTTCCCCATCCGGGGTGGCGTGTTCAGCCGCACGGTCGGCTTCGTGTCCGCGGTCGCCGGGGTGAGCCTGGCGGTCGACAAGGGCGAGACGCTCGGGCTGGTGGGCGAGTCGGGCTGCGGCAAGTCGACCACCGGCCGGCTGCTGCTGAACCTCATCCGCCCGACGTCGGGCACGGTCACCTTCGACGGCACCGACATCAGCACGCTGTCCCGCCGCCAGCTGGCCAAGGTGCGGCGCCGGTTCCAGATCGTGTTCCAGGACCCGTACGCCTCGCTCAACCCCCGCATGACCGTGGGGGCGGCGCTGGCCGAGCCCCTGTCGGTGCACTTCGGCTGGTCCCAGGACCGCATCGACGAGCGGGTGCGGGAGCTGCTGAGCACGGTGGGCCTGTCGTCCGAGCACACCAACCGGTTCCCCCATGAGTTCTCGGGCGGCCAGCGCCAGCGGGTCGGCATCGCCCGGGCGCTCGCCCTGGAGCCCGAGCTGATCGTGCTGGACGAGCCGGTGTCGGCCCTCGACGTGTCGATCCAGGCCGGCGTGGTCAACCTGCTGACCCGTCTCCAGGACGAGCTCGACCTGGCCTACGTGTTCATCGCCCACGACCTGTCGGTGGTGCGCCACATCTCCACCCGGGTCGCGGTGATGTACCTGGGCAAGATCGTCGAGACCGGCAAGCGCAAGGAGCTCTACGAGAACCCGGCCCACCCCTACACGCAGGCGCTGCTGTCGGCGATCCCGCTGCCCGACCCCGAGAGGGAGAAGTCCCGCGAGCGGATCATCCTCACCGGCGACGTCCCCAGCCCCGCCAACCCGCCGTCGGGCTGCCGCTTCCGCACCCGGTGCTGGCGCAAGCGCAAGCTGGACGAGGCGGGGGTCGACACCTCGGCCTGCAGCGAGCAGGACCCGGTGCTGGAGATCCGCAGCTACAGCAACGCCGACCACCCGGTGGCCTGCCACTTCGCGGAGACAGTCGCGGTCGTCTGACCGGGGCCCGGGACGGGGTCGACGATGGCGCGCCCGCGCCGGCCTCCCGCTAGCCTGACGACGTGCTCACCGCCATCACCGCCGTGCTCCTCGTGGCCTCGTCGCTCCTGCTCATCGTGCTGGTGCTGCTGCACAGCGGCAAGGGCGGCGGCCTGTCGGACATGTTCGGCGGCGGCATGGGGGCCAGCGCCATGGGGTCCACCGTGATGGAGCGCAACCTCGACCGCATCACGGTCGTGGTCGCGCTGGTCTGGGGGTTCACCGTGGTGGCGCTGTCGTTGATGTTGGGGTGACCGGGTGAGCATCCTGGGCAACCGGGTCCTCCGCACGGAGGACCCCCGCCTGCTGACCGAGGGCGGCGTCTACGTCGCCGACCTGCGCGACCCCCGCCTCGACGACGCGGTGTACGCCACCTACGTCCGCTCGACCGTGGCCCACGCCGAGATCGCCGGCGTCGAGGTCGCCGACGCCCTGGCCAGCCCGGGTGTGATCGACGTGGTGACCGGGGACGACGTCGACCTCACGCCCATCCCCGGCATGCTCCAGGCCGACATGGCCCGGCCCTACCTGGCCCGCGGCCGGGTCCGGTTCGCGGGCGAGCCGGTGGCCGTGGTGCTGAGCGAGACACCCGAGGCCGGCGCCGACGCCGCCGACCTGGTCGTCGTCGACTACGAGCCGCTGCCGGCGGTCACCAGCCCGCTCGACGCCCTCGAGGGCGACACCGTCCTGTTCCCCGAGCTCGGCACCAACCTGGTCGGCGCCTTCGGCAACCCTGCCCCCGACGACGGAGGGCCGGGGGCGTGCGAGGTCGTGGTGCGCCAGCGCATCGTCAACCAGCGGCTGGCCGCCTGCTCGCTCGAGGTGCGCTCCACCGCCGCGGCCTGGGTCGACGGCCGGCTGATCATGTGGTGCTCGACCCAGAGCGCCCACGGCGTCCACACCGCCCTGGTCGGCGCCTACGGGCTCGATCCCGGCGACGTGCGGGTCATCGCCCCCGACGTGGGCGGCGGCTTCGGGGCCAAGAGCGGGGGCCACCCCGAGGACATCCTGGTCCCGTGGCTGGCCCGCCGGTGCGGCCGCCCGGTGCGTTGGGTCGAGAGCCGCACCGAGAACATGCTGGCGATGGCCCAGGGGCGGGCCCAGATCCAGGACGTCACGATCGGCGGCACCCGCGACGGCGTCATCGAGGCGTACCACCTCGACATCACCCAGGACACCGGCGCCTACCCGTCGCTCGGCGCGCTGCTGCCGGGCCTGACCCGGATGATGGCGGCCGGCACCTACACGATCCCCGCCGTCAGCTCCGAGGCGCGGGCGCTGGTCACCAACGCCGCCCCGGTCGCCGCCTACCGGGGCGCCGGCCGGCCCGAGGCGGCCGCCGCGCTGGAGCGGGCGGTCGACCTGTTCGCGGCCGAGGTCGGGCTGGACCCGGCCGAGGTGCGGCGGCGCAACCTGGTCCCCGCCTTCGAGGAGCCGTACACGAGCGCGTCCGGCGCCACCTACGACTGCGGCGACTTCCCCGCCGCGCTCGAGCGGGTGCTGGAGGCCGCCGGCTACGACGAGCTGCGGGCCGAGCAGGCCCGGCGCCGGGCCGCCGGCGACCACCGGGCGCTCGGCATCGGGCTGTCGGTCTACGTCGAGGTCACCGGGGGACCGGTGGCCGGCTCGGAGTTCGCCCGCCTGGAGGTGCACGAGGCCGCCGACGACGGTCGCGACGACGTCGACGTGGTCGTCTACACCGGCAGCTCGCCCCACGGCCAGGGCCTGGCCACGGCGTTCGCCATGGTGGCCGCCGAGGAGATGGGCCTGCCGGTCGAGCGCATCCGGGTGGTCCACGGCGACACCGACCAGGTGGCCCGGGGCATCGGCACGTTCGGCTCGCGGTCGCTCCAGCTGGGTGGGTCGGCCGTGCGGGCCGCCGCCGTCGAGGTGGTGGACCGGGCCCGGGAGGTGGCCGCCGAGCTGCTGGAGGCGGCCGTCGACGACGTGGTGCTCGACCCGGCCGGCGGCCGGTTCCACGTGGCGGGCACGCCCGCCGCGGCCCGCTCGTGGGCCGAGGTGGCGGCGGCCGCAGGCGACGGCGACGGTGCCGGGGACGCCGGCGTCGGGCTCGTGGCCGAGCTGGACTTCCAGGCGCCCCAGCCCACGTTCCCCTTCGGCGCCCACCTGGCGGTGGTCGAGGTCGACACCGAGACCGGCGACGCCCGGCTGGTGCGGCTGGTGGCGGTGGACGACGCCGGCCGGGTCCTCAACCCGCTGCTGGCCGAGGGCCAGCGCCACGGCGGGCTGGCCCAGGGCGCGGCCCAGGCCCTGTACGAGCACGTGCAGTTCGACGCCGACGGCAACCCGCTGACCACCAACTTCGCCGACTACGCCATCGTGTCGGCGGCCGAGCTGCCGAGCTTCGAGCTGGTGCCCCTGGAGACCCCCACCTGGGTGAACCCGCTGGGCGCCAAGGGCATCGGCGAGTCGGGCACGATCGGCTCCACCCCGGCGGTCCAGAACGCGGTGTGTGACGCGCTCGCCCACCTGGGCGTCCGCCACGTGGACATGCCGTGCTCGCCCGAGCGGGTCTGGCAGGCCATCCAGGCCGCCCGCCCCGGCCACTCGCTGTAGCAGCCGCTGTCATTGACCGTCGTCATGACGGTCCCTACTGTCCGAGGCGGCCGGGCGGGCTCTGGCGGTCGATCGTCCGGACGGGTGTGCGGGCGACCGCCGTCGACATGGCGGGAGGCTTCCATGTCACCAGCACGTGACGGATCGTCCGGCAGCTCGACCCGGGTGACCGGCGTCCGGAGGATGCGGCGGGCGTTCGCCTCCCTGGCCTGCGTCGTCCTCGCCACGGCCGGGGTCGCCCTGGCGGCGGAGGTGCCGGCGTCGGCCACGCCGGCGAAGAAGGCGCCCGAGACGCTCGCCGCGCTGTGGACGACGGTGTTGGTCACCCCGACCGCGCAGAATCCGTTCGGGACCGGGGCGCCGTCGACGGCCTGCTGGACTCTCGGCCGCACGCTGGCGCCACTCGGGCCTGTGTCCGTCGACTCGTGCAGCGCCGGCACCGGCTCGCCGCTCTTCATCACCGGATCCAGCGTGGAGTGCAGCACCTTCGAGGGCAACGGCACGACGGAGGCCGAGCTGCGGGCCTGCGCACGTGAGTTCGATCTGAAGACCGCCCCGTCGATCACCTTCGACGGCCGGCCGCTGACGGTTCTCGAGGTGGAGACGGCGCTGATGCAGATCACGCTCCCGGCCGACAACTTCCTCGGGGTCCCGGCGGGGCCCGGCACCTCGGTCGCCCACGGCTGGGAAGCGCAGGTCAACCCCCCGCCGCCGGGAACGCACACCGTGGTGATCAACGCGGGCCCGTCACCGATCACGACGACGATCGTCATCCACTCGTCCTGAGCAGGGCCGGCAGGCGAATCTCGCGCCCGACGGCCATCTGACGAGCAGACCCCGCCCGGACGGGGCAGGATGACGTGCGTCACACCGACGTCAGCCACGGGAGGGGTAGTCGTCGTGAGAATCACCCTGTCCGTCAACGGCGAGGAACGGTCGAGCGAGGTCGAGCCCCGCCGCCTCCTCGTCCACCACCTGCGCGACGACCTGGGCCTGACCGGCACCAACGTGGGCTGCGACACGTCGTCCTGCGGCGCCTGCACCGTGCTGCTGGACGGCGAGTCGGTCAAGTCGTGCACCGTCCTGGCCGTCCAGGCCGACGGCCACGAGGTCACCACCATCGAGGGCCTGGCCGCCACGGCCGGAGCGAGCGACGGGGAGGGCGCCGCCTTCCACCCGATGCAGCGGGCCTTCCACGAGCAGCACGGGCTCCAGTGCGGGTTCTGCACGCCCGGAATGGTGATGGCCGCGGTGTCGCTGCTGAAGGAGCAGCCGCACCCGAGCGAGGCCGAGGTCCGGGAGGGGCTGGAGGGCAACCTCTGCCGCTGCACCGGCTACCACAACATCGTCAAGGCCGTCCTGGCCGCCGCCGACGAGGGGGTGCCGGCATGACCGCCACCGACGCCCCCGGCACCAGCACCGGCGGCGCCTTCGGCCAGCGGCTGCTGCGCAAGGAGGACGCCCGGCTGCTCACCGGCGAGGCCCGCTTCGTCGACGACCTGGCCATCCCGGGCGCCGTCTGGCTCGGCATGGTCCGCAGCCCGTTCGGCCACGCCACCATCGGCTCGATCGACACCGGGGCCGCGTTGGCCATGCCCGGCGTGCGGGCCGTGCTCACCGGCGACGACCTGGCCGGTGCGTGGACCGGCCCGATGCCGTGCGCCTGGCCGGTCACCGAGGACATGAAGGCCCCCGAGCACTACCCGATCGCCCGGGGCAAGGCCTGCTACGTGGGCGACATCGTGGCCGTGGTGGTGGCCGACAGCCGCTACGCCGCCGCCGACGCCGTCGACGCCGTGGTGGTCGACTACGACGCCCTGCCGGCCGTGGTCGACCTCGAGGAGGCCGCCGGCGACCGGGTCGTCATCCACGACGGCCTGGGCACCAACCGCAGCTACACGTGGACGCTGTCGCCCGACCCCGACGCCGTCGAGGCCGCCTTCGCCGGCGCCGCCCACACGGTCAGCGAGCGCTACGTCCAGCAGCGCCTCATCCCCGAGGCCATGGAGCCCCGGGGCGTGGCCGCGGTGCCGGGCGTCTACGGCGGCGACCTGACGCTCTACTCGGCCACCCAGATCCCCCACATCCTCAAGGTGCAGATCGCCGCCACGTGCGGCGTGCCCGAGCACAAGGTGCGGGTGGTGGCGCCGTCGGTGGGCGGGGGCTTCGGCTCCAAGCTCAACGTCTACGCCGAGGAGCTCATCGCCGTGGCCGTGGCCCGGCGCCTGGGCGTGCCGGCCCGCTGGACCGAGAGCCGCAGCGAGAACGCCGTGGCCACGATCCAGGGCCGGGGCCAGATCCAGAACATGGAGCTGGCGGCCGACGCCGAGGGCCGCATCACCGCGGTGCGGGCCAGCCTCGTCGCCGACATGGGCGCCTACCTCCAGCTGGTCACCCCGGGCATCCCGCTGCTGGGCGCCTTCCTCTACCACGGCGTCTACGACGTGCCCGCCTACCACTTCGAGTGCACGGGCGTGTTCACCAACTGCACGCCGACCGACGCCTACCGGGGCGCCGGGCGGCCCGAGGCCACCTACGCCATCGAGCGGGCCATCGAGGCCCTGGCCCGGGAGGTCGGGGTCGACTCGGCCGAGATCCGGCGGCGCAACTTCATCCGCGCCGACCAGTTCCCGTACGCGTCGATCGCCGGGCTGACCTACGACTCCGGTGACTACGAGCCCGCGCTGGACAAGGCGCTGGCACTCATCGGCTACGAGCAACTGCGGGCCGAGCAGCAGCGGCGCCGGGACGCGGGGGAGACCCGCCAGCTCGGCATCGGGCTGTCGAGCTACGTCGAGATGTGCGGCCTGGCCCCCAGCCGGGTGCTGGCCTCGCTCAGCTTCGGGGCCGGCGGCTGGGAGGCCGCCACCGTGCGGGTGCTGCCCACCGGCACGGTGCAGGTGGTGAGCGGGGCGACGCCGCACGGCCAGGGCCACGAGACGGCCTGGTCGCAGATCGTCGCCGACAAGCTCGGCATCGACCCGGCCGACATCGAGGTGCTGCACTCCGACACCGCCATCAGCCCCCTCGGGCTCGACACCTACGGCAGCCGCTCGCTGCCGGTCGGCGGGGTGGCGGTCGGCATGGCCACCGACCGGATCATCGAGAAGTGCAAGGTCATCGCCGCCCACCAGCTGGAGTGCTCGGAGGACGACCTCGAGCTGGTCGGCAACGAGCTGCGGGTGCGGGGCACCCCGGGCAGGAACATGACCGTGCAGGCGGTGGCGTTCGAGGCGTTCACCGCCCACAACCTGCCCGACGGCGTCGAGCCCAACCTCACGGCCCAGGTCGTCTACGACCCGCCCAACTTCGTGTTCCCGTTCGGGACGCACGTGGCGGTGGTCGAGGTCGACACCGAGACCGGCGCGGTCGACCTGGTCGACTACGCCGCGGTCGACGACTGCGGGCCCCAGGTCAACCCCATGATCGTGGAGGGCCAGCTGCACGGCGGGATCGTGCAGGGGGCCGCCCAGGCGCTGTGGGAGGAGGCCGTCTACGACGAGGACGGCAACCTGCGCAACGCCAGCCTCATGGACTACCTGGTGCCCTCGGCGGCCGAGGTCCCGAGCATCCGGCTCGACCACACGGTCACCCCCAGCCCGACCAACGACCTGGGCGTCAAGGGCATCGGCGAGGCCGGCACCATCGGGGCCGCCCCCGCCGTGATGAACGCGCTGATCGACGCCCTGGCGCCGCTCGGCATCACCGACATGGCCATGCCGGCCCGGCCCGAGCGGGTGTGGTCGGCCATCGAGGACGCCCGACGAGGGTCGGGCCCGGCAGGGGAGGGGGCGTCGTGATCCCGGCACCGTTCGAGTACCAGCGGGCGTCGTCGGTCGACGAGGCGCTCGGCATCCTGGCCGAGCACGGCGACGAGGCCAAGCTGCTGGCCGGCGGCCACTCGCTGCTGCCGCTCATGAAGCTGCGCCTGGCGCTGCCGATGCTGCTGGTCGACATCGGCCGCATCGGCGACCTGTCGTTCGTCGAGGGCGACGGGGGCGAGGTGCGCATCGGCGCCGGCACCCGCCACCAGGACCTGGCCGGATCGTCCCTGGCGGGCGAGCAGGTGCCGCTGCTGGCCCACGTGGCCGGGCAGATCGGCGACCCCCAGGTGCGCCACCGCGGCACCATCGGGGGCTCGGTCGCCCACGGCGACCCGGCGTCCGACCTGCCGGCCGCGCTGCTGGCGCTGCGGGCCACCATCGTGGCCCGGGGCCCCGGCGGCGAGCGGCGCATCGCGGCCGACGACTTCTTCACCGGCTTCCTCGAGACCGCGCTCAATCCCGACGAGATCATCACCGAGATCCGGGTGCCGGCGGTGCCCGGCGTGGGCTGGGCGTTCGAGAAGTTCAACCGCCGGGCCCAGGACTGGGCCATCGTCGGGGTGACCGCCGTGCTCAGCGACGGCGACGTCGGCCCCGGGGTCGGCCTGGTCAACATGGGCTCCCAGCCCCTGCGGGCCGGCGGGGTGGAGGAGGCGCTGCGGGGCGGCTCGTCGGCCGCGGACGCCGCCGGACGGGCCGACGAGGGCACCGAGCCGCCCGGCGACCTGAACGCCTCGCCCGACTACCGGCGCCACCTGGCCCGCGTGCTGGTCCGGCGGGCGCTCGAGACGGCAGGGGCGTAAACCCAGCTTCCCCGTAGGCTGTCGCCATGGTCACACCGGTTCCGGTCGACGACGTCGCCGCCGTGGTCGACGGTCTGGCCGCGCACGACTACCTGGCCGACGAGGGCCTGGCCACCTCGGTGTTCCTGGCCCTGCGGCTGGCCCGCCCCCTGTTCCTGGAGGGCGACGCCGGCGTGGGCAAGACCGAGGTGGCCAAGGCGCTGGCCGCCTGGACCGGGGGCCGCCTGGTCCGCCTCCAGTGCTACGAGGGCATCGACGCCGCCCAGGCCCTATTCGAGTGGGACCACGCCCGCCAGCTGCTGCACCTGCGGGCGGCCGAGGCGGCGGGCCGGGCCTCGGCGGCCGGGACCGAGGCGCTCGAGGGCGAGCTGTACGACGAGCGGTTCCTGGTGCGTCGGCCGCTGCTCCAGGCGCTCGACACCCCGGCCGACGGCGCCCCGCCGGTGCTGCTCATCGACGAGATCGACCGGGCCGACGACGAGTTCGAGGCCTTCCTGCTCGAGCTGCTGTCCGACTGGGCGGTCACGATCCCCGAGCTGGGCACTGTGCGGGCCGCGGTGCCGCCGGTGACCGTGCTCACGTCCAACCGCACCCGCGACGTCCACGACGCGCTCAAACGCCGCTGCCTGTACCACTGGGTCGACCAGCCCGACGTGGCCCGGGAGGTGGCGATCGTGCGGCTGCGGGCGCCCGAGGTCGACGGCGAGCTGGCCCGCCAGGTGGCCGAGGCGGTGGCCGAGATCCGCACGCTGGGGCTCTACAAGCCGCCGGGCATCGCCGAGACCATCGACTGGGCCCGGGCGCTGGCCCTGCTGGGCCGGGGCACGCTCGACCCCGACGCCGCCGCGGCCACGCTGGGCTCGGTGGTCAAGTACCGCGAGGACGCCCAGCGGGTCGGCGAGCACGGCATCGACACCCTCGTCCGCCGGGCGGTGGCCCGCAGTGCCTGACCGGCCCGGCGTCCCCCTGGTCGCCGGGGGCGGTGCGGTCGAGCCGCTCGACCGGCTGGCCGTGGGGTTCGTGCGCACCCTGCGGGGGCGGGGCGTGGTCGTGCCGCCGGGCGCCACCGTGGTCTACGCCCGGGCGCTGGCCGCGGCGGGGGCCACGCCGTCGGGCGCCTACTGGGCCGGCCGGGCCGCGCTGCTGCGGCGGCCCGAGGACGTGCCCGCCTACGACGCCGTCTTCGGCGCCGTGTTCGGCGGCGAGCCGCCGGCCGACGTGACCGTGGCGCCCCGGCCGGTCGAGGTCGAGCTGGACGCGGCCGACGAGGACCCGCCCGACGCCGGCGACGAGGTCGACGGCGAGGGGTCGGGCGAGGTGCGGGCCCTGCGCTGGAGCCCGGTCGAGATCCTGCGCCACCGCGACCTGGCCACCTGCACCCCCGACGAGCTCAGCGAGGCCCACCGGCTCATGGCCGACCTGCGGGTCCACGCCGCCCTGCGCCGCAGCCGGCGCCGGCGGCCCGACCGCCCCGGCCGCGGCGCCCCCGACCTGCGCCGCACCGTGCGCCGGGCCCTCGCCACCGGGGGCGAGGTGATGGTCCCGTCGGGCACCCGGCCCGGCGAGCGGCCCCGGCGGCTGGTCCTGCTGGTCGACGTGAGCGGGTCGATGGAGCCCTACGCCCGGGCCCTGACCCGCTTCGCCCACGCCGCGGTGGCGTCGCGGCGCCACGGGCAGGTCGAGGTGTTCGCCCTCGGCACCCGGGTCACCCGCATCACCCGCGAGCTGGCCACCCACGACCCCGACCTGGCCCTGCGGCGGGCCGGCGACCGCGTGGCCGACTGGTCCGGCGGCACCCGGCTGGGCGAGGGCCTGGGCCGGTTCAACGACCGCTGGGGGGTGCGGGGCATGGGCCGGGGGGCGGTGGTGGTGATCCTGTCCGACGGCTGGGACCGGGGCGACCCGGCGCTGCTGGGGGAGCAGGTGGCCCGCCTCCACCGGGTGGCCCACCGGGTGGTGTGGGTCAACCCGCTGAAGGCGACGCCCGGCTACGCCCCGCTGGCCCGGGGGATGGCGGCGGCGCTGCCCCACGTGGACGAGTTCTTGGAGGGCCACTCGGTGGCGTCGCTGGAGGCGCTGGCCGAGGTGATCGCCCGGTGAGCCCGATGAGGAGGAGCGTGCGATGAGGGACCTGCTCGACGACCTCGACCGGTGGCGGGCCGAGGGGGTGCCGGTGGCGATCGCCCGGGTGGTCGACCTCGACGGCTCGGGCCCGCGGCTGCCGGGGGCGGCCATGGCGGTGAACGAGCGGGGCGAGGTGGTCGGCTCGGTGTCGGGCGGCTGCGTCGAGGGCGCGGTCGTCACCGAGGCGCTGGAGGTGCTGAAGACCGGCACGCGCAAGGTGGTCACGTTCGGCTACAGCGACGACGACGCCTTCGCGGTCGGCCTGACCTGCGGCGGGATCATCCACCTCTACGTCGAGCCGCTCGACTGGTGAGCACCATCTTCGACGACCTGGCGGCCGCCATCCGGGCCGAGGAGCCGGTGGCGCTGGCCACGGTCATCGCCGGCCCCGGCGCCGGGGCCAAGCTGCTGGTCCGGGGCGACGGCGACGGCGGGCCGGTGGCCGGCACGCTCGGCAACGACGACCTCGACCGCGTGGTGACCCGGGACGCCCGGGGCGAGTTGGCCGCAGGGACCACCGCGGTGCGCCACTACGGCGAGCACGGCGAGGCCCGGGAGGCGGTGGTGGCGGTGTTCGTGGAGAGCTTCGCCCCGCCGCCCCGCATGCTGGTGTTCGGCGCCGTCGACTTCACCGCCGCCCTGACCAAGGTGGCCAAGGTGCTCGGCTACCGGGTGACCGTGTGCGACGCCCGCGAGGTGTTCGCCACCCGGGCCCGGTTCCCACAGGCCGACGAGGTGGTGGTCGACTGGCCCGACCGGCTGCTGGCCAAGGTGGGGCCGTCGCTGACCGTGCGGGACGTGGTGTGCGTGCTCACCCACGACGCCAAGTTCGACGTGCCGGCCCTGGTGGCGGCCCTGGCCACGAACGCCGGCTACATCGGGGCCATGGGCAGCCGCCGCACCCATGCCGACCGGGTGGCCCGGCTGGTGGACGCGGGGGTCGACGCCGACGGGCTGCGCCGCATCCGGGCGCCGATCGGCCTCGACCTGGGCGCCCGCACCCCCGAGGAGACCGCGGTGTCGATCTGCGCCGAGATCATCGCCCAGCGCACCGGGCGCAGCGACGCCCGGCCCCTGCGGGACACCGAGGGGGCCATCCATGCCTGACCGGGCGGGTGGGCCCGCCCGGTGACGATCGCCGCCGTCGTCCTCGCCGCGGGCGGGGGCTCCCGCTTCCGCGCCTCGGGGGGCGACAGCCACAAGCTGCTGGCGCCCTACCTGGGGCGGACGGTGGTGGAGTGGGCGATCGAGGCGGCGGCCGCGGCCTCCCTCGACGCCACCTACGTGGTGCGGGGGGCGACCGACCTGCCGGTGCCGCCGCTGGCCGACGGGGCGGTGCGCTGGGTCCGCAACGACCGCTGGCGGGAGGGCATCGCCACCTCGCTGCACGCGGGGGTCACCCGGGCCCGGCGGGACGGGCACGCCGCGGTCGTGGTGGGGCTGGGCGACCAACCCCTGGTGCTGACCGAGGCGTGGCGCAAGGTGGCGGCGACGACCCGCAAGCCCGTGGCGGTGGCGACCTACGAGGGCGTGCGGGGCAACCCGGTGCGGCTGTCGTCGCTGGTGTGGCCGCTGCTGCCGGCGGGTGGCGACGAGGGGGCCCGCGTCGTCATGCGGCGCCGGCCCGATCTGGTGGTGGAAGTACCGTGTCCGGGCAGGTCGGCCGACATCGATACGGTCGACGATCTGCGTGAGTGGAGCTGAGTCCCCGAGGTGGTCGAGGTGGTCGCATGGAGCTGACGAACGAGTTCAGAGTGGGCGTGCCGGTCGCCCGGGCCTGGGAGGTCCTCACCGACGTCGAGCTGATCGCCCCGTGCCTGCCGGGCGCCCAGCTCCAGGAGGTCGAGGGCGAGGAGTACCGGGGCGTGGTCAAGGTCAAGGTGGGGCCGATCACCGCCCAGTACAAGGGGGCCGCCCGGTTCCAGGAGCAGGACGAGGCGGCCCACCGGGTCGTGCTGCGGGCCGAGGGGCGGGACACCCGGGGCCAGGGCAACGCCAACGCCACCATCACCGCCGCCATGGCCGAGGACGGCGACGGCACCAGGGTGACGGTGACCACCGACCTGACGATCACGGGCCGGGTCGCCCAGTTCGGCCGGGGCGTGCTGGCCGACGTGTCGGGCAAGCTGCTGGGCCAGTTCGTGGAGTGCCTCGAGGGCAAGCTCCTGTCGGACAACCCGGGCCGCGAGGCCTCCGGCGCCTCGCCGTCCGAGCCGGCCAAGGCCCCGGTCGGCGCGGGGCCCCGCGACATCGCCTCCGAGGGCGCGGCCGCCACCCGGGCGCTCGACGACATGCCCGAGGCGTCCCCGCCGTCCGGCGACGGCTCGCCGTCGGCCGCCGCCGAGCCGGCCCGCCTCAACGGCACGTCGGGCCCGGCGGTCCGGGTGGTCGACTCGCCCGAGGCCGAGCCGGTCGACCTGCTGGACGCCGCCGGGGCGCCGGTGGCCAAGCGGGTGGCCCCGGCGGTGGTCGGGCTGACCATCCTGTGGCTGGCGAGCATCTTCTTCCGCCGCCGTCGCCGCCGCCGCAAGGCGGCCTGAGCTCGATTGGGCCGCAGGACGGGAGGCGCTAGAGTGTTCCGTCCTACCCGGTCCACGGGCAGCCACGTCGGAGTGGCGGAATTGGCAGACGCGCCAGGTTGAGGGCCTGGTGCCCGTTAAGGGCGTGGGGGTTCAAGTCCCCCCTCCGACACCGAACAAGGCGCCGAGCTGCTTCCGGTAGCGCACCTCGTTCACGGTCACGCCGAGGACCTCGGCATCCCGCGGGGGACCTTCGGTCGTCCACCCCTCGGACTCGTACAGTCGGCGGGCTCGCTCGTTCCCGGTGGCGACCCACAGCACGACAGTCCGGTAGCCGACCTCGGCGAGACCCTGTGTGACTTCGGCCAACAGGGCCCGGCCGAGTCCCTTGCCCCAGTGGTCCGGGTCGAGGTTGATGGCGTAGAGCTCGCCGGTCTCGCCGTCGCTGACGTCAGCCAGCTCGGGCCCGCTGGCGGCGAACCCGACGAGCTCGTCCCCGACCGTGAGGACTCGCACCCAGCGGTCGGGCCCGAGGTCGGCGAGCAGGCCCTGCCACAGGGCGGCCCGCTGCTCGGCTCGTAGCCCGTCGAGGTAGTCGTCGGGCATGATGCCCCGGTAAGCCGCCTGCCACGCCCGCACGACGACCGCGCCGATGGCATCGGCGTCGTCGATGCTCGCATCCCGAATGACGTGCTCCACGGCGAGCCACCATCTCCGTCACCTGTAGGAGGCCTGCCTCCAGGGTGGCCGCGGCGGTTCGGTCGGTGCATCCGAGTATCCCGGCGACAACGTCGGGCGGGTTGCCGTACCGTCTGTCGGCGGGCGGGTTCGGCGGCAGGAGGTGACGTTTGTGTCCGTTGCAGGGCGCGTGGGTCCGGTCATCGTGGATCGGACTGTCCGGGACGCGGTTCGAGCTTCGCATCTGCGCGACCTGCCGTCCGAGGTGCTCGACGAGGTGCTCGACGGTGCCGTGCGGGTCATGGTCCCCGCCGGCTCGATCGCACACCGGGCGCTCGACGAGGAGCACTACCTCGAGCTGGTCATCACCGGCGTCATTCGGGTCTTCGTGACCGCGCCCGACGGCCGGACGATGACCATCCGGTACTGCCGGTCGGGCGAGCTCCTGGGCGCCATGTCGCTCTTCTCGGACGAGTTCGCCGAACCGGCGACCAAGCAGGCGCTCGTGGACACGCAGCTGCTGATGATCTCCCCAGCGAAGGTCCGCGCTCTCGCGCAGCAGGATCTGAGCGTTGCGGGCGCGCTCTTGGTCGAGTTGAGCGAGCGCGTCCGCACCTTCGTCAACGAGATCCCCGGGACCGCGTTCGCGACGGTGCGGCAGCGGGTTGCGCGGCAGCTTCTCGACCTCGTCCCGACCCATCAGGAGGCCGGCGATCCGGGCGGCGAGCTCGCGGTGCGGATCACCCAGCATGAGCTGGCCGCCGCGGTCGGAACGGTGCGCGAGGTCGTGGTCCGGGCGTTGCGGCAGCTCCGGGACGCCGGGGCCGTGCGGACGGAACGGGACCGGATCGTCCTGCTCGATCCCGCCCACCTGACCGAAGAGATGAAGTGGAACACAAGTCGCTGACAGGGCCTCGCCGACTGTCGATACTCGGCCCATGTCCATCGACGATCGCCCGGTCATCGTTGTCGGGGCGGGTCCGGCCGGGCTGGCCACCAGCTACGAGCTCCAGCGCGCCGGGATCGACCACATCGTGCTCGAGCGGGGAGGCGTAGGGCAGAGCTGGCGCGACCGGTGGGACAGCTTCTGCCTCGTGACACCCAACTGGTACGTGCAGCTGCCCGGGGGCGAGTACGCGGGTGACGACCCCGACGGCTTCATGTCCCGGGACGAGGTCGTGGCCCACCTCCAACGCTATGCCCACGGCTTCGAGGCCCCGATCCTCGACCGGATCGACGTCACCGCCCTCTGCTCGGGCCCCGGTGGCGGGTTCGTCGTGGACACCTCCGAGGGGCGGATGCAGGCCGATGCCGTCGTGCTCGCAACCGGAGCGTTCCAGCAGCCGTACCGCCCGCCGGCGGAGCTTCCGGCCGGGGTTCTCGTCGTCGATGCAGATGGCTACACGAACCCGGACGAGCTCCCCGGTGGCGGCGTACTCGTCGTCGGGAGCGGGCAGACCGGATGCCAGATAGCCGACGAGCTGCACCGGTCGGGCCGCCACGTGACACTCGCGTGCGGCAAGGCGGCGTGGGCACCGCGCCGTGTCGAAGGACGCGACATCGTCTCGTGGCTCGTGGAGACGCCGTTCCTCGAGCAGGGGGTCGAGGATCTGCCGAACCCCCTGGCTCGCTTGGCCGCGAACTTCCAGACCTCCGGGCGCGACCGGGGGAGCGACCTCAACTACCGGACGCTCCTGGCCGACGGCGTGACCCTGACCGGACGTCTGCTCGGTGCGGGCGAGAGCACGATCCGCTTCGCCGGCGATCTCGACGAGTCCGTGGCCTGGGGCGATGCCCGCTATGCGGACATATGCGACCTACTCGCACAGGCCGCGACGAACCGCGGGGCACGACCTCCCGAGCTTCCCGCACCGGAGCCCCTGAGGACAGACCCACCGGACCAGATCCGGGTGCGCGATCTCGGGGCCGTGGTGCTCACGTCGGGCTATCGCCCGGCCTACCGACACTGGGTGCGGTTCCCGGACGCATTCGACGACCTCGGATTCCCGATCCAGCGCGACGGCGCGAGCACCGTCGTGCCCGGCCTCTACTTCGTGGGGACGCACTTCCTGCGGAAGCGGAAGTCCTCCACCCTGTTCGGCATGGGTGAGGACGCGGAGATCGTCGCCCGCGCGATCGCGGAGCGACTGCGGTAGCCGGCCCGAGTCCCGTCCCAACACGAGCGGAGCAACAGATGACGACCGAACCGACCACCGTCGAGCCGACGACCGAGCACCCTGCGCCGCCCGACGGCGTGGCGACCAGCGCCCTCGGGGGACTGGCAGCGGACCTGCGCGGAACGCTGGTTCGACCGGCAGATCCCGGCTACGAACAGACCCGAGCGGTCTTCAACGGCATGATCGATCGCCGGCCGCTGGCCATAGTCCGGTGCGCGGGCCCGTCCGACGTGGCCCGCGGCATCGCCTTCGCCCGGGAGCACCACCTGGTGGTCTCGGTCCGGGGAGGCGGCCACAGCGTCGCGGGCAACGCGGTGTGTGACGGCGGGATCATGCTCGACCTCTCGGGTATGAAGGGGATCCGGGTCGACCCGGAAGGCCGCACAGCCCGCGCCGAACCCGGGCTGACCCTGGCGGAGCTCGATCACGAGACGCAGGCCTGGGATCTGGCAACCCCGATGGGGGCCGTGTCGATGACCGGGATCGCCGGCCTCACCCTGGGGGGCGGGCTCGGCTGGCTCAACGGAGCCTACGGACTGGCCTGTGACAACCTGCTGGCCGCAGATGTCGTGACGGCCGATGGCCGGTTGGTGCGGGCCAGCGAAGCCGAGAACGAGGACCTCTTCTGGGGCATCCGCGGTGGCGGCGGGAACTTCGGCGTCGTCGTGTCCTTCGAGTACCGGCTCCATCCCGTCGGACCTGTGCTGGCCGGCGGCCTCTCCTATCCCTTGGCCGCGGCGCCCGAGGTCCTGCCGTTCTACGACAGCTTCGTCAAGGCCGCCCCTGACGAGCTCTCGACCGCGGCATCTCTGGCCCTGGATGACGCTGGGCAGCCGGTCGTCACCCTCGTCGTCTGCTACTGCGGACCGGTAGACGCCGGCGAACGGGTCCTGCAGCCCCTGCGCAGCTTTCGGTCCCCCGTGGAGGACACGATCCAGCCCATGCCGTACCGGGAGCTCCAGGCGGTCTCCGACCCGGGCTACCCCTTCGGCCAGCTCCACTACTGGAAGTCCGGCTTCCTCCGCCACCTGACCGACGAAGCGGTCCAGACCATGATCCGGTTCGTCGAGCAGATGCCGTCCCCCGCCACCGGCGTCGGTCTCCAGCAGATGCACGGAGTGGCCAGCCGAACCCTCCCGTCCGCGACGGCATTCCCCCACCGGGCCGAGCAGTTCGACTTCCTCATCCTCTCGCAGTGGTCCGACCCGACCGACTCCGGCCCCAACATCGAGTGGACCCGGGCATTCTTCGCGGCCATGCAGCCGCACCTCGAGGACGCCGTCTACGTCAACAACCTCGGCAACGAGGGAGAGGAGCGCATCCGCGCCGCGTACGGGCCCAACTACGACCGTCTCGCCGCCCTGAAGGCCAAGTACGACCCCAGCAATCTCTTCCGCATGAACCCCAACGTTCAGCCATCCCTTGCGCGCTAGGTGTCAGCGGGACTCGACGGCGGGTAGGTGCTCGCGGCCCCGTTCGCCGAGGAACGCCCACAGGGCCTCGCAGGCGGGCAGGTGCTGGCCGGCGGCGTGGCGGACGCCGTACCAGTGGCGGACGACGGGGAAGCCGTCCACGTCGAGGCAGACGAGCCGGCCGTCATGGACCTCGGCGGCGACGGTGTGGGCCGAGATCAGCGCCACGCCCAGCCCGGCGATGACCGCCTGCTTGATGGTCTCGTTGCTGGTGATCTCCATGCCGACACGCGGTGCGATCTCGGCGCCGGCGAAGAGACGCTCGGCGAGCTGGCGGGTGCCGGAGCCGGGTTCGCGGACGAGGAAGGTCTCGCGGCCGAGGGCCCGCCGGGTGACGCGCTGCCCGACGCGCGGGTGGTCGGGGGCGGCGACCACCACGTGGGGGTGCTCGCCGATCTCGGTCGTCTCCAGCGCCAGGCCGGCGGGGGGTCGACCCATGACGGTGATGTCGACCTCGTGCGCGGTGATCGCCTCGACGATCTCGCTGCGGTTGCCGATCACCAGCGTGACCTCGATGTCGGGGTGCCGGTCCCAGAACGCCGCCAGGAGCTGGGGGGCGAAGTACTTCGCGGTCGAGACGGCGCCGAGGGTGACCGACCCCACCTTGCCCTCGCGGATCAGGTCGAGGGTCAGCGCGCAGCCCTCCAGCTCGGCCTCGATCCGGTCGGCGACGGCGAGCAGCTCGCGGCCGGCGTCGGTCGGCCGGAACCCGTCGGGCGAGCGGACCAGCACCGGCATCCCGACGGCCTGCTCGAGCAGCTTGAGCTGCTGGCCCACGGCGGGCGCGGTGACGTGGAGTCGCTGCGCGCCCGCGGCGATGGTGCCGGTGCGGGCAACGGCCACCAGCGAGCGGAGCTGCTTGAGCGTCGCCTCGCGCATGCCGGCACCGTAGCCGACTCGCGATAGGAAAGCCTTCTCTCGGCAACAGAACAATTAGCTTTACTTTCCCTGGGCGGTCCCGGAACATCGCTGTGTGTCGCCGACGCTCGATGAGGTCCTCCGCCAGCCGGTCGCCGGCGTGCCGGCGCCGGTCGCCGAGGTGCTCCTGGCGCTGGCGGGCGGCTGCGGCGACCTGGCCGAGGCCGTCGCGGCCAGGCACGGCGCGCACGTCGCCCCGAACGCCGACACCGGCGCCGGTGACGTCCAGGCCGGCATCGACGTCGTCGCGGACGAGCTGTTCACCGGCCGGCTCGGGCAGGCCCCGGTGCGGTGGGTGGCCTCCGAGGCGCGCCCGGCCGCCACGCTGCTCGACTGCACGGCACCGATCGCCGTGGCGATCGACCCGCTGGACGGCTCGGCCGACCTGTCGACCAACGCCGCCGTCGGCACGATCTTCTCCCTGCTGCCGGCGGCGGGCGGGTCGCCGGACGCCACGTTCCACACCGCCGGCACGGCGCAGCTCGCCGCGGGCTTCGTCGTGTACGGGCCGGCCACGACGATGGTGCTGACGGTCGGGGCCAGCGTGCACGGCTTCGTCCTGGATCGCTCCAGCGGCCGGTGGCTGCTGGAGCGGGCGGGGCTGGCCATCCCCCACAGCACGCCGGAGTACGCCGTCAACGCCTCGAACCGCCGCCACTGGGCTCCGGGCCTGCGGGCGTACATCGACGACCTCGTCGCCGGCGCCACCGGGCCCCGCCTCGCCGACTTCGACATGCGCTGGACCGCCACCCTGGTCGCCGAGGCCAACCGCATCCTCACCCGGGGCGGGATCGTCCTGTACCCGGCCGACGACCGCGCCGGCTACGAGGAGGGCCGGCTGCGCCTGCTCCACGAGGCGTTCCCGATCGCGCTGATCGTCGAGCGGGCGGGCGGCGCCGCCACCGACGGGAGCAGCCGGCTGCTGGACCGCGTGGTGGGCGACCTGCACCAGCGCACCCCGCTCGTGTTCGGCTCGGCCGACAAGGTCGCGCGGGTCGCGGCGTACCACGACGAGCGCTTCGAGGGCGACCGGTCGCCCTTGTTCTCCGCGCGCGGGCTGTTCCGGGGATGACCACGGTGTCCGCACAGCACCCGATCATCTCGGTCACCGGCTCGTCGGGCTCGGGCACGACGACGGTCCGCCACACCTTCGAGCAGATCTTCCGCCGTGAGGGCGTCTGGTTCGCCGGCATCGAGGGCGACGCCTTCCACCGGTACGACCGGAAGGGCATGGCGGCCGCCGTGGCCGAGCACGACGAGGCCGGCGACCACGAGTTCAGCCACTTCGGTCCGGAGGCGAACCTCCTGGCCGAGCTGGAGGAGGTGTTCGGGGACTACGGCGCCTTCGGGACCGGCCGGACGCGTCGCTACGTGCACGACGAGGGGGAGGCGGTCGAGCTCGACACGGCGGCGGGCACGTTCACGCCGTGGGAGGACTTCCCGCCCGACACCGACCTGCTCTTCTACGAGGGCCTGCACGGCGCCTTCGCCGGCGACGGCGTGGACATCGCCGCCCACGCCGACCTGAAGGTCGGGGTCGTCCCGGTCATCAACCTCGAGTGGATCCAGAAGATCGACCGGGATCGAGCCACGCGGGGCTACTCCACCGAGGAGGTCACCGAGACGATCCTGCGGCGGATGCCCGACTACGTCCGGCACCTGTGCCCGCAGTTCACCCGCACCGACGTCAACTTCCAGCGGGTGCCGACCGTCGACACGTCGAACCCGTTCGTCGCGCGCTACATCCCGACGCCGGACGAGTCGATCGTGGTCATCCGTTTCCGCGACCCGACGGGGATCGACTTCCCCTACCTGCTCTCGATGATCCACGACAGCGCGATGTCACGGCCCAACTCGATCGTCATCCCGGGGGGCAAGCTCGACCTGGCGATGCAGCTCATCCTGACGCCGATGATCCACCGCCTGCTGGACCGGCGGCGGAAGGCGGCGGCGTGACCGGCGATCGCCTCGCCACGGCCGTGCGGTTCCTGGCGGCGGACATGGTCGAGGCGGCCGGTTCGGGCCATCCCGGCCTCCCGCTCGGGATGGCCGACGTCGCCACGGTGCTGTTCACCGAGCACCTCCGCTTCGACGCCGCCGATCCGGCCTGGTTCGACCGCGACCGGTTCGTCCTGTCCGCGGGCCATGGCTCGGCGCTGCTGTACGCGCTGGCCTGGCTGTGCGGCTACCAGGGCGTCGAGCTGGACCACCTCCGTCGCTTCCGCCGGCTGGACAGCCCGGCCGCGGGTCATCCCGAGCGCGGCCGCTTCCCGGGCGTCGAGACCACCACCGGCCCGCTCGGCCAGGGACTGGCGACCGCGGTGGGCATGGCGATCGCCGAGGCCCGGCTGCGGGCGATCCACGGGTCGGCGCTGTGCGACCACCACACCTACGTGCTCGCCGGCGACGGCTGCCTGATGGAGGGCATCAGCCACGAGGCCGTGAGCCTCGCCGGCCACCTCCGGCTCGACCGGTTGATCGTCCTGTGGGACGACAACCGGATCTCGATCGACGGTGCCACCGAGCTGTCGACCGGCGACGACCAGGCGGCCCGCTTCGCCGCGAGCGGCTGGGACGTGTGGCAGGTCGACGGCCACGACGCCGCCGCGGTCGGCGCTGCGCTGGAGGCGGCCCGGGCCGGCGACCGGCCCGCACTGCTCGCCTGCCGCACGACCATCGGGCGCGGGGCCCCCACGAAGGCGGGCAGCCACCACGTCCACGGCGCGCCGCTGGGGCCCGGCGAGCGGGCCGCGATGGCCGACGCCCTGGACTGGCCCCACCCACCGTTCGTCGTCCCGAGCGAGCTCCTCGAGGCCTGGCGTGACGCCGGCCGCCGGGGCGCCACCGCCCGGGCGGCGTGGACGCGGCGCAGCGCCGGCACCGACCTCGAC
>DATFRN010000316.1:0-37673 GCA_035263165.1 Acidimicrobiales bacterium | reverse complement strand
CGTTGCCGGAGCTGTTGTTCGCCATCAGGCCGCTCCCTCGGTGAGCAGGGCGTCGGGCCGGATGCCGAGCGCCCGTTGCAGTTGGTCGGCGTCGAGGTCGGCCAGCGAGCTGGACTTGGGCAGGACGAGGTCCGCGATGTGGCGCTTGCCGGCCACGACCTCCTCGACCCGCTCGTCCACCGTCCCGGGGCACACCAGGCGGTGCGACACCACCGTGCGGGTCTGGCCGATGCGCCACGCCCGGTCGCGGGCCTGGTCCTCGACCGCGGGGTTCCACCAGCGGTCGTACAGCACGACGTGGCTGGCGGCCGTGAGGTTGAGCCCGGTGCCGCCGGCCTTGAGCGACAGCACCAGTGCCCCCGGCCCCTCGGACGACTGGAACTCCTCGACGATGCGGTCACGGGCGCCCCGGGCCAGCCCGCCGTGGTAGCAGGCGATGGGCACGCCGGTGACCTCGGTGAGGTGGTCGGCCAGCTTCTTCCCCCACTCGGCGAAGTGGGTGAAGACCAGGATCTTCTCCCCCGCCTCGAACACCGAGTCGACGATCTCCTCCAGCCGGGTCAGCTTGCCCGACCGGCCGGCCAGCGGCTTGTCGTCGTCCTGATAGGCGGCCGGGTGGTTGCAGATCTGCTTGAGGGCGGTGATGGCGGCCAGCACCGCGCCCTGCTTGGGCTCGGCGGTCGTGCCGTCGGGCGCCGTGCCCGGCCCCGTGAGCAGCCTGTCCAGCACGGCCTGGTACAGGCCGACCTGCTCGGCGCTCATCGAGCAGTGGTCGAGCTCGTCGATGCGGTCGGGCAGCTCGGCGGCCACCTCGGGCTCGACCTTGGTGCGCCGGAACACGAGGATGCCGTTGAGGGCGGACAGCGCCGCCTCCTTCTCGCCCGACAGCTGGGCCACGAACGTCGACCGGTCGCCCACCAGCCCCGGGTTGACGAAGTCGAGCACCGCCCACAGGTCGCCCAGCCCGTTCTCGATGGGCGTGCCGGTGAGGGCGATCCGGCTGGTGGCGGGCAGGCGCCGCAGCTGCTGGGCCGTCTCGCTGGCGGGGTTCTTGATGGCCTGGGCCTCGTCGACGACGATCCGCTGCCAGTCGTGCTCGGCCAGCGCCTCGATGTCGCGCACCGCGGTGCCGAAGGTGGTGATGACCACGTCGGCGCCCGCGACCTCGGCGTCGAGCTCGTCGGCCGACGCCCGGGTGGCGCCGTGGTGGACCACCACGCGCAGGCCGGGGGTGAAGCGGGCCGCCTCGGCCGCCCAGTTGCCGACGACGGCCGGCGGGGCGATGACCAGCGTCGTGCCGGCGGCCGCGCCGTTGCCGTTGGTCTTGACGCCTCTGGTGCGGGCGATGTGGGCCAGGACGGTGGGCGTCTTGCCCAGGCCCATGTCGAGCGCCAGGCAGCCGCCCAGTCCGCTGGCGTCGAGGAAGCCGAGCCAGGCCAGGGCGTCGGCCTGGTAGGACCGCAGCACGCCCACGAACCCCTCGGGCGCGGTGACCGGCTCGGTCGACACCTCGCGGGCGGCGGTGAGCAGGTCGGCCGCCCAGCCGCCGCCGTCGATCCGCAGGCCGCCGGTCAGGCCGGGGCCCTCGAGCCCGACGGCGTAGCGCAGGATCTCGGCGCCGCTGAGCTGGCGGGTGTCGGCCCGCTCGGCCAGGGCGGCCGCCGCCTCCTTGAGATCGGCCCGGTCGAGCTCGACCCACTGGCCCCGGGACTTGACGAGCGGCCGGGCCTCGGCCGCCAGCCGGGCCACGTCGGCCGCGGTGAGCTCGACGTCGTCGAACACGACCGACCACTGCACGGCGCTGAGCTGGCGGGCCCCGACCATCGTGTCGCCCGCCGGCTCGGAGAACAGCCGCAGCGCCGGGGACGGGTGCCGCCGGGACAGGGCCGGCACCCGCACGTCGAACCCGGCGGCCTCCAGCGTGGCGCCGGTCGACGTCATCAGCTCCCAGGCCTCGTCCTGGGCCAGGTACACCTGGCCGCGGCGCCGGCCCGCGGTGCGGTCGAGGGCGGGCAGCAGCCGCTCGAGCCGGCCGAGGTCGTCGCTGAGGCGCCGGCTCTCGTTGCTGTCGTCGACGGCGTCCTGCACGGGGACCAGGCCGTTGTCGGTCGGGGCCAGCACGGACAGGAACCAGGCGTCGCCCTTGTCGGGCGGGTCGAGCTGGACGATCAGCCGCTGGCGCCCGGTGCCGGTGACCGGCTTGGACCAGCGGGACAGCCGCTTGGACACCTCGGCGCCGGCGGCCACCGGGGCGACGAACGCCGACCCGTCGAGCCGGGTGACGACGGCCTCGGCCGCGGCGCCCACCGTGCGGACGGTCGGTGGCGGCGCCGGCAGCTCCAGGCGGGCGGCGGCGTCGGTGGCGATGGCGTCGACCACGGCCCCGAGCACGTCGAGCGTGACGGCGCGGGCGTCGGCCCGGCCGAGCACGGTGACCGGCCCGGGCATGGCCGCGGCCAGCTCCTCGATCTCGTGCCGGTCGACGTCGGCGGGCGCCCACCGCACGTTGAGGTCGGCGGCCCGGCCGTCCTGGCGACGGCTGGTGCGCAGCGTGGGGACGATGGCGCCCCGGGCCACCAGGCGCACGGCCGCCACCGCCACCCGGCCGATCCAGGTGACGCTGGACCCGACGCCGTCGCCGCCCAGGCCGCCGCCCACGGCGACCAGCCAGCCGAGCGCGTCGGCCACCGGGATGGACAGCGCCGCCGCCCGCTCGCCGCTGGGCAGGGCCACGCCCCGGTGCTGGTTCCAGCCCACGGCGGGGCCGCCCATGGCCTCGAGCCGGTCGGACAGCTCGTCGTGGCCCACCGGGGGGACGTCGGGACCGGCGGCCCACACGACGACCTCGCCCGAGGCCCAGGTGGCCTGGAGCCGGGCCTCGCCGGCCGGGTCGGGGGCGACCAGCACGGCGTCGGCCGCGTCGGCGACGCTGAGCAGCCGGTCGTAGGCGGCCTCCAGCCGCTCGAACTCGCCCTGGATGTCGGCCAGGACCTGGTCGCGCTCGGGCCCGGCCAGGTCGCGCACGGAGTCGAGGTCGTCCTCGACCTGATCGAGCAGGCGCTCGAGCGTGCGCCGCCAGCCGGGCGCGTCGGCCTCGAGCAGCGCCAGCTGCTCGTCGGAGGCGATGCCGTCGACGGCCGCCCACGCGGCGGCCTCCAGTGCTCGACCGGACTGGTCCATAGGCGTACGGGCGCTCCCCGCGCCCTGCCCCCCGGCATGCAGTCGACCCGGGGGAGGTTGTCCAGCGCCGGCATCAGACGGAACGGACACGGACCCGCCCGCTCCACCGCCCAACCAACGGCGGGATGCCAGCCGACGCCCAGGATACCGGCCCCGCCGCCCCGAACACACGTCACATCCCTTGACAAGAAAAGTTGTCAGGCGCGAAGGTGGGCGCCGTGTTCGACGTGGACGTGATCGAGGATCCGGCGGCCGCCGCCATCGCCCTCGAGCCGACGCGCGCCCGCCTGCTGGCCGAGCTGTCCGAGCCCGCATCGGCCGCCGCCCTGGCCCCCCGGGTGGGCATCGCCCGCCAGAAGGTCAACTACCACCTGCGGGCGCTCGAGGCCCACGGGCTGGTCGAGCTGGCCGAGGAGCGCCGGCGGGGCGGCATCACCGAGCGGCTCCTGCGGGCGACGGCCGCCAGCTACGTCATCTCGCCTGCCGCCCTCGGCGCCGCCGCCGCCGACCCCGAGCGCTCGTCCGACCGGCTGTCGGCCAGCTACCTCGTGGCCCTGGCCGGCCGGGTCGTGCGCGAGGTCGGCCGGCTCGTCCACCTGGCCGACGCGACAGGCAAGCGCCTGCCCACCATGGCCATCGACACCGAGATCCGCTTCCGCTCGGCCGAGGACCGCGCCGCCTTCGCCGACGAGCTCACGGCGGCGCTGCTGTCGCTCGCCGCCCGCTACCACCACGACGACGGCCGGCCCCACCGGGTGGTCGTCGCCGCCCATCCCACACCGGAGGAGACCCCATGACCACCCCCGACGTCCCGTATCGCATGGAGCTGACCGTCGACCTGCCCGGCTCGCCCGAGCAGGTCTGGGCGGCCATCGCCACCGGCAACGGGAACAGCTCGTGGTTCCTCCCCACCGACATCGACGAGCGCGAGGGCGGCACCATCACCGTCCACATGGGCGACACGTCGTCGTCCGGCACGATCAGCGGCTGGGACCCGCCCCGCCGCCTCGAGTACGCCGAGCCCGACTGGGCGGCGCTCTCCGGCCACGGCGACGCCGAGGTGACGCCGCTGGTCACCGAATTCCTGGTCGAGGCCCAGTCGGGCGGCACCTGCCGGCTGACGGTGGTGAGCAGCGCGTTCGGCACCGGCGCCGACTGGGAGGGCGAGTTCTTCGCCAGCATGGAGGAGGTCTGGCTGCCCTACTTCCAGAACCTGGCTCTCTACCTCAGCCACTTCCCCGGCCAGACCGTCACGCCGCTGGTGGTCGAGCAGGCGGTGCCCGGCTCGATCGAGTCCGTGTGGTCGGCGCTCAAGGACGCCACCGGCGCCGCCAAGGTCGGCGAGGACATCGCGGTGCAGGGCCTGACCGGGCGGGTGGAACGGCTGACCGACCCGCCCGACCCGGGGCTGATCGCGCTGCTCGACGGCCCGCTGCCCGGGATGCTGGTGCTGCACGTCTGGGACAAGGGAAATCACGAGGTGTCGGCGAACGTCCAGGGTTACCTTTTCGCGGAGGACGCCCCCGCCTACGTCGAGCGCGAGGAGCCGGCCTGGCGCCGGTGGCTCGACGGCCTCACCGTCCCGGCGCGCTGAGGCGGCGCGCCCCCGAGGAGCTGAGTCCCATGCGCAGCGACCCCCCGCTCGCCATCGAGACCGACGGCCTGGTCAAGCTGTTCGGCCCCACCCGGGCCGTCGACGGCGTCGACCTGGCGGTCCCGCCCGGCACCGTGCATGGCGTGCTCGGCCCCAACGGGGCGGGCAAGACCACCACCATCCGCATGCTCGCCACCCTGCTGAAGCCCACCGCCGGGCGGGCCCGGGTGCTCGGGCACGACATCGTCGGCGAGGCCGATGCGGTGCGGTCGGCCGTCAGCCTGACCGGCCAGTTCGCCTCGGTGGACGAGGAGCTGACCGGGCGGGAGAACCTGGTGCTCGTCTGCCGGCTGCTGGGCATGGCCCACCGGCCGGCGGGCGAGCGGGCCGACGAGCTGCTCGACGCCTTCGGCCTGGCCGACGCGGCCGACAAGCTGGTGTCGGACTACTCGGGCGGCATGCGCCGGCGGCTCGACATCGCCGCCAGCATCGCCGTCACCCCCGACCTGCTGTTCCTGGACGAGCCCACGACCGGGCTCGACCCCCGGAGCCGCAACCAGGTGTGGGACATCGTCCGGGTGCTGGTGGCGGCGGGCACCACCGTGCTGCTCACCACCCAGTACCTGGACGAGGCCGACCAGCTGGCCGACCGCATCTCGATCATCGACCACGGCCGGATCATCGCCGAGGGCACCTCCGGCCAGCTGAAGGCGTCGGTCGGCTCCGGGGCCTTCCGGCTCCGCCTCCACGACCCGGACGCCCGGCCCGGGGCCGAGCGGCTGCTGGCCCGCACGCTCGGGGTCCCGGTGGCGGTCGACGGCGACCCCGTGGCCCTGTCGGCCCGGGGCGCGGCGCCCGAGCGCATCACCCGGGCGCTCGGCGAGCTGGTCGAAGCCGGGATCGTGGTCGAGGAGTTCTCCCTGGGCCAGCCGAGCCTGGACGAGGTGTTCCTGGCCCTGACCGGCCACCCCGCCGAGCCCGCCCGCGGGGACGAGGACGACGAGCAGGAGGAGGGCGCGGCGTGAGCGCCACGACCGACACCCCGACCACATCCGCCGCGCCGGCCGTCAGCGAGGCGATCCTGCGGGCCGCCCTGTCCGACCACTCCCGCCCGCCCCGGCCGTCGGCCGCCTCGGCCTCGTTCACCTTCGCCTGGCGGGCCATCCTCAAGATCCGCCACGTCCCCATGCAGCTCTTCGACGTGACGATGTTCCCGATCATGTTCGTGTTCATCTTCACGTACCTGTTCGGCGGCGCCCTGGCCGGCTCGCCCCGCGAGTACCTCCAGGACCTGCTGCCGGGGATCCTGGTCATGACCGTGACGATGATCACCATCTACACGGGCATGGCCCTCAACAACGACATCCACAAGGGCGTGTTCGACCGCTTCCGGTCGCTGCCGATCTGGCGGCCCGCGGTGCTGGTGGGGATGCTGCTGGCCGACGCCGTGCGCTACACGCTGGCCTCGCTGGTCGTGATCGTGCTCGGCCTGGCGCTCGGGTTCCGGCCCGACGGCGGGCCGGTGGGCGTGGCGGCGGCGGTGGCGTTGCTGCTGGTCTTCTCGTTCGCCCTGTCGTGGGTGTGGACCGCGGTCGGCATGCGCATGCGCACGCCCGAGACCGTGGCCCAGATGAGCATGACCGTGCTGTTCCCGCTCACGTTCGCCAGCAACGTGTTCGTCGACCCGGCGACCATGCCGGGCTGGCTGCAGGGCTTCGTCAAGGCCAACCCCATCTCCCACCTCACCACCGCCTCCCGCCAGCTGATGCACGGCGAGGTGGAGATGGGATCGATCATGGCGGTGCTGGCCTGGAGCGTGGCGCTGGTGGCGGTGTTCGGTCCGATCACCATGCGCATGTACGCGCGAGAGCGCTGACCGAGGGAGGATCGCCATGCTGAGGCAGGTCGCGGACGGGGTGTTCGTCCACGAGAGCGAGTTCATCCACAGCAACGCCGTCGTGGTGCAAGGCCGGGCCGGCGTGTTGCTCGTCGACCCCGGGATACGGGGCGACGAGATGGCCACCCTCGCGAACGACCTTCGCGGGTTGGGCCAGCCCGTCGTCGCAGGCTTCGCGACGCATCCTCATTGGGATCACGTCCTCTGGCACCCCGAGCTCGGCGAGGCGCCCCGTTACGGCACCGCCCGGTGCGCGGCCGACATCCGGGAGGTGCTGTCGAACCCGGACTGGAAGGCCCGTGTGGCCGAGGTCCTACCGCCGGAGATGGCTGACGAGATACCGCTGGATCTGCTCGGCCTCATCACCGGTCTGCCCGCCGGAACCCCCAGCGTTCCGTGGGACGGCCCCGAGGCCCGGATCATCGAGCATCAGGCGCACGCCGCGGGTCATGCGGCGCTGTGGATCGAGGAGCGCGGCGTCCTCGTCGCCGGCGACATGCTGTCCGACATCCTCATCCCGTTCCTCGACCTGGACGCCGAGGACCCGGTCGAGGACTACCTCGTCGCGCTGCGGCTGCTCGAGGGCGTGGCGGACGACGTCGATGTCTTCATCACCGGTCACGGATCCGTCGGCGGGGCTGATCAGGTCCGAGCCCGGATCGAGCAGGACCGCGCCTACGTACAGGCCCTGCGTGACGGGGGCGATCCCGACCCGCGGGTCGGCCCGTCGGCCACGTTCGGCCAGGAGTGGCTGCCCGGCGTGCATGAATGGCAGCTGGAGCAGGTCGCCAAGTGACGTGGAGGACGCGTCACTCCTCGATCGTGATCGCCCGCTCCGGGCAGTTCCGGGCACCCTGGCGGGCCTGCTCCTCCAGGCCGGCCGGGACCTCGGCGGCCAGCACGGCGCCGTAGCCTTCGTCGTCGGCGCCGTAGACGTCGGGGGCGAGGCTGTAGCAGCGGCCATGGCCGCTGCACAGCTCGGGATCGATGCGGACCTTCACCGCGCCATGATGGCAAACGGGGCTCAGCGGGGCGGTATCTCCTGGACGGCCCAGGTGTTGCCGTCGGGATCGGCGAAGTAGACGAACTTGCCCCACGGCTGGTCGTCGAGCGGGCTGACCTCGACGCCCCGGCCCGCCAGCTCCTCCCGGGCGGCGGCCGCGTCCGCCACCACCACCTGCATGCCCCGCACCGAGCCCGGGGCCGCGTCGGTCAGCCCCTCGCCGATGCAGATCGAGCAGGCGGACCCGGGCGGGGTCAGCTGCACGAACCGGAGACCCTCGCCGACCTTGTGGTCGTGGTCGGCGTTGAAGCCCACCTTGTCGACGTAGAAGGCCTTGGCCGCGTCGACGTCGCTCACCGGGATCGCCACCAGCTCCAGCTTGTAGTCCATCGGGGGTTCCCTTCCTCGTGGTTGCTAGGACATCATCCGCGACAAACTGGCCATCCTTTGGCCAGTTTCTACGGCCCTCCCAGCCGGGCCGCCCGGCCCTCCAGGTAACGCTGCTCGCGGAGGCTGGTCGTGCGGCGGGCGGCCGTGCGGTAGTCGGCCCGGGCGCCCTCCCGATCCCCGGCCATCTCCCGCAGGTGGGCCCGCACCGCGGCCAGGCGATGGTGGCCCGCCACCCGGGGGTCGTCGTCCAGCCCGGCCAGCAGGTCGAGGCCGGCCTCGGGCCCGCGCACCATCGCCAGCGCCACCGCGTGGTTGAGCGTGACCATCGGGTTGTCCGCCGCCCCCTCCAGGAGCACGTAGAGGGCGAGGATCTGGCGCCAGTCGGTGTCCTCCGCCCGGGGCGCCTCGTCGTGGAGGGCGGCGATGGCCGCCTGCAGCTGGTAGGGCCCGAGGGTCGAGCGGGCCAGCGTGGCGCTGATGAGCTCGACCCCCTCGGCGATCATCGCCCGGTCCCACAGGCCGCGGTCCTGCTCTTCCAGCGGCACCAGGCTGCCGTCGGCCCGGGTGCGGGCCGGGCGGCGGGCGTCGGTCAGCAGCATGAGGGCGACCAGCCCCGCCACCTCGCCGTCGTCGGGCAGCAGCCGGTGGACGGCACGGGCCAGCCGCAGCGCCTCGGCGGTCAGGTCGGTGCGGGCCACGTCGGGCCCCGACGACGACGTGTAGCCCTCGTTGAACACGAGGTAGAGCACGTGGAGCACGACGGCCAGCCGCTCGCTGCGCTCCGCCGCCGGGGGCAGGTCGAAGGCGGCGCCCGCGTCCCGGATGCGCTGCTTGGCCCGGCTGATGCGCTGGGCCATCGTGGCCTCGGGCACGAGGAAGGCGCGGGCGATCTCCGCCGTGGTCAGCCCGCCGACGGCCCGCAGGGTCAGTGCCACCTGCGAGGCCGGCGTGAGCGACGGGTGGCAGCAGAGGAACAGCAGCGTCAGCGTGTCGTCCTGGGCCGGCGCCACCTCGTCGGCCGCGGGGGCGACGCCGTCGCCGGACGGGGCCCGGGCCGCCAGCGCCTCCTCCCGGCGACGGCCGGCCGCCTCGGCCCGGTAACGGTCGATCAGGCGGCGCTCGGCCACCGTGACCAGCCAGCCCCGGGGCCGCTCGGGCACGCCCTCGGCCGGCCAGCGGCGGGCCGCGGCCAGCAGCGCCTCCTGGGTGGCGTCCTCGCACAGGCCGAACTGCCCGTGCCGGCGCACCAGGGCGCCGAGGACCTGGGGCGCCAGCGTGCGCAGCAGGTCCTCGACGCCGGCGGCCGGGGGGCGGGCCCGGCTCACATCTCCAGGCCGCCCGAGCCCATCACCGCCCGCACCTCGATGCCGGTGAGCCGGGCGTCGGGGATCATCGCCGCCAGCTCCTCGGCCCGGGCCGGTGTCTCGCAGTCCACGACGTAGTAGCCGGCGAGGTGCTCCTTGGCCTCGACGTAGGGGCCGTCGGTGACGGCCGGGACGCCGTCGCGCACCCGCACGGTCCGCGAGGCGCTCGGGTCGGCCAGCGCCGCGAACCCGACGAGCTCGCCCGACTCGGTGAGCAGCTTCTGGAAGTCGTCGTGGGCGGACACGACCGCCTGCTGCTCCTCCTCGGACAGCTCGCCGAAGACGGTCGGGTTCATGACGATCATGAGCAGGTACTTCATCGGATGCTCCTTGGCGGTGGGATCTGGTCACCCGGCGATCGGAGCCGCCCGCCCGTTCTCGACATCTTGCTCACACAACCATCACACGAGCAGTGTCTGATGAGCCTATGGAGAACGACGCACGGAGGCAGCGCAGGCGTCTGGGCCGCCTGGGCATCGCCACGATCGCGGCGGTGGTGGGCGTCCTCACCGTCACCGCCGCGGTGGCCATGGCCACCAGCGGCGGCGACGCCCCGCCCACCACCGCCGCCGCCGGCGGCGCCCCGGGCACCACCGCCACCCCGGCCCACGACCACGACGGAGCCGGCAAGGCCGGCCGTCACGCCGGCCACCAGCACCCGGCGCTCACCCCCTACGACCAGCGCTACGACGCCGCGTCGGCGTCAGAGCAGAAGGCCGCCGACGACCTGCAGGCTGCGGTGGCCAAGACGATCGCCAAGTACCCCGACCCCGCCGCGGCCAAGGCCGCCGGCTTCCTGCCGCCCCGCCGGCCCGGGGCCAAGATCGCCCACTACCGCCACCCCGCGGCCATCCGCGACGGCAAGGTGCTCGACCCCGACGCCCCCGAGGGGCTCGTGTACTACACCGGCGGGCCGAAGCCGGTCCTGCTGGGCGCCTTCTTCGTGGCCCCCGCCGGCGCCCGGGTGCCCGACGACGCCGGCGGGATCGTGGTCTGGCACAGCCACGACCCGGCCTGCACCGGCTTCTTCGCCACCGCCGACGCCCCGTGCACCGGCCAGCGCCGGATGCTCCACGTGTGGACGTTCGACCGGCTCACGCTCACCCGGCCCGACGGCCGGCGGGTGACCATCGAGCGGACCGACCCGTTCGGCACGCCGCTGCGGGCCTCGGTCCGCAAGGCGGCCTGAACGGGCCGGGGGTGCGACCATATGGCGCGGTGAGCCCCCCCACCGTGGTCGTCGTCGAGGACGACGACCAGATCGCCGAACTGCTCACGCTCTACCTCGGCCACGCCGGCTACGCGGTGGCGCGCTCGGCCGACGGCTACGGCGGCCTGCGGCTGGCGTCGGAGCACGACCCGGTCATGGTCATCGTCGACATCGGCCTGCCCGGCGGCATCGACGGGCTCGAGGTGTGCCGGCGGCTGCGGGCGGACAGCGACGTACCGGTGCTGGTGTTGACCGCCCGGGGCGACGAGGCCGACCGCGTCACCGGCTTCGAGTTCGGGGCCGACGACTACGTGACCAAGCCGTTCTCGCCCCGGGAGCTGGTGGCCCGGGTGCAGGCCATCGTCCGGCGCAGCGGGGGCGGGCCGGGCGCGGGGACCGTCACGATCGGCGACGTGCGGGTCGACCTCGCCCGCCACGAGGCCCGGCGGGACGGGCGGGCGGTCGAGCTCGCCCCCCGGGAGTACGCCCTGCTGGCCGCGCTGGTCGAGCACCGGGGCCAGGTCCTGTCCCGTCGCCAGCTGCTCGACCTGGCCTGGGGCTACGACTTCGAGGGCGACGAGCGCACGGTCGACGTCCACGTGCGCCAGCTGCGCCGCAAGCTGGGCGAGGGGCTGCCGCTCGCCACGGTGCGGCGCACCGGCTACCGGCTGGGGTAAAAGGCGCTATGCGCCGCCGCTTGACGCTCGCCATCGTGGCCACGGTCATCGGGGCCGTGACCATCGTGGGGCTCGGCACGCTGGCGCTGACCCGCATCGACGCCCGCAGCCGCCACGCCGACTCGCTGGGCCTGCAGGCCGAGGCCCTGGCGGGCGTGCTGGCCAACTCGCCCAACGCCGCGCCCCGCATGGCCCGGCGGTTCGGGCCGGCCCTCGGGATCGACCGGGTGAGCGTCGTGCGCCTCGAGCAGCTGCCCGACTGGCTGGGGCCGGACGGCGCCCGCCGGCTGGACGCCGGCCTGACCGTGACCGCCCGGCGGGGGGACACGGCCTACGCCGCCGTCCCCCTCCCGCCCCGGGTCGGGGCGCCCGAGGGCCAGGCGGTCGTGCTGGTCGACACCATCGACGACGGCCTGGGCGCGGCGGGCCGGTGGTTCGTGGTGGCCGGCGTGGCCACGGCGCTGGTCAGCGTGGCCGTGGCCGCGGCGCTGGCCGCCTCGCTGTCGCGGCCCCTGGCCGCCACCGAGGCCACCGCCCAGCGCATCGCCCGGGGCGACCTCAGCGCCCGGGTCCCGGTGGCCCATCCCGGGGCGGGGGCCGACGAGCTCGACCGGCTGGCCGAGGCCATCAACGCCATGGCCGCCTCGCTCCAGCGGGCCCGCCAGGCCGAGCAGGACTTCCTGCTGTCGGTGTCGCACGACCTGCGCACGCCGCTGACCTCGATCGGCGGCTGGGCCGAGGCGCTGGCCGACGGGGCGGCGCCCGAGCCGGCCGCGGCCGGCGAGACGATCCGCACCGCGGCCACCCGGCTGGACCGGCTGGTCAACGACCTGCTCGACCTGGCCCGCCTGCGGGCCCGGGCGTTCGCCCTCGCTCTCACGCCCGTCGACCTGCGGGACGCGGCCACGTCGGGGGCCGAGGCGCTCCGGCCCGAGCTGGAGGGCACCGGCCTGGCCGTCACCGTCGACGTCCCGGCGGCCCCGGTGGTGGTGGACGGCGACGCCGATCGGCTGGCCCAGGTGGCGGCCAACCTGCTGGACAACGCCCGCCGCCACGCGGCCGCCGCCATCCGGGTCAGCGTGGCCGCCGGGGACGGCTGGGCCACGCTGGCCGTGGAGGACGACGGCCCCGGCATCCCCGCGCTCGACCGCCAGCGGGTGTTCGAGCGCCTGCACACGTCGGCCCGCCCCGCCAGCCGCCCGGGCACCGGCACCGGCCTCGGGCTCGCGATCGTCGCCGAGCTGGCGGCGGCGATGGGCGGGCGCGCCGAGGCCACCGAGCCCGGCCCGGCCGGGGGCGCCCGGCTGGTGGTGACCCTCCCGGCCAGCGTCGCGGCGCCCGTCGTCGCCCCGGCGCCGGCCGGGGAGGCCGACCGGACGGGCTCAGCCCGCTGAGGACGGGCCGTCGGGCCCGTCGACGAGGTCGTCGACGAACTCGGCGACCGCCGCCACCACGTCGTCGGGCGCCTCGCCGTGCGGCTCGGGGTCGGCTGGGGAGGCACCGGCCCCGACCGCACGGCGGCGCGCTTCCGGATCTCGCTCGCGCACGTCCGGACCGTACGACCGCCCGGGCCCGGCGGCGTCCGTAGCTGCTACGTAGTCGGCGCGGCGCCGGCCGCCTCGCCGGGGACGATGCCCAGCGCGTCGGCCAGCTGGTGGCGGCCGTCGATCATCAGCTTGCGGTACACCCGGTGCAGGTGGGTGTCGACGGTGCGGACCGACAGGAACAGCGAGGCGGCGATCTCGGGGCTGGTCCGGCCCCGGGCCGCCTGGACCGCCACCTCGCGCTCGCGGTCGGTCAGCTCCTCCCCCACCACCGCCACCGGCTCGAGGGCCGGCGACTGGGGGCGCCCGCACGCCTCCAGCAGCTCGGCCACCCGGCGGGCCGCCGTCGCCGCCGGGACGCCCCGCCCCGCCCGCCGGTAGGCGTTGGACGCCGCCCGCAGCGCCTCGGCGGCCACCAGGTCGGCCCCGAGGGCCTCCATGGCGGCGGCCACCCCCGCCAGGCTGTCGGGGTCGTCGGCGGCGAGGGCGTGGGCGTGGGCGGCGACCGCCGGGGACAGGGGGCCGTCGACGGCGGCCGCCAGCCGGTCGGCCAGCTCGCGGGCCTCGACCGGCCGGCCCAGGCGGACGGCGGCGTGGGCGACCTCGACCGCCAGCGGGGCGGCGGTGTGCTCGAGCACGCTGGCCAGGGCCAGGCACCGGTCGGCGGCCTCGGAGATCGAGCCCTGGGCGGCGAGCAGCCAGGAGCGCGACAGCTCGATGTAGGGCAGCGTGCGGGCGCCCCGCAGCATGTCGGCGGCGTAGGCGGCGTCGGCCGCGGCCAGGGCCTCGGCTGCCACGGCCAGCTCGCCGGCGAACACCGCGGCGCGGGCCCGCATGGCCTCGGCCAGGGGGCGCTGCCCGAACCAGTCCGACTCGGCCAGCGCCCGGACCGACCGGTCCAGCTCGACCAGCCCGGCCCGGGCCCGGCCCCGGGCCAGCAGGGCGCCGCCCCGGAAGCCGGCGAGGATGCCGCCGAGCGAGGGAGGCGGGTAGTCGACCTCCAGCCCGAGCTGGGCGGCCGTGTAGTCGTCGAGCTCGTGGTAGCGCCCGGCCCAGTAGGTGGCCTGGTAGCGCGCCATGCGCAGCTGGAGGCCGCCGTAGGGGACCTGGCGGCGGTGGCGCTCGGCCGAGGCGTCCAGCCCCTCGTCCAGCAGGGCCAGGCCGGCGTCGAGGTGGCCGGCCGCGCTGAGGGCGGTGAGCGCCACCGGGGTCGCCCGCAGCCGGGCCGTCTCGGGGGTGGCGGGGTCGGCCAGCAGGTCCTCGGCCATCTGGCCGGCCTCGGGCAGGCGGAACGAGAACATCAGCATCTGGGCCAGGAGCGAGCGGCACTCGGCCCGCCACTCGGGGTGGCCCTCCAGGTCGGCGTCGGCCGCCTGCAGCACCGCGAAGGCGTCGGTCGACCGGTCGAGGTGGAGGAACAGGTTGGCGGCCCGGGCCATCGCCACCCCCGCCACCTGCTCGGGGTCGGCGGGGCGCAGCTCGGCCAGGACGGCCTCGGACTCCTCGATGCGGGACTGGCCGGCCAGCGCCTCGCCCAGCAGCCGGCCGGCCTCGGTCCGGGCCGTCCCGCCCGCCGCCCGGGCCAGGCGCTCGGCCAGCCGGTGGTCGAGCCGGCCCATGGCGTCGCGGGCCAGGCCGAGCAGCTCGTCGGCGTCGCCCGGGTCGCCCGACTCCAGCCGCCAGGTGGCCAGGCGCAGGCTGTCGAACCACTCGACCTCGCGCACGGCCTCGACCAGGTCGCGCAGCACCGCCCGCCGGCGCAGCCGGGGCACGCCGGCCGCCAGCACCTCGCCGTGGAGCGGGTGGCCGGGCTGGACGATCTCGGCGCCCCCCGCCCCCACCACCTCGACCAGGCCCCGCTGCTCCAGGGCCTCGATGTCGAGCGGGTGGATGAGGCGCTGGGCCGCGTCCAGCGGCACCTGCTGGCCGACGGCCACGATCTCGAGCGCGGTGCGCCAGCGGGGCTCGATCAGGCGCAGGTGCTCCTCGACCAGCTCGCGCAGCCGGGCCTGGCCGCCCTCGGCGGGCAGGGACACCGGGCCGCCGGCGCCGCTGACCCGCCGCTCGATGGCGGTGGTCACCAGCTCGCGGACGAACAGCACGTTGCCCCGGCTGAGGTGCCAGATGCGGTCGAGCAGCGAGGTGGGCACGCCGTCGCCCAGCACGGTGAGGACCAGCTCCTCGGTGGCCTCCCGGCTGAGCGGCCCGACGTCGAGCCGGGTGACCAGCTCGTCCTTCCACAGGCTCACGAGGCCGGTCGGCAGCGGCTCGCCGACGCGGACGCTGATCGCCACCCGGGCATCGGTCTGGGTGAGCAGCAGGTGCAGCAGCGCGACCGAGACGTCGTCGAGCAGGTGGGCGTCGTCCACCGCCAGCAGCACCCGGCCGTCGCCGCCCGTCCGCTCGGACAGGCGCGACAGGGCCTGGTGGAGCAGGTCGTCGCGGTCGTTGGCCCCGCCGGGCGGAGCCACCAGGTGGGCGAACGAGCCGAGCGGGATGTCGCGGGCTGCGCCGGTGGCCCGCACCCACTCGACGGGGATGCCGCCGGCCCGCTCGGCGCCGACGGCCTCGTCGACGAGGCGGGTCTTGCCCACGCCGGCCTCGCCGAAGAGCGCGACGCCGCCGCCTGCCGTCCCGCTCGCATCCAGCAGGCGACGCAACTCGCCCAGCTCCTGTCCCCGGCCGACCAGCGGCCAGCGTGCCACCACGGACGAGATGCTAATTCGGGTCCGGGGAATACGTAGGACCTACGGACCCGCGCGGGGCCCTGGCGTCGTAGCTTTCCCTCGGCGCCGTGTCACCCCAGCACACACGGCGTGAGCCAGCGGCGGCGCGTCGGGAGGCAGGGCGGGAGTCCTCTCGGCCCGCCGCCGCGGCTACCCCCACCGGGGGCGCTACTCCTCCGCCATGGCGGCCAGCTTGGTCACCGTGCGCCAGTTGCGCATGGTGCCGCTCCGCTTGGCCCGCTTGGCGAACTCGGTCGCCAGCGGGCTGCGCCCGACGCCGCCCGGCAGGAAGAAGTAGATCTCCGCGCCCTCGGCCACCGCCTCCTCGGGAGCGAAGCGGGCGAGGTCGTCGACGCCGATCGCCGCCTTCGGCCCCGGGGTGAACACCACGTGCAGGTGCTTGGGGTCCTCGCCCCGGCGCAGGTAGGGGTTGGTGTCGACGACCGTGCGCAGCTGGCCGGCGGTGCGCACGACCACCTCGGGCTCGAGCGGGCTGCGCTCGGCGGCGATGGCGATCGCCAGCCCGTCGGCCACGTCGCCGGGGTCGGCGCCGTCGGGCGCGGTGAGCACCACGTTGCCGCTCTGGATATAGGTGCGGACGTCCTGGTAGCCGCAGCCCTCGACGATGCGCCGGAGGTCGGCCATCGGCAGCGTCGTCTTCCCGCCCACGTTGATGCCCCGCAGCAGGGCGACGAGTCTCATCGCGCCAGTCTGGTCCCCGACTCGACGGCGGCCCGGTAGCCCTCCAGCCGGCGGACCAGCTCCTCGGGGTGGGACAGGGCGGGGAGGTGGCCGCCGGGCATCTCGTCGGCCTCGATGCCGAGGCGCCCGCGGGCGAGGCGGCGCTGGAAGTCGGCCGGGAAGAAGCGGTCGTCCCGGCACAGCAGGAATCGGGTGGGCACGTCGGGCCAGGCGTCGAGCGGCCACGGCGCGGCGAACGGGGTGCCCGACTGCCGCCGCAGGTGGTCGGCCGATTCGGCGACCAGCGCGGCGGGGACGTCGTGGAGGAAGGTGGCCACCTGGTCGTCGGGGTCGTAGCCGGGCCCCAGGCGGGCGGCCATCGCGGCGCGGGCCTCGGCGTGGCCGGTGTCGGCCCACCAGGCCCCCGGCGACTCGCCCGGGGCCGGCACCATGGCCGCCACCAGCACCAGCAGCTCGCTGGGCACCCGCTCCGCCACCAGCGGGGCGGTGAACCCGGCCATCGACTGGGCCACGAGGATCAGCCGGTCGCGGCGGTCGGCGATGGCGTCGACGACCGCGTCCGCGTACTCGGCCAGGCCGGCGGCGTCGTCGTCGACCGGAAGCTCGGGGACGACGACGTCGTGGCCCAGCGCCTCCAGCCGGGCGGTGACGAGGTGCCACTGCCAGGCGGTGCCGCCGGCGCCGTGGATCAGGACGTACGTGCTCATGCCGGTACAACGGTAGGGAACCGCCGAAGTCATCGGCCCCGGACACGCCCGAAACCCGGCCGAAACCTGGTGGCGGCATCCTGCGCGGGTGACCGGTGCGCTGGTGGGCTACACGATCGGCATCACCGGCCACCGCCGGTGGGAGGAGCAGGCCGAGATGCTGGCCCGCCGGGGCGCGCAGATCGTCCACGGCCCGGTCATGCACACCTCGCTGCTGCACGACAGCGACGCCACCCTGCGGGCCACCGCCGAGGTGCTGCGCACGCCGCCCGATCTGGTCGTCCTCACCACCGGCATCGGCACCAGGTCGTGGTTCGCGGCGGCGGAGAGCGCCGGGCTCGACGGCGGGCTGCGGGCGGTCGGCGGGGGCGCCACCGTGGTGGCCCGGGGGCCCAAGGCCCGCAGCGCGGCGATCGGGGCCGGGCTGGAGGTCGACTGGCAGGCGGCCGACGAGACCAGCGCCGAGGTGCTGGCCCACCTGGCCACGGTGGGCGTGGCCGGGCGTCGGGTGGCCGTGCAGCGCGACGGCGGCGAGCCCCTCCTGGCCGACGGCCTGCGCCGGCTGGGGGCGGAGGTGGTCGACGTGCCGGTGTACCGCTGGGACCTGCCCGAGCGCACCGAGCCGGCCCGGCGGCTGATCGACGGCGCCTGCGACGGCCGCCTCGACGCGGTGACGTTCACCTGCGCCTACGCCGTCGAGAGCACGTTCGCGCTGGCCACCGACCCCGCGGCCCTCCGGGCCGCGCTGGCCGGGCCGGTCCGGGCGGTGGCGGTGGGCCCGGTGTGCGGGGCTGCGTTGCGGCGCCACGGGGTGGACCGCGTGGTGCAGCCGGGCCGGGCTCGGCTGGGGGCGATGGTCCAGGCGCTGGTGGCGACCCTGCGTCAGGACCACCGGCTGCTGCGCCACGGCGGCGGCGCCCGCCGGCGGTGGCAGGGCTCCGCGCTGGTCGACGAGGCCACCGGCGAGGTCACGACCCTGGCCCCGGGCGAGGTGCGGGTGCTCGACACCCTCGTCCGCCGGTCGCCGGCGGTGGTGGCCAAGGCCACCCTGGTCGACGACGGCGTCGACCCCCACGCCGCCGAGGCGGCGGTGGCCCGCCTGCGGGCCAAGCTCGGCCCGCTGGGCGGGGCCATCCGCACGGTGCCCCGGCGCGGCTACGTGTGCACGCTGGACGTCAGCGCCGCCTGACCCCGCCCGGGGCCGCGGCGGGCTCGATGCGGACCGCGCACTGCTTGTAGTTGGGCTCGCGGCTGATGGGGTCGAACTGGTCGTCGGTGATGCGGTTGACGCAGCGGTCGTCCCAGTGGAACGGGATGAACACCTCGCCCCGCCGGCCGATGGCGGTGACCCGGACCCGGATGCGGTCGATGGCGCCCCGGGTCGACGAGACCCGGACCCAGTCGCCGCCCCGCACGCCCACGGCGTGGGCGTCGGCCGGGTGCATCTCCACCCATGCCTCCGGGGCCAGCGCCTCCAGGATGGGCACCCGGCCGGTCTTGGTCCGGGTGTGCCAGTGCTCGACCGTCCGCCCGGTGTTGAGCAGGAACGGGTAGGCGGGCCGGGGCGCGTCCCGGATGGGCTCGGGCTCGACCGCCAGCACCCGGGCCCGCCCGTCCGGGTGGTGGAACACCCCGTCGGCGTACAGCCGGGGCGTGCCCCCGGGCGGCACCGCCGGGTCGCCGGCCGGGCAGGGCCACTGGACCCCGCCGGCCTCGTCGATCCGCTCCCAGGTGATGCCGCTGTAGTCGCACGGCCGCCCGGCCGACACCCGGCGCCACTCCTCGAACGCGTCCCGCGGCCCGGCCCACCCGGGGAACAGGGCGTCGGCGCAGCCCCACCGCCGGGCCAGGTCGAGGACGATGGCGAAGTCGCTGCGGGCCTCGCCCGGCGGCGACACCGCCGCCCGCACCCGGGACACCCGCCGCTCGCTGTTGGTGTAGGTCCCGTCCTTCTCGCCCCAGACGGCGGCGGGCAGCACCACGTCGGCCAGGGCGGTGGTCGGCGTGGCGAACCCGTCCTGCACCACCAGGAGCTCGAGCCGCCCCAGCGCGTGCTCGAGCACCTCCCGGTTGGGGAACGACACCAGGGGGTTGGTGGCGATGATCCACAGCCCCTTCACCTTGCCGGCCATGACCGCGTTGACGATGTCCGGGTAGGCGCGCCCCCGGGCCGCCGGCAGCCGGGACTCGTCGACGCCCCACAGCGCGGCCAGCTCGGCCCGCTGCGCCGGGTCGTCGTAGGACCGGTAGCCGGGCATCGACGCCGTGAACCCCGCCTCCCGGGTGCCCATGGCGTTGCACTGCCCGGTCACCGAGAACGGCGCCGACCCCGTCCGGCCGACGTGCCCCGTCAGCAGGCACACGGTGTTGATCAGGGTGACCGTGTGGGTGCCCTGCACCGAGTGGTTGACGCCCATCGTCCAGGCGATCGTGCACCGCTCGGCCCCGGCGATGGTGCGGGCCAGGTCCCGGATGGCGGCGGCGTCGATGCCGCTCTCGGCCGCCGCCCGCCCGACCGACCAGCCCCCCAGGTGGGCCAGCAGGTCGTCGAGGCCGCCCACCCGGGCCCGGGCCGCTTCCAGGTCGACCAGGCCCTCCTCGACCAGCACCACGAGCACGCCGTTGAGCAGCGCGACGTCGCCCCGGGGCCGGACCGGCAGGTGGCGGTCGGCGATCATCGCCGTCTTGGTCACCCGGGGATCGACGACGATCGTGGTGCGCCCCCGTCCGGCCAGCACCCGGGGCATGAGCAGCGGGTGGTTGTCGGCCAGGTTGGCGCCCCACAGCACCAGCACGTCCGCCAGGGCAAGGTCGTCGTAGCAGCCGGGCGGGCCGTCGCTGCCGAAGCTCAGCTTGTAGCCCGCCACCGCCGAGGCCATGCACAGCGTGGTGTTGCCGTCGTAGTGGGCCAGCCCCATCCCCAGCCGCACCAGCTTGCCCAGCGCGTAGAACTCCTCGGTCACCAGCTGGCCGGTCGACAGCACGGCCACCGCCTCGGGCCCGTGCCGGTCGAGCAGGTCCCGGAAGCCGCCCGCCACCCGGTCGAGGGCGGCGTCCCAGGTGGCGGGCCGGCCGTCGACCAGCGGGACCGTGAGCCGACCCGCGGCCGCCAGCGTCTGGTGCTCGGACAGGCCCTTGGGGCAGAGCCGGCCCCGGTTGACCGGGTGGTCGGGGTCGCCCTCGACCGCCACGGCCCGGCCGTCCCGCACGCCGATGCGCATGCCGCAGCCCACCGAGCAGTAGCCGCAGGTGGTGCGCACCCAGCGGTCGGCGGCCCGGCTGGTGGCCACCGGCCCCCGACCCGGGGCGTCGACGTAGCTGTAGCGCCCGCCGCCGTGGTCGACGCCCAGCCAGCGGGACACGCCCTCGACGATGCGGGCCATCAGCGGTGGCCTCCGGCGGCGCCCCGCCAGAACGAGCCCGGCATGTTCAGGGGGACCACGGTCACGAAGAACAGCCACCGCCCGATCAGCTCGGCGGCGGCCAGGGCCGGCCACACGGCCGCCGCCGGCGCCCCGGCCAGCGCGGCGGCGATCGCCGCCGCGGTCAGCGCCAGGCGGGCGGCGGTCCAGGGCCCGAACCAGCGCAGCTCCAGCCGCACCGCCCCCCACCACGGCTGCCCGGGATGGCGGGCCAGGCGGGCCCAGTTGAGCGCGGTGGCCGCCGCCGCCAGCGCGCCGCCCGCCGCGCCGAGGGCGACGTGGCCCGTGAGCGGCGGTCCCAGCGCCAGCGCGGAGGCGTAGAAGCGGACGACCGTGAGCGGCGTGTCCCAGGCCGGGCGGCCGGGCACGACGTAGAGCCGGGCCGAGGCGAACACGCCGGCCACCCCGACCGCGGCGGCCGCCGGGGCCAGCGCCGGCAGGGCCACCGCCGCCGCGGCCAGCGCGGCGTACAGGGACAGCAGCGCCACCTCCCGGCTCAGCCACGACCGCCGCAGGTTGCGCAGCGCCTTCCACGCCGCGATCGGCCGGCCCAGGTGGGCCAGGGCGCCGATGAGGCCGGCCGCCGCGATCGCCGCCGCCAGCAGCCGGTCGGCCCCGGTGCTGGCGGTGGCGCTGACGCCGAGCGCCACCTGGCTCACCAGCGTCAGCCACACCAGCGGCCAGTGGGGGTGCTCGGGGCGCAGGTTCCAGTCGCTGGCCGAGAACGTCTCGACCGGCACGTCCCGGGGCAGCTCGATGCGGGTGGTCGACAGGGTCAGGCCGGCGCTCGGCAGCTCGGGGGCGTCGCCGGCCGAGGGGTCGGCCCGCCACTCGTCGACCCGGACCTTCTCGACCGTGATGGCGTGGGTCGGGCAGGCGTCGACGCAGGCCGGGGCGTGGCCGGACTCCAGCCGGGGCCGGCACATGTCGCACTTGGTCACGATGCGCCGGTCGGGCTGGAAGGCCGGCACCGAGTAGGGGCACGTCCAGGTGCAGTACTGGCAGCCCACGCAGTCGTCGGGCTCGTGGGCCACGATGCCGTTGTCGAGCTTGACGTAGGCCCCGGTCGGGCAGCCGATGAGGCACGCCGGCTCCAGGCAGTGGTTGCACGACATCGACAGGTGGAACCGGCGGGTCGTGGGGTGGTCGCCGCCCTCGATCTCCCCCACCCGCCGCCACACGGTCCCGGCCGGCAGGCCGTTCTGCTCGGCGCAGGCCACCTCGCACGAGTGGCAGCCCACGCACGAGTTCATGTCGAACCCGAAGCGGTACTGCTCGCCGGCGTCGAGCGCCAGCATCCCGAGGCCCGTCAGGATCACACCCCCGCCAGCCGCCGGGGCGAGGGCCGCAGGTAGACCGCCCAGGTGACCGCCCCGCACACGAGGTAGAAGGCGATGAAGGCCACGTAGGCGGCGTCGGCCGTCCCGTTGGACAGGAACGACTGGCGCAGCGCCAGGTTGACGGCCACGCCGCCGAAGGCGCCGACCGAGCCGGCGATGCCGATGAGCGCCCGGGACAGCCGGCGGGCGTTGCGGGCCTCGGCCTCGAGGTCGGCGCCCGCCGCCACCGCCCGGGCCGCCTTGGCGGTGAAGATGGCCGGGATCATCTTGTAGGTCGAGCCGTTGCCCAGCCCCGACAGGGCGAACAGGGCGATGAACCCGGGGATGAACAGGGCCAGCGACGCCCGCTGCGATGCGGCCAGCACCACGGCGGCGCCCGCCGCCATGGCCGCGAAAACCACGATCGTCACGCGGGCCCCGCCGAAGCGGTCGGCCAGCCGGCCGCCCACCGGCCGGATCAGCGAGCCCACCAGCGGGCCGAGGAAGGTCAGCGACGCCGCCTTGACCGGCGTGTCGAACGTGTCCGCGAACTGGACGAGCAGCACCTGCCCGAAGGCGAAGCTGAACCCGATGAACGACCCGAAGGTGCCGATGTAGAGGAACGACATCACCGCGGTGTGGGGGTCGCGGCACACGTCCCGCATGGCCCGGCGCTCGTTGGTGGCCTGCGTCAGGTTGTCCATGAACAGGGCGGCGCAGGTGGCGGCCACGATCACCAGCGGGATGTAGACGGCCAGCATCACCTGGGGGTGGTCCTTGCCCGCCGTGGCCAGCACGGCCAGGCCGACCAACTGGACGCCGGCCACGCCCAGGTTGCCGCCGCCGGCGTTGAGGCCGAGCGCCCAGCCCTTCAACCGCTCCGGGTAGAACGACTCGATGTTGGCCATCGACGACGAGAAGTTGCCGCCGCCGACGCCGGCCACGCAGGCGACCGCCAGCAGGGTCCCGAAGTCGACGCCGGGGTGGAGGACGAGACCGGCCAGCACGCACGGGACCAGTAGCAGCAGCGACGAGACGATCGTCCAGTTGCGGCCGCCGAAGCGGTCCACCGCGAACGTGTAGGGCAGCCGCAGCAGGGCGCCGAGGGCGGTGGGGGCGGTGGTGAGCAGGAACTTCTGCGCCGGGGTGAAGCCGTAGTCGTCCCCCAGGAACAGGACGAACACCGACCACAGGCTCCACACGGCGAAGCCCACGTGCTCGGACAGGATCGAGAACACGAGGTTGCGCAGGGCGATGCGCTTGCCGCCGCCCTCCCAGAACGCCGGGTCGTTCGGGCGCCAGTCGTCGATCCAGTGGCGCCGGGCCGGCGTGGTCGGGGGCGCACCGGTGGCGGGCGCCGGGGCGAGGGTGGTGTCGGTCACGATGCCTCCGGGTCAGCGGACGAGGACGGGGGTGTCGGCCGGCTCCGGGCCGGGGGCCCAGCGCTCGGCCAGGGCCGCCTGGATCTGGAGCGAGAACGCCTCCGGCGTGAACCGGCGCACGGTGCGGCCGAGCGGCTCGCCGGGGTGGCGCAGCGCCTCCCAGGTGCCGACCACGGCGGTGACGGCAGCGTCGAGGTCGTCCTCGGCCACCCGGCCCACGACCACCCCGATCGCGGGCTCCTCGAGGTCGGCGCCCAGGTAGACCTGGTAGCCGTCGGTGGTCCGGCCGTCGACCCGCACCTTGGACCCGGCCAGCCCGATGTCGCCGATCTGGTGCTGGGCGCACGAGTTGGGGCAGCCGGACACGAACACCCGCAGCGCCGAGTTGCGGCGCAGGGCGGCGTTGGCGGCCAGGCCCTGGCCGGCCCCGGGCGAGTCGGTGATGCCGAGGGCGCACACCGAGGCGCCGGTGCACGCCCGGATCTGGGCGGTGCGGCCCTCGCCCAGCAGCGACACGCCCCGCTCGGCCAGCGCGGCCCGGATGACGGCCACGCCGGCCAGGCCCACGTTGCGGAAGGCGATGTTCTGGTCGCGGGTGAAGGCGAGGTGGCCGTCGGCGTGGCGGTCGGCCAGGTCGCAGCACAGCACCAGCTCGGAGGCGCAGGTGTCGCCGAGCGGGAGGTCGATCGTCACCGAGGCCAGCCCGGGGGTGCGCTGGGGGCGGACGCCGGTGCTCCAGCCGCCCGGCGGGACGTGACGCAGGATCTCCCGGCGGTCCGGCTCGGGCAGGACCTCGACCGGGGCCGGCTCGGGGCGGGGCACGGGACGGGCCCGGGCGGCGTCGTGGGCGGCGTGCCAGGCGGCCCGGAAGCCGTCGGGGCCGAGGTCGGCGACCACGAACTTCATGCGGCCCTTGGCCGGCTCGTCGAAGCGGCCGTGGGCCACGAACACGTCGACCAGGGCCTCGATCGCCGCCACCACCTCGTAGCGGGGCACGAACGGCGACAGCAGGACGGCGAGCGAGGGGGCCTTGCCCAGGCTGCCGCCCGCCCACAGCTCGTACCCGGCCACGCCGTCGACCACGGTCGAGACCAGGCCGGCGTCGTTGACCAGGGCGTCGTGCCGGCAGCGGGGCGAGCCGCCGAGGGCGATGTTGACCCGGCTGGGGAGGGCGACGTTGAGCTCGGCCGAGCGGGCGACGAGCGTGTCGGAGATCAGGCGGGCGTCGGGGAAGCAGTCGAACGGCTCGTCGAGGCCGACACCGGCGTCCTCGGAGCACATGACGTTGCGCACGGTGTGGCCGCAGGAGCTGCGGGGCGACAGGCCGATGCGGGCCAGCTCGGCCAGGACGGCGGGCACCTCGCGGTCGGCCACCCAGTGGAGCTCGACGTTCTGGCGGGTGGAGAGGTGGAGCCAGTCCTCGGCGTGGCGGGCGGCGACCCGGGCCAGGCCCCGGACCTGCTCGGTGGGCGCCACGCCGCCGGGGACCCGCACCCGGACCATGAACACCCCGCGCTGGAGCTGGGTGCAGACGCCGTGGGTCTTGAGGGCGTAGCGATCCTCGGGCGTGAGCCAGCCGTCGCCCTCGGCGGCGAGCCGGTCGAGGTCGACGGGGAGCCCGGCCCGCTTGGCGGCGGGGATGTTCGGTCCAGCGGCCATGCGCCGCAGTGTGCGCAACCGGCGGCGGCCCGTGGTTACCCCGCCGCGAACGTTCGCTCACCCCCGGCAGCCGCCCGCTGTGAGGCGCCCGTCAGCGGGAGTTCACATGTCACGTATCTGGACCGCGGCGACCCGGCTCTCTCAGGCGTGGCACTGGACGAGTTGATCGCGCCACCCTCTGCGCCGCCATGGCGCAAGGCGTCGCCGATGGCACTCATCGCGTTCCTCTGGGCCGTGTATGCGGCGGTCCTCGTCGTGCTGGTGGTGTTCCTCATCCCGAGCAGGAACCCGTGGTTCATCGTCCCGGGCACGGTGACGCTCGCCGCCTGCGCCCTCGTGGTCGACATCGTCGCCGGCCGCACCCGCGACTCCCTCGACCGCCTGAGCCGGCAGATCCTGGCGCCGCTGGTGGCGATGCTGCTCGGCGCCGTCGCCCTGGCGGTCTGGCTCGACGGTGGCCAGCGGAGCGACGGCTGGGGCTTCCTCGGCGTGAGCCTCGTCGTCCTCGGATGGGGCCAGGTCGTCGCCGCCCTCCGGGCCCACGGCCGGACGAGCTGGGCCTGGAGCGGCGCCGTCGCCGGGCTCGGGGTGGCCGCCGTGATCCTCGCGCTGTGGTTCGCGCCCACCGGAACCCGCGGCGTCCTGGTCGTGCTGGCCGTCTTCGTCGTCGTCGGCGGGCTCGGGCTGCTCAGCGAGCGGGTGCTGCGACGCCTCGCCCGGCGCCCCCGTGGCGGGGCCCCCGCCCGGCCGCTCCCGCCGGGGGCGATCGTCGCCCTGGCGGCCGGCGCCGTCCTGCTGGTCGTGGCCGCCGTCCTGCTGCTGCCGGGCGGGAACGTGCGGCCGTACACGCTGATCGTCGTGGCGGTGATCGTCGTGGTCGTCGGGGCCATCGCCTCCAACACCAGCACCGACATCGTCGTCATCCTCTTCGCCGCCGCGCTCGCGTGGGCGCTGATGCCCAACAGCGTGCCGGACGACCCGACGATCGAGCCCACGGCGGGGCGGCCCACGATGGTCGTGTTCGGCGACTCGTACATCTCGGGCGAGGGCGCCGAGCGCTTCTACCCGGGCACCAACACCCGCGGCGTCGACGAGTGCCGGCGGGCGCCGACCGCCTACCCGGTCGTCGCCGCCCGGGGCCCGAGCCCGGCGGTGCCGCACCAGGTGATCTTCGTCGCCTGCTCCGGGGCCAAGGCGAAGCACATCGCGGGCACGGCGCAGTACCCCCGGTCCGAGGCGGACGACCTCGACCAGATCGACCACTACCTGGCCGTCCGGGACGAGCAGCACCTGGCCGGCGGCGACATCACGCTGGCGGTGGTCAGCATCGGCGGCAACGACTTCGGCTTCGGCGACGTCGTCCAGACCTGCATCGGGGCGGGCAACTGCGCGGAGCTCGGCACCGTGATGCTCGACCACCTCCGGGAGCGCCGCCACGCCGTCGACGACGTGTTCGCCACGCTGCGCCGGAGGCTCGGCCCGGTCCCCGTCGTGGTGGTGCCCTACCCGATCCCGCTCAGCGAGCGGTACTGCACGGCGTCGCTGCTCGAACCGGCGGAGCACCGGTTCCTGGCCGACTACGCCCGCGAGGTCGACGACACGGTGATCGACGCCGCCACCCGGGCGGGCTTCTACCACCTCGACGCGATGGCCGACGTGCTCGCCACCCGGAACCTCCGGCTGTGCGACGGCGGGCGCCGGACCATCGGCGTCCACGCCCTCTCGCCGGGAGCGACCGAGGGCACGCTCGAGCAGCGCGCCAACCCGATGCACTGGTTCCACAACAGCTTCCACCCGAACGCGACCGGTCACCGGGCGATGGCCGACACGCTGACCCGATGGCTGGAGGACCACCCCGGCCTGCGCCCGCTGCCGGTGCCGTCGAGCCCGCCGGGCGGGTCGCAGAGCGCATGGGCGGCGTCGATCCGGGCGAGCGCCGACTTCCAGACCTGCGCCGGCGCCGGTGACCGGGACGCGTGCGTCCGGCACTGGAAGAGCGCCAGGCGCCAGGACCTCGTCGGGCGGCTCGCCCCCGGCCTGGCCGCGGCGCTGGCCGGGGCCGGCCTGGTCTGGTTCGTCGGTCTGCGGGCCTGGCGCCTCACGTCCCGCTAGTGGGGTGGCCCCACTAGAGCCAGCGCGGCGCCGGTGGCGGCGGGGTGGCGTCGGGGGTGGCGAGGGTGCCGGCGCCGTCGTGGCGGCCGATGATCCAGGCCAGCAGGTCGTGGGCCGTGCCCCGGACCTCGGTCGGGTCGGCGGCCGCCGGGCCGACGGTCCAGGGACCGCCTCCGTCGCTGGCGATCAGCGTGAGGACCGGGCAGTCCTCCCGGCCGGCCAGGCCGCCCGCCACCTCGTCGATCAGCGGCACCACCACCTCGGGCGGCAGGTCGGCGAACCCCACCCCGGTGCGCAGGTCGACGGCGTGGACCCACGACTCCCGCACCCGCATCCACGGGACCTCGGCGGCCGCGATGGCGCGGCCGCTGGCCGTGCGGACCGGGGCGTCCCACGCCGCCGCGGGCAGGGCCTCGACGGCCGCCGCCAGGCGGTCGGACGCCGAGGTCACGTCGGCCCGCAGGGGGCCGGGCGCCTGGGTGGCGCTGGCGGCGATGTCGGCCGCCCGCTGCTCGGCCGAGGCGTACATCGGCGTCTCGACCCCGGTGCGGGCCCACGCCAGCAGGTTGCCCAGCGCGTCGGCGTTGCGGGCCAGGTGGGCGAGCAGGTCCGAGCGCGACCAGCCCGGCAGGGCGCACGGCTCGGCGCAGGCCGCGTCGTCGAGCGACGCCACCTGGGCCAGCACCAGCTGCTCGCCCCGGCGGTAGAGGTCGAGGTACCGGGACAGGCGGGGGTCTGTCACCCCGGCGCCGGCTCCCGGCGGCAGACGTTGCGGCACTCCCCCACCCCGCCGATCCGGGTCACCACGACGTCGCCCTCGGCCAGGAACCGTGGGGGCGTGCGGGCCGCGCCCACGCCGCCGGGGGTCCCGGTGGCGATGACGTCGCCCGGCTCGAGCGTGATCACGTCGGAGATGTAGGACACCAGCGTGGCCGGGTCGAAGACCAGGTCGGCGGTGTCGGCCTTCTGCATCAGCTCGCCGGCGACCTCGCACGTGATCTCGCGGCTCGGCCCGGGCGACTCGTCGGCCGTCACCAGCCAGGGCCCGAGCGGCGTCGACGACTCGAACGTCTTGCCCTGGAGCCACTGGAGCGTGCGGTACTGGTAGTCGCGCACCGACACGTCGTTCAGCACCGAGTAGCCGGCGATGCAGGCTGCCGCCTCGGCCACCGGCACGTGGCGGGCCGGGGCGCCGACGACCACGGCCAGCTCGGCCTCCCAGTCGACGTTGTCGGACACGGCCGGCAGCACGATCTCGTCGTGGGCCCCGATCAGCGCGGCGCGGTACTTGGCGAACAGCGTCGGGTGCTCGGGCGGCTCGCGGCCCGTCTCCAGGATGTGGTTGCGGTAGTTGAGGCCGACGCACACGACCTTGTCGGGCCGGGGGACCAGCGGGGCGTAGTCGAGCCCGTCGACCGGCCTGCCGGCCCCGGTCTCGGCCGCGGCCGACGCCGCCCAGTCCTGCCAGCCCGGGCGGGCCAGCACGGCGCCGACGTCGGGAGCGGCCAGCTCGACCGCCTCGTTGCCCTCGACGCGCACGGCCAGGGTGGCGCCGCCGTCGCGGATGGTGGCCAGCTTCACGAGGGGGCTCCTTCCGGCGCGGCCAGGGCCAGCGCCTCGTAGACGGGGGCGTCGGAGAAGGTGAACACGTCGAGCCCGCCGCCACCGGCGGCCAGGCGCAGCGGGCACCACGACGGCACGGCCACGACGTCGCCCGGGCCCACCGCCACCGGCTCGCCGTCGAGGTGGACCGTCCCGTCGCCGGCGAACACCTGCCACACCGACGACCCGACCCGCCGAGCCCCGGCCCCGTCCGACCCCGGGGCCGAGGATGCGCCCGCGGCCAGGCGGTGCAGCTCCATGCGCAGGGTGACCAGCGCGTCGCCGCCCGTCGCGGGGTTGGTGAAGCGGACCGCGGCGTGCCCGGGGCCGACGGCCCCCGGGTGGCCGGCGTCCGCCAGCTCGAGCTGCGCGGCGAGCGCGGCGTCGGTGTGCGCCCACCGGTAGGCCATGAGCGGCGACGTGCGGGGCTCCTCCGCCCCCACGGGCCGCAGCCCCGGGTGGCCCCACAGCCGCTCGTTGCGCGACAGCTCGGGCGTCGACCGGTCGGTCAGCTCGTCGGGCCCGTACTGGAAGAAGCCGGCGTCGAGCGCGCCCACGAGGGGGATGTCGAGCCCGTCGAGCCAGGCCATGGGGGCGTCGGCCGTGTTGTGGTGCTCGTGCCAGCGCCAGCCGGCGGTGAGCAGCAGGTCGCCGCGGCGCATCGCCACGGGGTCGCCGTCGACCACCGTCCAGGTGCCCTCGCCCTCCAGCACGAACCGGAACGCGCTCTGGGTGTGGCGGTGGGCGGGCGCCACCTCCCGGGGCCCGAGGTACTGGACCGCGGCCCACAGCGTCGGGGTGGCGTAGGGCTCGCCCTTGCAGCCCGGGTTGGCGTAGGCGATGGCCCGGCGCTCGCCGCCCCGCCCGACGGGCACCAGGTCGCCGGCCCGCCGGGCGAGGGGGTGGACGTCGGCCCAGCGCCACACGTGGGGCACCGCGGCCGGCTGGGGCGCGGCGGGCATGAGGTCGCCCCGCACGGTCCACAGCGGCATGAGCGACTCGGCCGCGAGGTCGTCGTAGAGCCGGCGGAGTGCGACGTCGGAGCCCGTTGCCGTCACCGCGCCAAGTATGACACTTCTCGTGTCTGTCGCAGTCGGTATGGTTGCGCCGATGGCCATCTCGGAGGTGCAGGACACCGTGGACCTGCCCCGGACCCAGAGCGGCGCCAACCCGCAGCACCTGATCGTCACGCTGCTCGGCGACTACTGGTGGGGCCGCCACGAGCACCTCCCCTCCGCCGGGCTGGTGGCCCTGGCCGGCGAGTTCGACATCACTCCCACCAGCGCCCGCGCCGCCCTCAGCCGGCTCGCCCGCCGGGGCCTGCTCGACTCGTCCCGCCAGGGCCGGCGCACGTACTACGGCCTCACCGACCGGGCCGAGGAGGTGCTCGACGAGGGCCTGCACCGCATCATGGCCTTCGGCCTGGAGGACCGCCCCTGGAGCGGGTCGTGGGTGGTGGTGATCTTCTCGGTGCCCGAGGAGCAGCGCGACCTGCGCCACCTGCTGCGGACCAAGCTGCGCTGGCTCGGCTTCGGCCCGCTGTACGACGGCGTGTGGGTGTCGCCCCGGGCCGGGGCGGAGGAGACCGCCCGCGAGCTGGTCGAGCTGGGGGTGGCCAGCGCCACCGTGCTGGAGTCCCGCATCGTGCGGGCGCTGGAGGGCGGCGACCCGCTGCGGGCCTGGGACCTCGACGCCCTGCGGCGCGAGTACGACGCCTTCATCGCCGAGTTCACCCCGCTGCTGGGCCGGGTCCGGGCCGGCGAGGTCGGCGGCGCCGAGGCGCTGGTGGCCCGCACCCGGGTCATGGACGCCTGGCGCCAGTTCCCGGGCCTCGACCCCGAGCTGCCCGAGGACGCCCTGCCCGGCGGCTGGCCGCGCCGCCGGGCCCAGCACATCTTCGCCCGGGTCTACGACGCGCTCGGGCCGCTGGCCGAGGTCCGCTTCCGCCAGATCCTGGCCGACCACGCGCCCGAGCTGGCCGTCCGGGCCCACCACCTGACCACGGCGGGCTAGACCCCGCTCAGGAGCCCGCGGAGGTGGCCTGGTGGTCGCGGTCGGCGCCGCCGAAGAGCTGGTCGACGTCGTACTGGAGCGCCTCCCGCACGGCGCTCAACTGGGCCTCTGCCGCGCTCAGGGACTCGACGAACGCCCGCACCCAGCCGAGCCGGCGGCGCAGCTCCTCGTTCTCGGCCGAGTAGTCGGCACCCGCCTCGGCCCGGTAGTCGCGGGCCGCGGCCTCGGCCGCCTCGCCCGCCATGCGCTGGGCCTCGGCCAGCAGGTTGCTGTGGTAGCGCTCGGCCTCGGTCGCCAGCTGCTCGCAGTAGGCCTGGGTCTGGCGGATGCGCTGGTCGCAGTCCTGCTGGGTCTGCGACATGAGCATCACCAGCTCGACCGGCGGTCGGGCCGGGTCGACCGCCGGCGGCGGGGGCGGCGGGGGCGGGGCGGCCGGAGCGTTGGCGGCGCCGGCGCCGGCCTGGCGCTCCTCGGCCAGCTCCAGCTTCCACGCCTTCAGCGCCTGGGTGAGCTCGTTGGCCCGGTTGCGCTCCCGCACCTCGCGGGCCTCCCGCCGGGCCAGCTCGTCGGCCACCTGGTCGAGGAAGTCGAACACCTCGTCGGGGTCGAGGCCCCGCCGCCCGAGGGCGGCCCGCCCGAAGGTCCGGCTGCGGACGGACTGGGGGCTCATCGGCTCGACGGCGAACCGGTCCGGCCACTGGGGGTCACGGTCGTCGCTCATCGGCCCGCCCTCTCATCGGTCCCCCACCGCTCGGCGTGGAGGAGCTCGTCCGGTGTCCCGACCGCCCGCAGCGCGGCGAGGGTGCCGTCGACCATCTCCGGCGACCCGCACAGGAACACGTCGTGGGCGCCGGGATCGGTGTGGCGCAGCGCCACCTGCACGGCCGTGCCGTGCTGGATGAAGCCACCGGTGCTGGTCTCGTCGGAGACGCACGGCACCAGGCGGAACCAGTCGTGGCGCCCGAGGCGCTCCATGGCCGGCATGTCGTAGAGCTCGAAGGCCCGGCGGGCGCCCCAGAACAGGATCACGCGCCGCCCGCCCGCACCCTCGGCCTCGATCTGGCCGAGGAGGGCCTTGAGCGGCGACAGCCCGGTCCCGCCCGCCACCAGCACGATGTCGGACCGCACGGCCCGGTCGAGCGTCAGGTCGTCGCCCACCGGCGCGCCGAAGCGCACCCGGTCCCCGACCCGGGTGCTCTGCACGAGCGCGGTGCTGACCGCCCCGCCGGGCACCGCCCGGACGTGGAGCTCGAACGAGCCGTCCTCGTCGGGCAGCGTGGCCGGCGAGTAGTAGCGCCAGGTCCGGGGCCGGGCCGGGATCTCGAGCGCCAGCGACTGGCCCGCCACGTAGGGGATCGGCACGGCCGGCGTGACCCGCAGGACGGCCACGCTGGCGGTGCGGCGCTCGACGCTGGCCACGGTGGCGTCGTACCAGGGCGGCGAGTCGGCGTCGGCGTCGGCGGCCGCCGCGATCATCACCTCGGCGACCACCCCGTAGGCCTTGCCCCAGGAGGCCGCCAGGTCGTCGTCCCACTCCTCGGCCAGGAAGTGCTCGAGCGTGGCCAGCAGGGCGTCGCCCACGGCCGGGTAGTGGTCGCGGGTGACCGCGAAGCGGCGGTGGTCCCGTCCCAGCTGCTGGAGCACGGGCACGACCGAGGGCAGGTCGTCGACGTTGCTGACCACGTGGCCGAGCGCGTGCACGAGCTTGTCCCGCTGCACGTCCATGGCCAGCGGGAACATGTCCCGGGCCCCGGGGTGGGTGAGGAACAGCGTCGAGTAGAAGAACAGCGGGACCTGGTCGCCGAAGCGGGCGATCGTGGCCCAGCTCGACTGGAGCCGTCCGGTGTCGAGCGACGTCATCGGCGCTCCGGCCGGGTCACGCCCCCGCGCCCTCGGCGGCGCCGTCGGCGACGATGTCGCCCCGCACCCCGCCGACCGTGGCGCCGACGGCGGCGATGGTGTCGTCGGGCGCCCCGGCGTCGCGCAGGGTGCCGATGAGGTGCTCGGCCACCCGGTCGAAGTGGGCGTCGGTGATGCCGAGCCCGCGGTGGGCGACCTCGAGCGTCCGCCCGTTGTAGCCCTCGGGACCGCCGAGGAGCTGGCTGAACAGCAGCACCTGGTGGCGCTTGAGCCGTCCGATGTCGACGCCCGCGAAGTAGAAGGCCAGCTCGGGGTCGTTGAGGACCCGGTCGTAGAACTCGTCGACGGCGGCGGTGATGGTGTCGGTGCCGCCAAGGCGGTCGAAGTGGCTGGGCTCCTCGGTCGGGATGTCGGCCATGGCGGCTACCACCTTTGGGGATCGACGACCCCGGGGCCGGGGCTCGCACGGACTATGCGTCAGCACGCGACGTCAAACGACCACGGCGTACCGTGATGAACGCCCGGCGCGGGGCCGCACCGGGGCCGGGTCATCCCACGCGGTGGGATGGTCTGGACGGGCGCCCCCGGAGCCCGGATAGATTCGGGGCGTCGTGGGCCGCCCACTCCACGTTGGGGAACGTCAGCCGTGAGCCAGTCGCTCAGCCGTAGGCGCGAACGCATCGCGCTCTCGGCGCGCCTGCGCGCCGAGGGCCTCAGCTGGGTCGAGGTGGCGGAGGTGCTGCGGTCGCGCCACGGTGTCAATGCCCGGGCCGCCCTCCGGCTGGCCCATGGGTGGAGCCAGCGCCAGGCGGCCGAGGAGTGGAACGCCCGCTGGCCCGACGACCTCAAGTCGGCCAAGAACTTCTCGTACTGGGAGACCTGGCCGGTGTCGGGCCACGCGCCGTCGCTGGCCACGCTCGACCGGCTGGCCCGGCTGTACCAGTGCAGCATGGCCGACCTGCTGGTCGACTGCTCCGACTACCGCTACCTGGACGAGGGCACCCCGCCGGTGCTCGACGACGTGCGCAACCTGTGGGACCGCTCGCTGGGCCGGCGCGAGCTGCTGGCCGGGGCCGGTCCGGGGCCCGCGCTCGACGCCGCGGCCGCGGCCGTGCCCGGTCCCGCGGGCGGCGACCTGGCCGAGGCGCTGGAGGCCACCGCCGGGCTGACCGCCACCTACTGGCGGCTGGAGGGCCTGTTCGGCCCCAAGACCGTCTACGCCCAGGCCCTCGACCACCACCGGGTGCTGACCGGCTGGCTGCGCCACAGCGAGGACGGCGACCTGTGGTGCCCGGTCGCCGACCTGGCCGCCAACGCGGGCGTGCTGGTGGGCTGGCTGCACTTCGACCTCGAGCAGTACGAGCAGGCGGCCGCCGTCTACCGGCGCACGCTCGACCTGGCCGACCGGCTGGGCGACGCCAACCTCCAGTCGTTCGTCACCGGGCGGATGAGCCGGACGCTGTCGGAGTGCGAGCGCCACCCCGAGGCCCTGGCGATGGCCGAGATGGCCGAGCGGCTGGGCGCCGGCGCCGGCCCGTCGGTGCGGTCGTGGCTGGCCGCCACCCGCGCCTACGTCCACGCGTGCGTGGGCGACGACCGGTCGAGCCGGGGCGACCTCGACCGGGCGTTCGGGCTGCTCGACGGCGCCGGCGCCGAGCGGCCGCCGGCCTACATCGCCTACTACGGCCGGCCCAACATGCAGAAGTGGGCCGGGCACACGCTGCTGCGCCTGGCCGAGCACCGGGCGGCCCGCCCCAGCGAGGGGCGGTCGGCCATCGACGAGGCGCTGTCGATCTGGCCGGGCTCGGGCGTGCGGGAGTCGGGCGAGGTGCTGGTGGCGGCGGCGTCGGCCCGCCTGGCCGAGCGGGAGGTCGACGAGGCCGTGGCGCTGACCGGCCGGGCCTACGACGTGGCCGCCCGGACCGGCTCGCCCCGGGTGCTGCGGCACGTGATCCGGGTGCGCCAGCGGATGACGCCCTACGGGCGGTCCCGGGCGGTGCGCGAGCTGGACGACCGGCTGCTGGCCGGGGCGCGGTGAGGCACCTCGCCGGGCGGCTGGCCGCCATCCCGAACGTCCTGGCCGTGACCCTCGGCGGGTCGCGGGCCACGGGGACGGCCACCGAGGCGTCCGACTGGGACTTCGGGCTCTACTACCGCACCCCGATCGAGGTGGCCGACGTCTCGGCGTTGGGGTGGCCGGGCCGGGTGTTCGCGCCGGGCGACTGGGGGCGGATCGTGAACGGGGGCGCCTGGCTGACCGTCGAGGGCGCCCGGGTCGACCTGTGCTACCGGGACCTGGGCCAGGTCGAGGGCTGGCTGGCCGACGCCGAGGCCGGGCGGTTCGAGGTGCAGCGGGAGGTCGGCTACGTGGCCGGCATCGCCACCTACGTGCCGGTGGGCGAGCTGGCGGTGGGCGAGGTGCTGGCCGGATCGCTGCCCCGGCCGGGGTTCCCGCCGGCGCTGCGGGCCTCGGCCCCGCCGGTGTGGGCCAACCTGGCGGCGGGCGCCCTGTCCACCGCGGCCGGCCACGCGGCCCGGGGCGACCGGGTGGCGTGCCTCGCCAACGCCGGCCAGGCCGTGCTGGCCGCCGCGCAGGGCCGCCTGGCGGCGGCGGGCGAGTGGGCGCTGAACGAGAAGGGCATCGTCGCCCGGGCCGGCCTCGGCGCCTGCCAGGACCTGCTGGCCGCCCCGGCCCCCGACCTCGCCGCGCTGGTGGCCGCCCTCGCCCCGCTGCTCGACCTGCCCGCCTGGGGACCCCCGGGCTAGAGCAGCGTCCGCTCCAACGTGTCCAGGATGAGGTGCAGCACCTCGTCGTAGCGGTTGGTCCGCCCGGACACGACCCGGCTGACGGTCAGCGCCAGCTCGAGGCGCTCGGCGTCGCCGGCCTCGGGCAGCCGGAGCGGGTCGAAGCGGGCGGTGAACAGGATCGTCTGCTGGCCGGTCCGGGCGAACACCTCCTCGGCCAGCCGCACGCCGGCGAGCCGCTGCTCGGGGCCCTCGTCGTCGCGCCCGACGTCGGACAGCACGACGTCGAAGCGGGTGGTGGTCATCAGCGCCAGCGCCGCCGCGTTCGACCGGGGCGTCTCGACCACGGTGCCGAAGTGGCGCAGCAGGTCCACGATCGACGTGTTGTTCTCGGGGTGGTCGTCCACCCACAGGACCCGGGCCCTCCGCAGCAGGTCGGCGTTGCGCTCGACGCGGTTGAGCACGGTCTGCTTGGTGGCCTGGCCGACGGCCTGGCGCACGGCGGGCTCGGTCTGCTCGGTGGCCTCGTCCAGCTTCTGCTGGGCGAACTCCATCGACACCCCGGTCGGCGTCAGGCCCAACTTGGTGAGGAACGGCAGCCGCGCCCCGAGCGCCTTGCGGAAGCTGAGGAACACCAGCAGGGCCAGCACCACCCACAGCGCGGCCGCGATGCCCCTCAGCAGGTCGCCGACGTCGGCCATGTCCCGCCTCCTCCTGTCCCCCCGGGTGGGCGACATCCTACGGATCCCGGCTAAACCTGGCGGGCCGCTGGAGCGAGTAGGTGGGTGTGATCGACGTGAGAGGGCCGACGGCGGCCGGCGGGATGCTGGGCGCCCCATCGTTGGACGAGCTGTACCGGCGGGAGTTCCGGGGGCTGGTGGCCCTGGCCTACGCCCTGTCGGGCAGCCGATCGGCGGCCGAGGAGCTGGCGCAGGAGGCGTTCCTGGCCGCCCACCGGCGCTGGTCGCGCATCGGCGGCTACGACGACCCCGTCGCCTGGCTGCGGCGGGTGGTCGCCAACAAGGCGGTGAGCACCATCCGCCGCCGGGTGGCCGAGGCCCGGGCGCTGGCCCGCCTCGGCGGCCGCCGCCAGCTGCCCGGCGCGCTGCCCGAGCGCGACGAAGCGGTGTGGCGGGCCGTGCGGGCCCTCCCCGCCCGCCAGGCCCAGGTGGTGGCGCTCCACTACGTCAGCGACCAGCCGGTGGCGGCCATCGCCGCCACGCTCGGCTGCGCCGAGGGGACGGTGAAGGCCCACCTCCACGCCGCCCGCCAGTCCCTCGCCCGGGCGCTCGCGCCCGCCACCCCCCTCGCCCCGGAGGAGGCCCGATGACCGCCGACCTCGACACCATGCTCCACGCGGCGAGCGACTCGCTGCACGAGGCGGTGGACGGCCTGCCCGCCGGCGAGGCCCCCCGCCCCTCCCCCGTCCCCCGCCTCGTCGCGGCGGCCGTCCTGGTGGCGGCGCTGGTGGCCGGGGGCGCCCTCGTGCTCCGCCTCCGCGACCACGAGGGCAGCATCAGCGACATCCCGTCCGGCCCCGACGACATCCCCCGGCTGGTCGTCGACGGCGACACCCACGGGCTGCGGGCCTCGGGGGGCGCCGACCTCCCGCTGCCGGCGGAGACCCAGGGCATCGGGACGGTCGGCGCCTACGGCGCCGGCGACGCCTCCGACCCGTTCGCCGAGGCCGACCTGGCGGTCATCGTCCTCGGGCCCGGCGGGTCGGGGCCGACCCAGGGCGAGTCGGTGCGCGTGCGGGGCAAGCCGGCGACGCTGGCCGCCGGCGACGAGCCCGGGAGCGTGAGCCTCAGCTGGAAGGAGCGCGACCAGGCGAGGATCACGCTGGGGTCGCGCACGCTCGGCCGCGACCGGCTGATCGCCGTGGCCGAGGGCCTGCGCGTCGATGGTGACCGGGTCACCCTCGGCACCCTGCCGCCGAGCCTCGACGGCCGCCTGCGCCGCATCGGCCACGACATGGTGCTCGACATCAGCATGCTGCCGTTCTTCCCCGTCTCCACGGCGGGACACGTCGCCGCCTACCAGGCGGGCGATCAGGTCGCGGCTGTCGCGACCTATGCCGGCGACGCCGGGGACCTGACCGCGACCCGCTACCTCACGAGCGCCGACCGCCCGATCGAGGTACGGGGTCACCCGGGCTGGATCGGCAGGTCGCCGCAGAACGGCGGCGTGGTACTGCACACGATCCTGTGGGAGGAATCGCCCGGCGTGATCGCCGTCGTCGTGGGGACCGACGCCGAGGCCACCCTGCTCGCCCTGGCCGACGGCCTGAGGGCGCCGAGCGACGCCGAGTGGCGGGCGCTGCTCGACCGGTCCGACAGCGAGAGCGACGCCGCCACGTCGTCGGGGGTGGAGAGCAGCACGGCCACGATGGCCACCATCCCCGGCGGGGGCGCCCACGCCCACCAGGTGTACGCCGGCGGCGCCTACGCCGGCGGCACGTGGCAGCTCTACGACGAGGCCGGCCAGCTGTGCCTGTCGTCGGAGAGCGGCGACAGCGGGGCCTCGGTGTGCGGCGATCCCCGGGCCGGCGTCACGACCCTGCAC
>DATFRN010000315.1:0-11140 GCA_035263165.1 Acidimicrobiales bacterium | reverse complement strand
CCCCCGGCGCCCGCCCACCGGGGCCGGGACGGTCAGCCCGGCACGTCGAGCGGGTCGGGGGACAGGCCGAGGCGGCGGGCCAGGGGGGTGAGGGCCTCGCGACCCGCCGGGGTGAGGTCGGGGGCGCGGAGGGCCTCGTACAGGCGCTCCTGGGCGGGGTCGAGGTCCACGTCCAGCGCCAGCTCGCGGGCCAGGCGGACCATCGCCGTGGCCGCCTCCGCCGCCGCCGGCGACGGGTCGGTCGCCGCCGCCTCGACCGCCGCGGTGATGCCTCGCCCGAGCAGCGCCGCCGCCCGGGGCGAGGCCAGTCGGACCCCCTCCTCGCGGGCCTCGCGGGCCAGCGCCCGGGCGGCCCGGTAGTCCGCCGGGTCCGTCGATCCGGCCGACCCGGCCAGCGCCGACTCCAGCCGCCGGGCCAGCGCGGCCTCGATCGGCCCGCGCAGCTCGGGAGCCAGCGCCGTCCCCGCCACGGCCAGCGCCGCGAGCGTGTCGTGGTGATCGGTGCGCAGCTGGTCGTAGGCGGCCACGAACCGGTCGGTCAGGCCCTCGGCCGTGGCCCGCAGCAGCTCCTCGCCGGCGCCGGGCAGGGCGCTCTCCAGCCCGAACTCCCGGGGGCCGAACCGGTCGACGACCATCCGCAGCAGCATGGTCACCCGCTCGCCCCGCCGCACGGCCCCGACGAGCGCGCCCACATCGGCACCGTCGGCGTCGCCGTCCCCCGCGGGGCGCACGGCCCCGAACACCTCCAGCCCGCCCAGGTGCACGGCCGCGTAGGCCCAGCGGGTCACCCGCCGGGTCCGCCCGTGGGTCAGCGCCACCCGGCCGGCGCCCACGGTCATCCCGCCCCGGGCCACCACCTCGTGCCGCTCCCGCACCGCCGCGAACCCGGCGACGGCCGGCGACTCGGCCTCGCCGCCCAGCAGGTCCACCAGCGCCAGGTGGGCGGCCACCCGCCCGGGATCGACCCGGCTGGGGTCGACGTGGTGCCGCCACACCTCCCGCCCGTCGCCCTCCTCGGGGTCGTTGCTGCGGGCCCGGGCCAGCTCGGCCAGCACGGCGTCGGTCGGCGGCGACTCCCCCAGCTCGGCCAGCAGGTCGAGGCAGCGGGCCGCGTACCGCATGATCTGGACGGTCTCCAGCCCGGCCAGGTCGTTGAAGAACCAGCCGCACGACGTGTACATGAGCAGCGCGTGGCGCTGGCTCTCCAGCAGCGTCAGCGCCTCGACCAGGTCGCCGGTCACGTGGTCGGCGGCGAACGCCTCGACCGTCCGGGCGCCGAGCAGCAGCGAGATGTAGGCGTCCCGGGCGCCCCACGGGTCGGCCAGCACCGCCGGCCCCCGCCGCTCGAACACCTCGATCGCACTGTCCCGGACCAGGTCGAACGCCCGCCGCAGCGGCCCCCGCCACGCCTGGCTCCACCCCGGCTCGCCGCCGGTGTGGCAGCCGCAGTCCTCCAGCCAGCGCCCCACGCCGTGGGCGCACGACCAGGCCGACAGCCGCACCCCGGCCTCGACCGCCGGCGGTCGGTCGGCCAGCCAGTCGGCCAGCCGGGGCAGCGCCACGCCCCGCTCGGGCGCCTCGATGGCCAGCGCGTGGGCCACGCCCCGGTCGGCGTAGGTGTGGTGGTGGCCGAAGGTCTCGCCGTCGCAGGCCACCGACACCAGGTCGCCCTGCGCCCGCCCCTCGATGCGGTCGACGACGACCTGGCTCGGGAACCCGCCGAACGCCACGTCGTGGGAGATCGGCCCGTCGTACACCACGAGGTCGACGCCCAGCCCGGCGTCGCCGGGATGGCGCCACCGCACCACCGGCGGCGGGGGCCCGCCGCGCCGTCCCGACCCCGGCACGACGACCTGGTCCGGCGCCAGGATCGTGAACCGCACCCCCTCCTCGGCCAGCGCCGCCAGCACCCGCTCGTCGACGGCGGTCTCCGGCAGCCACATGCCCTCGGCCTCCCGCCCGAACCGGTGGCGGAAGTCGGCCAGCCCCCAGCGGATCTGGGTGCGCAGGTCACGGTCGTTGCACAGCGGCAGGATGGCGTGCCCGTAGGCCTGGGCGATCGCCCGCCCGGCGGCCCGGTCGGCGGCCCGGATGCGCTCGTAGGTCTCCGGCGCGTGCGCCTCCAGCCAGGACAGCAGGGTCGGCCCCACGTTGAACGACAGCAGCCGGTAGTTGTCGACGATGGCGACGATGCGGCCGTGGTCGTCGAGGATGCGGGCCCAGCCGTTGGGCCGGTAGCACTCGGCGGTGATGCGCTCGTTCCAGTCGTGGTACGGCGCCGCCGCGGGCTGCCGGGGCACCACCTCGGTCCAGGGGTTCTCCCGGGGCGGCTGGTAGAAGTGGCCGTGGAGGACGAAGGCGGCGTCGGCCATCCCGCGACGCTAGGCGCTCCGGGACGGCAGGCAGCCCTCGGCCGCCACCCCCGCGGGGTCGTCCCCGCCCGGCACGGCGCCGCTGCCGATGCGCCCCCGCAGCAGGTGCTGGACGATCAGGCCCGAGAACGCGAGCGCCCCGGCGGCCGCGAACCCGGCCCGCTTGTTGCCCCCGGCCAGCGAGACGACCACGCCGATCAGCGTGGCCCCGAAGCCCTGCGAGAGGTCGAAGAACACCGAGAACGTGCCGACGGCGTGGCTGCGCTCCTCCTCGGGCGCGGCGGTCATCACCGCCGTGAACAGCGACGGGTACAGCAGCGACATGCCGGCCGCCATGGCCACGGCGGCAACCCAGATCGACGCGACCGTGCCCCAGGCGGCGATCAGCCAGATGCCGAGGGTCACGCCGCACAGCGCCATGGCCGAGCCCCGCCGCCAGCCGAGCGTGTCGGGCAGGCGGGCGCCGACGATGCGCACGACCAGGACCAGGCCGGCGTAGAGGACGAAGACGCCGCCGACGCTGCCCAGCCCGATGTCCTCGGCGAACAGCGGGACGAAGGCGGCGAACGCGGTGAACGGGATCAGGCCCAGCAGCAGGATCAGGCCCGGCCACAGGGCGTCGGGCTGGAGGAACGGGCGGTCGGCCACGTGCTCGACGGTCTTGCCCCGGGGGATCCAGATGCTGGCCACGGCGGCGAAGGCGGCGAAGGCCGCCACCACCAGCCACAGGGTGACGAACCCGTGCGGGACCAGCGCCTCGCCCAGCGGTGGCCCGACGGCCAGCCCGCCGTAGAGGGCGACGGAGAAGTAGGAGGCCGCCTCGCCCCGCCGGTGGTCGGGGGCCAGGTCCTGGGCGGCGGTGGCGACCCCGACGAACACGGCGGCCTCGCCGGCCCCGGTGAGGAGGCGGGACAGGACCAGCATCCAGAGCGAGGTGGCGAGGGCGTAGGTCAGGATCGAGACGGACACGACCGCGCACCCGGTCACGGCCAGGATGCGCCGCCCCCGCAGGTCGCCGATCCGGCCGACCCAGGGCCGCAGCAGCGCCGCGGAGACGGCGAAGGCCCCGACCCCGATGCCCACCTGCGCACCCCCACCACCCAACTCGTTCTCGACGAACCGGGGCACGGTGGGCAACAGGGCGCCCTGCGCGGTGAAGTAGGCGAACGAGGCCACCATGACCACGACGAACTGCGGGGTCAGCAAGCTGCGCTCGTCGCCGAGGGAGGACTGGGGGGCCAGGTCACCGGACACGACCGGCCCTTGCCTAGCAGGCCAGCCGGACGCGTCACCAGACGGTATTGACCAACGGGTCAAGCCGTTGTCGTTGCCGTTCCGCGCGCAGACGCACGCCCCCACAGGCGAGTCGGGCGGGGTCAAGGGTCCCGAAGGGACCGCCGAAGGCGGCTTGCCCTTGACGCCGACCGACCGCCCTCACAATCTGAAGATCTGGCCGGGCCCCGCCCGGCCAGATGGCGGCCTCGTTTGTCTACTCCCCCACCGGCACCAGCCACCGCACCGACAGGGGCGGCAGGGTCAGCACCGCCGAGTCCTCCTGGCCCTGCCACGGGGTGCCGTCCGTCTCCACCTCGGGCTGGGTCACGCCGCTGCCGCCCCAGCGGATCTCGTCCGTGTTCAGCACGTCCCGCCAGGCTCCGCTCCTCGGCAGGCCCAGGCGATAGCCGTGGCGGGGGACCGGGGTCAGGTTGGCCACCACCGCCACCACGCCCTCGGGGCCGGTGCGCAGGAACGCGTAGACCGAGTTCTCCCGGTCGTCCGCATCCAGCCAGTCGAACCCCGCCGGGACCGTGTCCGCCGACCAGAGGGCCCGGTGGGCCACCTCCAGCCGGTTCAGCTCCCGCAGCAGGTCGCGCACGCCGGCGTGGCGGGGATCCTGCAGCAGGAACCAGTCGATCTCGCGGTCGTGGCTCCACTCGCGCTCCTGGGCCAGCTCCGCCCCCATGAACAGCAGCTGCTTGCCCGGGTGCGACCACATCCACGCGTACATCGCCCGCAGGTTGGCGAAGCGCTGCCACGCGTCGCCCGGCATCTTGCCCAGCAGGCTGCCCTTCAGGTGGACCACCTCGTCGTGGCTCAGCGGCAGCACGAAGTTCTCGCTCCAGGCGTAGGTCAGCCCGAACGTCAGCAGGTTGTGGTGCCACTTGCGGTGCACGGGGTCGGTCGAGAAGTACGAGAGCGTGTCGTGCATCCAGCCCATGTTCCACTTCTGGCTGAACCCCAGCCCCCCGGCGTCGGCGGGCCGCGACACGCCGCCCCACGCCGTCGACTCCTCGGCCACCGTGATCACCCCGGGCACGTCCCGGTGCACGACCGTGTTCAGCTCCTGGAGGAAGGCGATCGCCTCCAGGTTCTCCCGCCCGCCGTGGCGGTTGGGCACCCACTCGCCGTCCCGGCGGGAGTAGTCGAGGTAGAGCATGGAGGCCACCGCGTCGACCCGCAGGCCGTCGACGTGCATCTCCTCCAGCCAGTAGCGGGCGCTGGCGACGAGGAAGTTGCGCACCTCGTTGCGGCCCAGGTTGAACACCAGCGTGCCCCAGTCGGGGTGCTCGCCCTGGCGGGGGTCCTCGTGCTCGTACAGCGCGGTGCCGTCGAAGCGGGCCAGCGCCCACTCGTCCCGGGGGAAGTGGGCCGGCACCCAGTCGGCGATCACGCCGATGCCCCGCCGGTGCAGGTGGTCGACCAGATCGCGGAACTCGTCGGGGTCGCCGTGGCGGGCGGTGGGGGCGAAGAAGCTGGTCACCTGGTAGCCCCACGACGGCACGTAGGGGTGCTCGGTCGGCGGCAGCAGCTCGACGTGGGTGAAGCCCATGTCGGCCACGTGGTCGGCCAGCTTCTCCGCCAGCTCGCGGTAGCCGAGGCTGCGGCCGTCGGGATGGCGCATCCACGACCCGAGGTGGACCTCGTAGACCGCCATCCGCTCGTCCCAGGGCCGGGCCGCGGCCCGGCGGTCCATCCACTCGTCGTCGCCCCACTCGTAAGACGACCGGTGGATCACGCTGGCGTTCGCCGGCGGGACCTCGGTGGCCCGGGCGAACGGGTCGGCCTTGACCCGGGTGACGCCGTCGGCCCCGACGACCTCGAACTTGTAGCGGTGCCCGGGGGCGGCCTCGGGCACGAAGATCTCCCACACGCCCGACACGCCCAGGCTGCGCAGCGGGTGGACCCGACCGTCCCAGCTGTTCCAGTCGCCCACCACCCGCACGGCCCGGGCCGCGGGCGCCCACACGGCGAAGGCCGTGCCCTCGCTGCCCTGGTGGACACGCGGCGAGGCGCCGAGGACCCGCCACAGCCGGTCGTGGCGCCCCTCGCCCATCAGGTGGAGGTCGATGTCGCCGAGCGTGGGCCAGAACGGCCACGGGTCGACCACGGTGTGCTGGCCGCCGCCGTCCCAGGCGAAGGTGACCCGGTAGCCGGGGTCGGGCGGCTTGTCCACCAGCACCTCGAACGCCCCGGCGTCGTGGATGCGGCGCATCGGGCGGCCGTCGAGCGTGGCCGCGGCCGCGCCCGGGCGCCAGGTGCGCACGACCACCTGGCCCTGCTGCTCGTGCACGCCGAGCACCTGGTGCGGGTCGCGGCACGTGCCGGTGGCCAGCGCGTCGAGGGCGTCGGAGGGGACGGTGGGCATGAGCGGCGTCAGGGCGTGGGCGCCAGGGCTCGGCGCACCGCCGACGCGGGGATCTCGGCCCAGTCGGGCCGGTGGGCCAGCTCGTAGACGACCTCGTAGAGCGCCTTGTCGAGCTCGAACGCGCCCAGCAGCGCGACCCGGTCCTCCACCGAGGGCGGCAGCAAGTCGGCGATGCCGGGGACGGCCTGGTAGCCGTGCCAGAACGCGTCGACCGCCCGGGCCTCCCACGCCTCGCCCAGCGCCACCAGCTCGGGGTCGACGTCGCGCCCCCGCTCCAGCAGGCCGGTGCGGGCGGCGTAGTGGAACGAGCGGACCATGCCGGCCACGTCCCGCAGCGGCGACGAGGCGGCCAGGCGCTCGACCACCGGGCGCACCGGTTCGCCCTCGAAGTCGAGGACGAACCAGCCGGCGTCGGCCAGCAGGAACTGGCCGAGGTGGAGGTCGCCGTGGACCCGGAAGGCCGGGCCCGGCTCGGCCACGTCGAACAGCCGGTCGAGCAGGGCGGCGACCGCGGGGCGGTCGACCAGGTCGGCGCCGTCCTCCCCGGCGGCGGGCAGGCGGGCCAGCAGGGCGTCGGCGCCGGCCCGCCAGGCGGCCGGGTCGGCCGGCTGGGTGCCGAAGGCGTCGGCCAGCTCGAGGTGGAGCCGGGCGGTGACGTCGCCGAGCGTGGCGGCCTCGGGGCCGAAGTCGGCGCCGGCCTCCTCGGGCGGCACCCGGCTGTTGAGCAGGTCGCGCAGCGAGGTGTGGGCCAGGTCCCAGGCGTCGGTCGAGCCCAGCAGGTACTGGCGGACCACGGCCAGGTCCATGCCCTCGAAGCGCAGCTCGGCCAGCTGGGGCACCACGTGGGGGAAGCCCCGGGCGCCGAGCACGTCGGTGATCTCGACGTCGGGGTTGGGCTCGGCGTGGAGCCGGCGGAACAGCTTGAGGATGAGCCGCTCGTCGTAGACGACCGACGTGTTCGACTGCTCGACCACCAGGGGCCGGGCCACCTCGGCCGCCTCGTCGGGCGCCACCCGGGCCAGCACCACCTGGGCCAGCTCGGGGTCGACCAGCGCGTCGTAGACGACCTGGTTGTCGACCTCACCCACCGTGACGCGGGCCTTGCCGAGGAGGAAGTCGCGCTCGCAGGGCAGCGGCCGCACGCCCAGCACCACCTGGTAGGTGGCGGTCTCGCCGGCGTCGTCGGTCACGTCCAGCAGCAGCCAGGCCATGGCCGGGTCGCCGTCCCGCAGGTCGAGGGAGGTCGCCTCGACCGCCACCGGCGACGTGTCGCCCGCGTACCACCGCTGCCGCGGCAGGTACTCACCCAGCAGCGGAGCCAGCTTCGCGGCCAGGTCGTCGAGGCTTGGCACATCACCTGCCTAGCACTTGTCGGCCGGGGACCGGGACGCTCGTGACGGGCGGCACAAGCCCTCGGGGGGTCCACCAGGGACTACCCCGGAGCGTGGTCGACCAACAGCCTGTCGTTCCCAGCGATCCGTGAGGGTTCGCCGCGCCGTCGTCGTCCGGCCCGCTGCCGTTCACGTCGCGGCGACACACTTCCGTGCATGCGACGGTCGGTCACGACCTTCGACAACATCGCCCGGATCGCCGCCCCCGGGCCCGATGAGCTGGACCGCCGCTACGCCCGCACCGGGCTGCCGGTGGTGCTCACCGGGCTGTTCCCCGAGGGGGCGGTGGCGCGCCTGGCCGTGCCGGCGGTGGCCCGGGCCGAGCTCGGCCACCTGCCGCTGCCCGCCGTGGTGCGGTCGCACGGCGAGGCGGCGGCCGACCCGCCGGCCCGGACGATGAGCTTCGCCGAGTTGCACGACAGGCTGGCCGGCGGCCTGCAGCCCCGCCGGGCCTGCGTCGACCACCAGACGCCGCCGCCGCTGGCCGCCGCCCTGCCCGCGCCCTACCTCGGGCTGGGCATGCCCCAGGACCCGTGGCTGTCGCACATGTCGCTCGTGGGCCCGGGCGACGTGACGCCCCGCCACTACGACCGCGACCTGCGCAACGTGGTGGTGGCCCAGGTGTTCGGCCGCCAGCAGGTGCTGCTGGCCGACGGGGCCGACTGCCGCGGGCCGCTGCCGGCGACGGCGCCGGCCTGGGGCTGCGTGCTGGCGCCGGGCGAGTCGCTGTTCATCCCGGCGGCGTTCTGGCAGCAGGTCGAGGCGGTGGACGTGTCGCTGTCGGTGACCTTCCGGCTGCGGCGCAACCGGTTCCTCGAGCGCCTGGCGGCGTGGGCCCCGTCGCCCGGCGTGGCGCTGCTGCCGCTGGCCGCGTCGTTCCGGGACGACGAGGCCGTCGCCCCCTGGGCCCGGGAGGCGTTCGCCGCGCTCACCGCGTCCCTGTGACGATGGGGCGATGTCGACGGATTACTCCGACCTGCGGGCGATGTACGTCAACTGCACCCTCAAGCGCTCACCCGAAGTGTCCAACACCGCCGGGCTGGCCGGGGTCTCGATGGACATCATGCGCACGAACGGAGTGACGGTCGACGAGATCCGCTTCGTCGACCACGACGTCGCCCGCGGCGTGTGGCCGGACATGACCGAGCACGGCTGGGCCACCGACGAGTGGCCGGCGCTGTTCGAGCGCGTCCTCGCGGCCGACATCCTGGTGGTGTGCACGCCCATCTGGCTGGGCGAGAAGTCGTCGGTGTGCACCCACCTGATCGAGCGGCTGTACGGCAACTCGTCCGAGCTGAACGCGGCCGGCCAGTACGCCTACTACGGCCGGGTCGGCGGGTGCGTGGTCACCGGCAACGAGGACGGCATCAAGCACTGCGCGATGAACATCCTCTACTCGCTCCAGCACCTCGGGTACACGATCCCGCCCCAGGCCGACGCCGGCTGGATCGGCGAGGCGGGCCCCGGTCCGTCGTACCTCGACCCCGGCTCGGGCGGGCCCGAGAACGACTTCACCAAGCGCAACACGACGTTCATGACCTGGAACCTGCTCCACCTGGCCCGCATGCTGCGGGACGCCGGCGGCATTCCGGCGCACGGCAACCAGCGGCGGGAGTGGGACGCCGGCTGCCGGTTCGACTACGCGAACCCCGACTACCGCTGAGGTCGACCGAGTAGGCGCCGAGCCGGCGCCGGCCGTATAAACGGGGCCGTGGACGTCGCCCGTCCCTCGCAGGGGCCCCGGATCGCCCTGGCCGTGGTGGCCCCGCTGGTGGCGGCGGTGGCGCTCGTCCCGCTGCGCGGCCACGTCCTCAACGCCAACCTCGCCCTCATCCTCGTGCTGGTCGTGCTGGGCGTGGCGGTGGCCGGCGGGCGGACCGCCGGGGTGATCGGCGCCCTGGTGGCGGCGCTGGCCTACGACTTCATCCTCGCCCCGCCCTACGGGTCGCTCGCCATCGCCCGCAGCAGCGACATCGAGACCACGCTGCTGCTCGGCCTCATCGGCCTCGTCGCCGGCGAGCTGGTCGAGCGGGCCCGGCGCAGCGAGGCGGCCGCCATCGCCCGCCGCCGGGAGCTGGAGCGGGTCCGGCGCCGGGCCGAGCTGGCCGCCGGGGGCGAGCCGCCGGGGCGGCTCATCGCCCTCAGCGCCGACGAGCTGACCGAGCTGCTCGGCCTGACCGCCTGCCGCTACGTCCCGACCGCCGCCCCCGAGGACCTGCCGATCTTCACCCACGGCTCGATCAGCGTCCCCGGCGTCCTCAACGACCGGGTGCCGGAGGGCGCGGCCGCGCTGCCGGTCCGGGCGCACGGGCGCGACCTCGGCCACTTCCTGCTGGTGTTCCCGACCTCGTCGTTCGGCGTCGACACCCCGATCGACGACAAGCACGCGGCGGTGGCCCTGGCCGACCAGCTGGGCCTGGCGCTATTGCGCTTCCAGCGGCCCTAGGACGCCGCCGATACTGGGCGCATGACGACCACCGAGCCCCTCAGCCTGGCCGGCGCCCTCGCCCGCTTCGACGAGGTGTGGAGCCCCCGCATCGTCACCCGGGTGAACGACTACGACGTGCGGGTCGCCCACGCCCGGGGCGAGCACGTCTGGCACGTCCACGACGACACCGACGAGTTCTTCCTCGTCGTCGACGGCAGCTTCGACATCGCCCTGCGCGACGGGTCCGGCCGCGAGCGCACCGTCCACCTGGCGGCCGGCGACGTGTTCGTCGTCCCCCGGGGCACCGAGCACCGGCCGTCGTCGACAGGCGGGTCGATCCTCATGTTCGAGCCGACCGGCACGTCGACCACCGGCGACCGCCACGAGGGCGAGATCCCGGCCGGCGTCGACAGCACGACCGGGCATGCCCTCTAGTCGGGCCCTCTAGCTAGCCGGGCCCCTCGTCCGGGACCGGATCGACCAGCTCGAACCAGTAGAAGCCGTAGCCGGCCAGCGTCACGAAGTAGGGCAGCTCGCCGATGGGCGGGAACGGCACCCGCCCGGTGAGCTCGATCGGCACCTTGCCGGCCAACTGCTCCATCATCAGCTCGCACGGCTGGGGGTAGCGGGACAGGTTGTTGACGCAGAGGACCGTGTCCTCCTCGCCGTCCTCGCCGATGCCCCGGCGCAGGTAGGCGAGCACCGACGGGTTCGGGGCGTGCAGCACCTCGAACTCGCCGATGGCCAGCACCGGGTGCTGCTTGCGGACCATCAGCATCCGCCGCAGCCAGTGCAGGAAGCTGGACGGGTCGCGCTGCTGCTGCTCGACGTTCACCGCCTGGTAGCCGTAGACCGGGTCCATGAGCGGGGGCAGGAACAGGCGGGCGAAGTCGGCGGTCGAGAACCCGGCGTTGCGGTCGGGGCTCCACTGCATCGGCGTGCGGACGCCGTCCCGGTCGCCCAGGTAGATGTTGTCGCCCATGCCGATCTCGTCGCCGTAGTACATGACGGGGCTGCCCGGCATCGAGAACAACATGGCGTGGAACAGCTCGGCCTTGCCCTCGTCGTTGTCGAGCAGCGGGAACAGCCGGCGCCGGATGCCGAGGTTGAGCTTCATGCGGGGGTCGGTGGCGTACTCGGCGTACATGTAGTCCCGCTCCTCGTCGGTGACCATCTCCAGGGTCAGCTCGTCGTGGTTGCGGAGGAAGATGCCCCACTGGGCGCCGTCGGGCAGCTCGGGCGTCTGGGACAGGATCTCGGTGATCGGGTGGCGCTGCTCCTTGCGGACCGCCATGAACATGCG
>DATFRN010000314.1:0-15021 GCA_035263165.1 Acidimicrobiales bacterium | reverse complement strand
GGGGGCGGCGGGCTCGCCGGGGGCGGTGGGGTCGGTCATCGTGCCGGCGCTCGGGGCGGCCGGGGACCCGGGCGTCGCCCAGCCGGGGGCGGCCGGGGCGGCCGGCGCCGCGGGGGCGGCCGGGGCCGGACCGGTGGCGGTCGGTCCGGCGGGGGCCGGGGCGTCGGTCTCGCCGACGGGGGCCGGCTGGGGCGGGACGGGGGCGCCACCCGGGACCGGGGCCGCCAGGGGCTCGTTCTCGGGGGTCGCGACGCCGGGGGAGGCTGAGATTGCGGTGGTCTCGTCGCTCATGGAAGGCACTGTGGCCCCCGAGGCTGCGCGTCACCTGGGCGGCGCCTGAGAGTTTCCTGAGCGCGCCCCGCAGCCTGAGGCGACCCTCAGGAAGGCCCCAGCCGACGTTCAGGGAACACCCAGGAAACGGGTTCACCCTGAGCGGTGTGCGCAGCGACACGAGCGGTACCTTCGTGGATGATCACGGTGCCGACCCCTCCGAGCCTGCGATGACCGACCTGCTGCCGCCCACCAACGGCCGCACCCCCGAGGCGCGCCTGCTCGTGGTGGACGACGAGCCCAACATCGTCGAGCTGCTGTCGGCCAGCCTCCGCTTCGCCGGCTTCGAGGTCGCCACCGCCACCAATGGCAGCGAGGCGGTCAGGGCCGTCGAGCGCTACCGGCCCGACCTGGTCCTGCTCGACATCATGCTGCCCGACGTCGACGGCTTCGTCGTGCTGCGCCGGCTGCGGGCCACCCGCGACCACCTGCCGGTCCTCTTCCTCACGGCCCGGGACGGCAACGACGACAAGGTGACCGGCCTCACGCTGGGCGGCGACGACTACGTCACCAAGCCGTTCAGCCTCGAGGAGGTCATCGCCCGCATCCGCGCCGTCCTGCGCCGGACCCGCAGCGCGCCCGGCGACCGGCCGGTGCGGCTCACCGTCAGCGACCTCGAGCTCGACGAGGACAGCCACGAGGTGTGGCGGGGCGGCGACGAGGTCACGCTCTCCCCCACCGAGTTCAACCTGCTCCGGTACCTGATGGTCAACGCCGGCCGGGTGCTGTCCAAGTCGCAGATCCTGGACCACGTGTGGAGCTACGACTTCGACGGCGACGCCAACATCGTCGAGTCGTACGTCTCCTACCTGCGGCGCAAGCTCGACGCCGGGCGGGAGCCGCTGATCCACACGGTGCGCGGCGTCGGCTACGTGCTGCGCGCGCCCCGCGACAGAGGCTGACCGTGCGCCGGCTCTGGCGTGGCACCCCGCTGTGGCTGCGGCTCATCACCGCGGTGCTGGCCCTGGCCTGGCTGGGGCTGACGCTGACCGGCATCTTCGGGGCCCGGCTGCTGCGGGGCTACCTGCTCGACCGGGTCGACGAGCAGCTGACCGCGGCCAGCCGCATGCTGGCGGGGGGAACGTCCGTCGCCGACCTCCAGCCGGGGGGCAGCTACCCCAGCCAGTTCGACTTCACCGGACTGGACGCCAACGGCAACGTCGCCGTGGAGCGGCGGTCGGTGATGAGCAACTCGGCCCCCGACGTCCCCCGGCTGTCCGCCCGGGAGACCCAGCAGCGGGCGGGCGACCCGTTCACCGTCGACGCCGTCCGGGGCGGCGGGTCGTGGCGGGCGCTGGCGATCCCGGTCCGCAACGGGGACGACGACCTCGTCGGGTCGGTGGTCATCGCCACCAGCCTCGACCAGGTGGACGCCACCGTGAGCCGGCTGGTCCACATCGACCTCCTGGTCGGGGCGCTGGTGCTGGCAGGCATCGCCGTGGCCGGCTACTCGCTGGTGCGCAGCGCGCTGCGGCCGCTCGGCGAGATCGAGCTGACCGCGGCCGCCATCGGCCGGGGCGACCTCGGGCGCCGGGTGCCCGACAACCCGCCCGGGACCGAGATGGGCCGGCTCAGCCGGGCGCTCAACGCCATGCTCGAGCAGATCGAGCGGGCCTTCGGGGCCCGGGCGGCGTCCGAGGCGCGGGCCCGGCGGTCGGAGGAGCGGATGCGGCGGTTCGTCGCCGACGCCAGCCACGAGCTGCGCACGCCGCTGACCTCGATCCGGGGGTTCGCCGAGCTGCACCGCCAGGGGGCGGTCACCGACCCGGGCGAGGTGTCGCACCTGCTGGCCCGCATCGAGGACGAGGCGACCCGCATGGGCCTGCTCGTCGACGACCTGCTGCTGCTGGCCCGCCTCGACCACGAGCGGCCGCTGCAGCACGCCGCCGTCGACCTGCGCGAGGTGGTCGACGCCGCCGCCGAGGCCGCCCGGGCCGCCGGGCCCGAGCGCCGCATCGAGGTGGACGCCCCGGCCGCCGGCGACGCCGCCCTGGTGGTGACCGGCGACGGGCCCCGGCTGCGGCAGGTGGTCACCAACCTGCTCGACAACGCCCTGGCCTACGCGCCGCCCGAGACGCCGGTGACCCTGCGGCTGGGCTCGTCCGAGCGGGCCGGGCGGGACATGGTGACGCTCGAGGTGGCCGATCGCGGCCCCGGGCTCACGGCCGACCAGGCCGAGCGGGTGTTCGAGCGGTTCTACCGCACCGACTCCGCCCGCAGCCGGGCCCGGGGCGGCACGGGGCTGGGCCTGTCCATCGTGGCTGCGATCACCCATGCCCACGGCGGCGAGGTCGAGGTCGACAGCGCGCCCGGGGAGGGCGCCACGTTCCGTGTGCTCCTCCCCCGGCCGCCCTCGGACGACGCCGCCGAGCCCCCGCCGCCTCCACCGGCGGCGGGGGCCAAACTGCACGCGTGAAAAAGTCGATCGACTTCTTCCTCGACGACCACCCGCCCGGCGACGACGACAAGGCCCGCGTGGCCTGGGCGGTGGCGATCCTGGACGACTGCGACGCATGCGAGGACCTGCGGGTCGAGCTCACGCTGGAGGACGAGGGCGCCAACGGCACCGGCGTCGTCGCCCACCTGTCCCCAGCCTCGGCCCGGCGGGTGCGGGCCGCGCTGGCGGCGGCGCTGCGGGAGCTGGGCGAGGCGGTGGACTGACGGGCGGTCCGGCAGCGTTTTCATCCCCGACCCGGGAATAACTGCACTTGACGCAAAGTTGCACGATCTGCAACTTTTCTCAGACCGCACGTTTCCGAGGTCACCGCGATGGATACAACCGCTCTCCCCGGCACCGGGCTGCCGAAGCGCCAGGTGCTCGTCATCTTCTCCGGGATCATGCTCGGCATGTTGCTGGCTGCGATCGACCAGACGATCGTGGCCACCGCCCTGCCGACCATCGTCGGGGATCTCGGGGGGCTCAGCCACCTGGCCTGGGTCGTCACCGCCTACCTGCTGGCCGAGACGATCGCCACCCCCCTCTTCGGCAAGCTGGGCGACCTCTACGGCCGCAAGCGCCTCTTCCAGGCCGCCATCGTCATCTTCGTGGTCGGCTCCGCCCTGTCCGGCGTGGCCACCAGCATGGGCGAGCTCATCGCCTTCCGGGCCATCCAGGGCGCCGGCGGCGGCGGGCTCATCGTGCTGGCCATGGCGATCATCGCCGACGTGGTCAGCCCCCGGGAGCGGGGCCGCTACCAGGGCTACTTCGGCGCCGTGTTCGGCGCCGCCAGCGTGATCGGCCCGCTGCTCGGCGGCTTCCTCACCGACCACCTGTCCTGGCGCTGGGTCTTCTACGTCAACCTGCCCCTCGGCATCGCCGCCCTGCTGGTCACCAGCGCCGTCCTGCCCCGCACCGGCCGGCGCCGCCAGGTCCGCATCGACTGGGCCGGCACCGCCTTCCTGGCCTCGGGCATCGCCTGCCTCGTGCTGCTCACCACCTGGGGCGGCACCGAGTACCCCTGGGGCTCGCCCGCGATCATCGGCCTCGGCGTCGCCACGGTCGTCCTCGGCGCCCTGTTCGTGGCCGTCGAGCGGCGGGCGGCCGAGCCGGCCATCCCGCTGCGGCTGTTCCGCATGCGCACGTTCAACGTGTCCGCGGCGGTCAGCTTCGTCGTCGGCATGACGATGTTCGGCGCCATCACCTACCTGCCCACCTTCCTCCAGGTGGCCAACGGCGCCTCGGCCTCCAACTCGGGCCTGCTGCTGGTGCCGATCATGCTCGGCCTGCTGACGACCTCGATCATCGCCGGCCAGATCATCACCCGCACCGGCCGGTACCGCCGCTTCCCCCTGGTCGGCATGGCGGTCACCGCGGTGGCCATGTACCTGCTGTCGACGCTCGACACCGGCTCCAGCCGGCTCGAGTCGGGCTTCTACATGGCGCTGCTCGGCGCCGGCATCGGCATGGTGCTCCAGATCCTCATCCTCGCCACCCAGAACGAGGCGCCGGTCGAGGACCTGGGCGTCGCCACCTCGACGGTCACGTTCTTCCGCTCGGTGGGCGGCTCGGTGGGCGTGGCGCTGTTCGGCGCCCTGTTCACCAGCCGGCTGGCCGACCTGCTCGGCGGGGCCGTGCCGACCGGCATGACCCCCGAGCAGATCTCGCTGCTGCCCGCCGACCAGCGGGCCGTGCTGGCGGGCGCCTTCGCCGACGCCATCACCCGGGTGTTCCTGTTCGCCGTGCCCGTGCTGATCGCCGGCTTCCTCGTCACCTTCCTGCTGCGGGAGCGCCCGCTGCGCACCGCCTCGGGCGAGGCCCGGCGCGACGCCGCCCTGGCCGCCACCGAGGCCGAGATGGGCGAGGCCACGCTGGTGACCACGGCCGACCCCGCGGTCGTGCTGGACTACGAGGAGCACGCCGACCCGATCGGGGTGGGCGCCGAGGACGGGAACGCGGCATGACCATGACCCTCGGCCTGCGGGAGCGGAAGAAGGCCGAGACCCGCCAGGCCCTGTCCGCCGCCGCCCTCCGCCTGGCGGAGGAGCTGGGGCCCGAGCGGGTCACCGTCGAGGCCATCGCCGAGGCGTCCGGCGTGTCGCCCCGCACGTTCTTCAACTACTTCTCCCACAAGGACGACGCCATCCTCGGCATCAGCCCCGACGAGCCGTCGGTGCTGCTCGACGACCTGGTGGGGCGCCCGGCGGGCGAGGCCCCGCTGGCCGCCCTCCGGGCCGCCACCCTGGCGGCGGCCGGGCGGCTGGAGGAGCAGGCCGACGAGCTGTGGGCCCGCCACCGCCTGACCCAGGCCCACCCGGCCCTCGCCGTGCGGCGCACCGCCCGCTTCGCCGAGGTCGAGCGGGAGCTGGTCGAGGTGATCGCCCGGCGCACCGGCCTCGACCCCGACCGCGACGTCTACCCGGCCCTGGTCGTGGCGTGCGCGCTGGCGGCCGTGCGGGTCGCCATGTCGGTCTGGTACGAGGCCGACCGCCCCGCCCCCCTCGGCAGCCTGTTCGCCGCCACCTTCGACCAGCTGGGCGCCGGCCTGCCGCTCCCCGGCTAGCCCCTCCGGCTAGTCCGACGCCAGCCGGCCGAGGCGCCGGGCCAGGTCCTTGCGGTAGGCGGCCGCGTGGTGGACCAGGTGCATGGGGTCCCACGGGTCGGCCGGCGGGCCGTCCCGCTCGGCCGCCGCCAGCCGGGCCGCCCACCCGAGCGCGTGGTAGGCGCCCCAGTAGCGCAGGCGGTCGGGGTCCAGCGGGCCCGCGGCCGCCTCGTAGGCGGCCCGGTAGCCGTCGACGATCATCTCCCGCACCGTCTTGAGCATCTTGCGCTGGGCGATGCCGTCGGCCAGGTAGGGCACCGACCAGAACATCAGCGTGGTCAGGGCCAGGTCGTATTCGGGGTCGGCCAGGCGGGCCGACGACCAGTCGACGACCACCGCCGCGCCGACGTCACTCGCATCGAGGCGCACCACCGCGGGCTGGAAGTCGCCGTGGCACACCGCCGGCGGCGCCGGCGGCGGCTCGTGGGCGGCCAGCCACGACCGCTCGGCCCCGAACCGCTCGGCCAGGCCCCGGGCGGCCAGCCGGGCGTCGAGGACGTCGAGCGGCGGCTCGACGGTGGCCGACGGCGTCCCCGGCGGTGCCGCCGACGTGGGGATCGCCCGCAGCCGGGCGTGGACCGCGGCCATCGACCGCAGCAGCTCGGGGATGACGAGCGGGTTCTCGCCCAGCACCTCGACCAGCGACCGGGCCGGCCCCCGGGCCACGACCACCGCCGCGCCGTCCTCGCCCTCGACGACCGCCAGCACCGGCGGGACCGGGCAGCCGTGGGCGGCGCAGGCGCCGTGCCAGGCCGCCTCCCGGCGGGCCGCCGCAGCCGTCGCCCCGACCCGGACCACGACCGGGCCGTCCCAGGGCGGCGGCCCGGGCACGGCCAGCGCGCACTCGTAGGCGCCCCGGCCGAACCCCCCGGCGACCACGGCGGGCGGTCCGGCCAGGGCGATGTCGGGGCCGAGCGCGCCTTGGGCCGCGCCCAGCACCGCGCGGGCGGCGGGCGTCCCGGCATCACGGTCGGTCAGTTCCATGCCGCCCTCCCCCGCGCCGGCACCAGCAGCGCCTGCTCGATCCGGCGGGCGGCCGCCCCGGCCCCGCCGGCCCGGGCGAACGACGACTGGACCCGGGCCGCGGCCCGCCGGTAGTCCGGCTCGCCCAGCACGGCCTCCACCGCGGCCCGCAGGCCGGCGGCGGTCACCCGGCCGAAGCGCACCCGCACCCCCGCGCCGGCCTCGACCACCTGCTGGGCCACGATCGGCTGGTCGTCCCGGATCGGTGCCACCACCAGCGGCAGCCCGTGGGCCAGCGCCTCGCACACCGTGTTGTGGCCCCCGTGGGTGACGACCGCCGCCGCGTGGGCCAGCAGCGTGAGCTGGGGGATGCGGGGCCGGACCACGACGTTGGCCGGCGGGTCGGGCACTCTGCCCGGGTTGGCGACCACCACCGCCTGCACCGGCAGCGGACCGAGGGCGGCCACCGCCTCCCCGAAGAACCGGGCACCGTCGTGGGCGTTGAGCGTGCCCAGCGACACCAGCACCAGCGGCGTGCCCGGCTGCAGCCACTCCCACGGGAACGGCGACCGGTCGGGCCGGCCGGCGAAGGACGGCCCCACGAACGCGTAGTGGGCGGGGAAGCGGGCGATCGGCCCCACCAGCGCCCCGGTCGTGAAGGCCACCAGCAGGTCGGGCGAGAACCGCGGGTCGAGCGCGGCCGCCCGCGCCGGATCCAGGCCCGCCTCCAGCAGGAACCCGGTCATCAGACCCCGCACCCACTCCCCCACCCGGCCCATGGTCGCCAGCGGGTCGGTCAGCTCGCCCGACGTCGTGGCCGAGGTCGCCCAGGGGATGCCGGCCAGCTCGGCGGCCGCCGCCCCGGCCAGCGCCTGCTGGTCGACGACGAGCGCGTCGGGGTCGATCGCGGCCACCGCCCGCCCCACGCCCGGCAGCATCGTGGTGGCCAGGGGCATGAGCACGTCCCGCCACAGGAACCGCAGCGCCGCCGGGCCCCGCAGGCCCGAGGACCGCTCGGCCACCGCCGCGATCACCTCGGCCGGCACCGCCTCGTCGACCGGCACGAACGCCGCCCCGGGGGCGAGCAGCGGCGGCACCACGTCGGGGTGGCCGACCCAGCTCGGGTCGTGGCCCCGGGCGGCCAGCGCGGCGCCGACCGCCACGGTCGGGTTGACGTGCCCGGCCAGCGGGGGCACGACGAACAGGATCCGGGCCACTAGGACGGCCGCCCGGCCCCGGGCCGGGCCTCGATCCGCAGGGCCGTCCGGCCCATGGCCGCCCCCATCCGCCGCTCCAGCTCGGCCTTGTAGAAGTCGACGTGCTCCTGGTGCATCGCCCCCTCGCCCTCCGCCTCCCCCACCTCGACCCGGTGGGTGGCGGGGACGATCGTCTCGCCCCGCGCCAGCCGCCGGTACCAGTCGGCCACCACGCCCCGCACGGTGCGGGTCGCCTCGAACAGCACCGAGTGGGCGCAGTCGGCGAACAGGTCGAGCTCGCACCGGGGCAGCAGCGCCTCCAGGTCCCGGGCCCGGTCGATGGCGTCGGAGTGCTCGCCGTAGAGCGCCAGCGTCGGCAGGTCGAGGCCCCGCAGGGCCGCGGGCGGCAGCGCCCGGGCGACCCGGAGGTCCTCGATCATCGAGGTCTCCTTGATGAGCGCCTCGACCTTGCGGGCCAGGCGGTTGAGCTTGCGGCCGCCGAAGTCGCCCAGCCAGTCCTGCACGTCGCTCTCCGACAGGCCGAAGCCGGCCAGCTCCAGGTCGTGGGCCACGTGGTCGCCCCAGCCGTCCACCGCGAAGTGGGCCTCGATGAGCGTGAGGCTGGCCACCAGCCCGGGCCGGGCCAGCGCGGTCTCGATGGCCACCAGCGCGCCGTAGCTGTTGCCCAGCAGGTGCACCGGCCCGGAGATGCCGAGGCCGGCCAGCAGCGCCTCCAGGTCGGCCACCGACTGCTCCACCCCGTAGCCGGTGGCCGGCCGGGCGCTGCGCCCGTGGCCCCGCTGGTCGTAGAGCACGACGTCCATGTCGCCCACCAGCACCGGCGCCAGCGTCAGGTAGAGGCTCGACAGGTTGTCGACGAGCATCCCGTGCAGCATCACCACGGTCTCGCCCTCGGGCCGGCCGAGGCGCTGGTAGTGGAGCGAGACGCCGCCGACCTCCAGCTCAGGCACCGGCGCCGTCCCGCAGGCAGGCGTCGATGAACTCCGCCAGCTCGCCCACCGTGAGGTCGATGATCTCGTCGAGGTCGAGCTCGCCCAGCCAGGCGATGAGGTCGATGCGCTCGCCGTAGGTGGCCTGCAGCCGCTCGGCGAGGGCCACGAACTCGATGCTCTCGATCTCGACGTCCTCGCTGAAGCTGCTGCCGGCGTCGATGTCGAGGGCGAAGCCCTCCTCGCCGATCACCTCGTGGATGTGGCGGGCGATGGTGGCCACGATCTCAGCCACCGATGTCGTCGCGTTGTCCGACGGTGCTGACAACGAACTCTCCTTCCTGTGTGGTGCGGACCCAGTGGTCGCCGACCAGGGCCCAGTCGCCGTCCAGCCGGCGGATCTCGAAGTCGCGGGGCCGCCCGCGCAGCCCCGTCCCGTCCGCCTTGGCCGCCGCCTCCTTGACCGTCCAGGCCCGGGCCAGCCAGCGCTCGGGCGGCAGGCCCGCCCCGAGCGCCCGCTCCCCGTCCCGCAGCGCCAGCCGGGCGAACCCGTCCGGCCGGGCCTCGACGGTCTCGACGTCGATGCCGGCGGCCCCGCCCGGCTCGGCCAGGGCGGCCACCGCCACGCCGGCCCGGTGGGCCAGCGAGGTGGTGACCGGGCCCTCGGGCCCGGTCACCACCGGGCGGCCGTCGGCGTCGTTGGCCACCCGGACCTCGATCGGGAACAGCGGCCCGGCCCCCCGCTGCCACAGCCGGTCGCGCACGGCGTCCTTGACCACGATCCGCCCGAGCAGCCACTCGGACTGGGCGTTGGGCCGCAGGGCGAAGAACTCCTCGCGCTCCTCCTCGGCGAGGTAGCGGCGGGCGATGAGGTCGCGGCTGGCGCTCGACCGCCACGGCTCGGCCAGGAACCAGTAGCCGTCCCGCCGCTCGGCCAGCAGGGTCGACTCGGGGAACGTGAGCGCGTCGTACACGGCGCCGGTCGACTCGAAGCGACGGTCGATGAACTGGGTGAGCCGGGCCCACAGCACGCCGTCGCGCACCAGGTCGACGTTGCCCCGGGCGTCGGTCTCGTTGACCTCGGTGAACCGCACGACGCAGGACAGCTCGGCCCCCGGCTCCGGGTGGGGGCCGTGGAAGTCGATGCGGTCGATGCGCATGGGCAGGGCGATGCGGTCCTGCGTGCTGTTGGCCTCGATCCAGTAGCCGAGCAGCTGGCCGGCGGCGTCGAGCAGCGCGCCGGGCGCGGGCAGCGCGGTGACCGTGGCCCGCAGGCCGTCGGTCCCCATGGCGTGCATGGCCGTGACGCCCTGGTAGGCCGGGCCGTGGAACATCCAGCGCTGCTCGTACAGCTCGCGGGCCGAGTGGGGCGGCGGCCGCTCGCCGGTCAGCGGGGCGGCGTCGGGCGGCGGCGGGTCGGCGTAGCGGTCGCCCAGCAGCACGGTGGCCCGGGCGTAGCCCTCGATCGCCACCCGGATGCGGTCGGGCCCCTCGGCGCTGGTGGTGATGTCGACGTCGACCGGGGGCTCGACGGCCAGCCACCGCAGCGCCCGCACGCCCTGGAGGCCGACGACCGCGCGCCCCGAGAGCGCGGCGGCCTTCTCGACGAACAGGGCGATCATCATCGTCATCGGCACGACGGGGAAGCGGTCCCGCACCGTGCCCACGCCCTCCGGCTGCTTGTAGAAGGAGTGGTCGATCAGCTCGGGCACCTCGGCCAGCGACAGGCGCCGCCGCTCGCGGGTGCGCCCGGGCAGGGCGGCGGCGGGCCCCGACGCCGGAGCGGGCCGAGCCGCCGCCGGAGCCGCAACCGCCGGCCGCGCCGGCGGGCGGCGCGGGGTCGGGACGGCCGCCGGCGCCCCGGGCGGCCCGGCGACCAGGGCGGCCAGCACCTCGCGGCCGGCGTCGTGCACCGCACGCATCGTCGCCACGAACTCGTCCGCCACCGGCCCGCCCGCCCCGTCGGGCAGGCCGGTGGGGACGGCGGGCGCCGCCGGTGCGGGCGGGTCGAGAGGGGCGAGGCCCGCCCGCACCAGCGACGAGTCGAACCGCAGGACCGCCGGGCGGGCCGGGAGGGCGCCCGCTCCCCGTTCGGGCGCGACCCCGGCGGTGGTGGCCGCCAGCCGGTCGAGGCGGACGTCGGCCCCCTCGACGTAGAGGGCGGCGGCCGCCCGGGCGAGCTGGGCCAGGCCCGGGCGGCCGCCCTGCGCGGCCGCGACGGCGAGGTGGGGGCGGTCGTGCAGCGTGTCGGCCACGAACCCGGCCACGCTGCCCACGCCCATCTGGACGAAGGCCCGCACGCCCTCGCCGTGGAGCCGGTCGACCAGCTCGCGGAAGCGGACCCGCTCGGTGTAGAGCCGGACGGCGAGCGCCATCATGGCCTCGCCGTCGTCGGGGAACGGGCCGGCGCTCACCGACGACCACAGCGGGATGGTGGCCGGGTGCATGTCGAGGCCCCGCAGCGCCCGCATGAACGGCCCGACGTGGGGCCGGAACATCGGCGTGTGGAACCCGGTCCGGAACGGCAGCACCTGGCCCAGCACCCGGCGGGCGGCCAGCCGCCGCTGCGTCTCGGCCACCGAGTCCTCCCGGCCGCACACGATGACCTGGTGGGGGCAGTTGTCATGGGAGACGACGATCTCGTCGAGGTCGGCGATCGCCTCCTCCGCCGTCTCGACGCCGCACCCGAGGGCCAGGAACACCAGGTCGGGCAGCGTCAGGTCGCCGCCGGCCACCCCGGAGACGTAGCGGTCGATGGCCTCGAGCGATACCGCCCGGGCCACCAGCAGGGCCGTCCACTCCCCCAGGCTGTGGCCGACGACGACGTCCGGCGCCACCCCCAGCCGGGCCAGGCCCTCGCTGAGCACCCGGCCCACGTGGATGATCCCGGCGGCCTGGTTCTCCAGCCCGTCGCCGGGGACGGGCGCATCGATGGCCAGCCCGAAGTGGCGGACGACGTCGCCGACCGGGGCGTCGAAGCTGGGCTCGACGCCGGGGAAGGCGAAGGCCACCCGGCCGCCGCCCGCCAGGAGGCCGGCGGGCGAGAACCACACGTCGTTGCGACCCCGCCAGGCGCTGCCCCGGGCCACGACCCGGCGGGCCAGGTCGAGGCGCTTGGGCGTCGGGTCGGCGATGGCCAGCCGGGCCGGGCCGTCGCCGGGGTCGGCGGCCAGGTCCGAGCCGGCCAGCACGGCGTCACCGTCGGCCAGGCGCTCGGCCAGCGCCGCCGGGTCGCGCGCGGCCGCCACGAACAGCCGGGGCGGCGCCTCCCCCGCCGCGGCCGCGTCCGCGCCCGCCGACCGCCGGCGCCGGGGCCGGCCCCAGCGCAGGGCCGGCACCTCGGCGGGACCGGCGGCGACGAGCGCGGGCGCGACCCGGGCGCCGGCCTCGACCTCCTCCAGGATCACGTGGGCGTTGATGCCGCCGAAGCCGAAGGCGTTGATCCCCACCCGCCGGGGACCCTCACCCCCGCCGGCCGGCCAGGGCCGGGCCTCGGTCACCACCCGGAAGCGGCTGGGCTCCAGGTCGGGGTGGGGGTCGTCGCAGCCGAGCGTGGGCGGGATCACGCCGCGGTGCAGGGCCAGCGCCGACTTGATCAGCCCGGCGATCCCCGACGCGGGCATGGCGTGGCCGATGTTGGACTTCACCGACCCGAGCCCCACCGGCGGCGCCGGCGCCTCCCCCTCGGCCTCGAACACCCGCCGCAGCGTGGCGATCTCGACGCTGTCGCCGGCCCGGGTGGCCGAGCCGTGGGCCTCGATCAGCCCCACCGTGGTGGGGTCGAGGCCGGCGGCCTGCCAGGCCCGCTCGATGGCGAGGGCCTGGCCCTTGCTGGCCGGGCTCATGAGCGTGGCGGCCCGGCCGTCGCTCGACACGCCGGTGCCCCGGATGACCGCGTAGACCCGGTCGCCGGCCGCCCGGGCGTCGGCCAGCCGCTTGAGCACCACGATCCCGGTGCCCTCGCCGATGAGGATGCCGTCTGCCCGCCGGTCGAACGGGCGGATGACCCCGGTGGGGCTGAGCGCCTTGAGCTGGGAGAAGACGCTCCACAGCGTGACGTCGTGGCAGTGGTGGACGCCGCCGGCCAGCATGAGGTCGGCGCGCCCGGCGTCGAGCTCGGTGGCGGCCTGGGCCACGGCCAGCAGCGAGCTCGCGCAGGCGGCGTCGAGCGTGTAGGCGGGGCCCTGGAGGTCGAGCCGGTTGGCCACCAGCGACGCCACCAGGTTGGGCACCAGGCCGATCGACGCCTCGGGGTGCGACGGCCCGAGCGCGGCCTGGAACTGCTCGCGGATGGCGTCGAGCCGGTCGGCCGGCAGGTCGGGCACCAGCTCGCGCACGCACGCCACCAGCTGGTGAGCGGTGCGCACCCGCTGCTCCAGCCGGGCGGTGGCCGGCGTCAGGTAGCCGCCCCGCCCGACGACCACGCCGACCCGACGGGGGTCGGGCACGCCCTCGACGTAGCCGGCGTCGGCCAGCGCCCGGGCCGCAGTGGCCAGCGCCAGCAGCTGGTCGGGCTCCGTGCCGGCCGCGGCCACCGGCATGATCCCGAAGTCGGACGGGTCGAAGGGGACGGTGGGGTCGATGAACCCGCCCCGGCTGCAGTAGAAGCGGTCGGGGCCGGCCCGGCCGGGCGCGAAGAACACGGGGTCGACCCGGTCGGCGGGCACGTCGCTGATGGCGTCGCGGCCCGCGACCAGGTTGTCCCAGAACTCGCCCAGGTCGGCGGCGCCGGGGAAGATCCCCGCCATGCCGACGACGGCGACGGGCTCGACCACCCGCGTCACCCGGCTCACGCCCCCAGCGCCACCGGCGAGGCGCACATGAGCACGACCTGGGCATCGGGCACGCCGGCCCGCAGCTCGGCCAGGGCGGCGGCCACGCCGGCGTCGGGGTCGACGAGGCCGACGCCCCGGCGCTCGTACTCCCGGGCCAGCTCGGGCGTCACCATGCCGGTGCCGGCCCACGGGCCCCAGTCGATGGCCAGCACCCGGCTCCCGGCCGCCCCCTGCCGGGCCCGGCGGGCCAGGGCGTCGAACACGCTGTTGGCCGCGGCGTAGTCGACCTGGCCGGCGTTGCCGAAGGCGCCCGACACGCTGGCGAACAGGACGACCAGCCCGCCGGGGCCGACCGCCTCGACGGCGGCCAGGGCCGGGCCGACCTTGGTGTCGTAGACCCGGGCGAACGAGTCGGGCTCCTTGTCCCGGATCAGCTTGTCCTCCCGGATGCCGGCGGCGTGGATCACGCCGTCGAGCCGGCCCCGCCGGCCCCGCACGTCCTCGAGGGCGGCGGCCAGGGCGGGCGCGTCGCGCACGTCCAGGGACCGGTAGTCCACGAAGGCGGCGTGGGCGGCGAGGTCGGCCAGCGTGGCCCGGATCTCCCGGGCGGCCAGCACCCGGGCGACCTCGGCCTCGATCTCGGCGGGGCGCGCCAGCTCACCTCGCCCGATGATCGCCCGCCGCAGGGCCACGCTGTCGGCGGCGCCCGCCAGGTGGGCGGGCTCGTCCCCGGGCAACGGCGACCGCCCGACCAGCTCGATGCCACACCCGGTCGCCCGGGCCAGCCCGGCGGCGAGCCGGGCGCCGATGCCCCGCCCGCCCCCGGTGACGACCACGACCGAGCCGGGCCCGAGCTGGTGGGCCTCGTCGGCCGCGACCTCGGTGCCCGCCTCGGCGTCGAGGGGACGGGCCGCGGTGGTGATCGTCCAGCGCCCGCCGGCCCGGTAGCCGACCTCGACCGGACCGTCGCCGGTGCGCAGCTCGGCCAGCAGGGCCCCGGCGACGGCCGCGGGCCCGGCCCCGGGGTCGACGTCGACCACCTGGGACCGCACCGCGGCCAGCTCGCGGGCGAACGTGCGGACCATGCCGGCGGCGGCGGCACCGGCCGTCGCCCGCTCGACCGGCGGCGGGGCGCCGTCGCCGAGGCCGAGGTCACCGCCCCGGCCGGTGGCCACCAGCAGGCGGCCGGCCCCGGCGCCCGCCGCCGCCCGCAAGCGGGCGAACTGGCCGACGACGGCTCCGGTGTCGCCGGCGCCGGCGGCCAGGGCCCCCAGGTCGACGAGCGTGGCGGTCCCCTCGGGGACCGGCTCGCCGGTGGCGACCAGCGTGGCCCGGGCGCCCCGCTCGACCAGCAGGGCGTGGAGCGCGGCGCCCACGCCGCCGCCGTCGTCCACGACGGCCACCGCCGCCCCGGCCAGGGCGACGTCGGCGCCGGCGTCGCCGGCCGGCTCCGGCAGCGGGTCGAGCACCGGCACGAACCGCACGGGCGTGCCGCCGGACGGCGCCGGCGCCGGCGGGGCCGGGGCCGCGGGCGGGCCGGCGGCCGGGGCCGGGTCGCCGCGGTCCTCGACCCACTCGACGATGCCGCGCAGGGTCTTGATCAGCGCCAGCTCCTCGACGACGCTCTCGTCCACCTCGCCGCCGTCCATCCCCGGCAGCCGCACCCGCTCCGCCAGCTCCCCCAGGATCTCGATCCGCTTGATCGAGTCGATCGACAGCTCCGCCTCCAGGTCGAGGTCCGGGTCGAGCATCTCGGCCGGGTAGCCCG
>DATFRN010000313.1:0-23771 GCA_035263165.1 Acidimicrobiales bacterium | reverse complement strand
GGGAAGACGAAGGGCCTCTTCGAACCCTGCTGGAGCAGGGCCTGGATGAACCGCTGGCCGATGTCGGGCGTCAGCGCGAAGAGGATCGCGTCCGGCTTGGCGTCGGTCACGGCCGCCGCCTGCGCGGACACGTCGGCGGCGGTCAGGGGCACGGGGACGGTCGCCGCCAGCTTCATCCCCCGGGGGGCGAGGACGCCGGCGTCGATCAGCGGTGGCAGGGTGCGGCCCGCGGTCACGTCGATCACCGGCAGGACGATGCGCTTGGCGTCGACGACGTCGGCCGCGACCGCGGCGGCGCCGGCCACCGACAGGCCGCCGACGGCGGTCGGGAAGATCACCTTGGAGGTGAAGTCGGACTGCGTGTACGGCTCGCTCCCGACGCTCGCCATGCCGGCCGACTCGAGGACCGGGTTGACGGTGGTGCCGAAGTTGTTCTGGTTCGACACGGTCGCGATCACGCTCGAGTCGGCGACGGCGTCGCGGGCGCAGCGGGCCGCCGTGTTGGCGTCGTTCTTGTCGAAGCACACCTCGAGCTCGATCCGCCGCCCGTGCACGCCGCCGGCGGCGTTCACCGCGGCGACGCCGGCGCGCAGCCCCGGCAGGTTGAGGTCCTTGGTGAGGTCGCCCTGGATGCTGACGATCTTGACCGGCGGCCCGGACAGCTTGACCGTGGTCGTGGGCTTCCCGGCGTCGCTGGAGCCGTCGTCGCTCCCCCCGCAGCCGGTGCCCGACGCCGCCAGGACGACGAGCGCAATGGCCAGGGCCGGAGCCCGCAGCGAACGGCGCATGTTTCCCCCTTCGGCGCCGCACCGGGCGCCCCGTGGCATTGTGGCACACACTGTCAAGATCGACAGTAGCCGCCGGACACGCAGGTCAGTGCGGTCAGAATCCAGGATGCAGACTGTCCTACGATGGCGATCATGACGGACGACAACGAACGACTGGTCACGACCGAGAAGCGCGGCGCCGTCGGCATCGTCTCGTTCGACGAGCCCGAGGCGCTCAACCCGCTGTCGACCTACCCCGGCGGCAGCGAGGAGCAGTTGGCCGACGGCATCGTGGCGTTCGACCGAGACCCCGACGTGAAGGTCATCGTGGTGACCGGCACCGGCCGCGCCTTCTCGGCCGGGGCCGACGCCCGGCCGGCCCGCACCGCAGCGGCCACGACGGCCAGTCCGGCCGACGTGGCCGTCCTGCGTGCCCTGTCCGCCTCCCCGGAGGTGGACGAGGGCGGCGCGTGGTCCATGTGGTACGTGCTCGAGCGCTGCACGAAGCCGCTCATCGCCGCGGTCCACGGCTGGTGCATCGCCGGAGGCTGGGAGGTGGCGCTGTGGTGCGACATGATCGTCGCCGACGAGACGGCGCGCTTCGCCCTCGCGGAGATCAACCTCGGGCTGTTCCCGGCCCATGCGACGACCTTCATCGCCCGGACGGCCGGTCGCTGGCGGGCGGCCGAGCTGTCCTACACCGGCCGCACCATCGACGTGCACGAGGCGGACGAGCTCGGCCTCGTCACGAAGCTGGTGCCGGCGGGCACCGACGTCGACGAGGCGGTGGCGCTCGGCAACGAGATCGCCCGGTTCCCGCTGCCGGCGCTGGCGGCCATCCGGCGGGTGCTGAACCGGGCGACGATCACGACGAGCGAGTGGGAGCAGAACCGGCGCGACTTCGTGCTGGTCGGCCTGTCCGACTCCGCCAAGGAATGGGGCGCACGGTGGCGATCCGACATGCAGGCGAAGCGCCCGTCACCGAGCGGTCACTCCGACAGGTAGGACGCCTCGATCTCCTCGATCCGGTTCACCAGCTCCGACGTCGGGCCCTCGAGGACGATCCGACCGCGGCGCAGCACGTAGGCCCGGTCGCACGACGTGAGCGCCGTGCGGACCTGCTGCTCGACGAGCAGCACGGCGATGCCGCGATCGGCCGCCTCCCGGAGCGCCCGGATGAGCCGCTCCACGACGAGCGGCGCCAGACCCATCGACAGCTCGTCCGCCAGGAGGATTTGCGGCTCGCGGGACAGGGCCCGCGCCAGGGTGAGGATCTGCTGCTCGCCCCCGGACAGCAGCCCGGCCTTGCGCTTGCGCAGGCGCTCGAGCTCGGGGAACAGGCGGAAGGCGAGGTCGATGTCCCCCCGCCCGAGCCGCAGGTTGTCGAGGACCGTCAGCCCGAAGATGACCGACTTCTCCTCGGTCACGAACGCCATCCCCCGCGAGCACCGCACGTGCAGCGGCTTCGTCACGACGTCGCCGAACATCCGCACCGATCCGGCCGTCGGCTTCAGCTCGCCGGCCAGGGCGAGGAGCGTCGTCGTCTTCCCGGCGCCGTTGGCACCGAGGAGCGCGACCATCTCGCCGGGGCGCACCGAGAGGTCGAGGGAGTCGACCACGGGGATCGGTCCGTACCCGACGCATAGGCCCTCGGCGGCCAGCGCGGCGTCAGGATCCGCGGTGGCGACCGCGGCGCCGGGGACCGCGTCCTCGTCGTCGACGTCGACCGTCGCTGGTCCGCTCCCGTTTGCGGTGGCGCGGCCGAAGCGTGGCGCCCTCAGACGCCGCTCCTGCCGCCCGTCGACGGAATCGCTCACCGCACCCCCCTTGGTCGATCACCCGGCCCGTGCCGGGCCCTGCCCAGAGTATCCAGGATCTTGGTCTGCGTCATCTCAAACCGGGATTCTGGGTCCAGGTTCGTTGACGATGCGAAGCAGCGACGGCTACCCTCGCCTCCACCGAGGGGGGCGCACCGCCGACCATGCACGCAGGACCTTCGCTCCGGTCGGAACTCGTTCTCCGGATGTAGAAGGGGTGTAGGGGCGTCCATGAGCGAATTCCTGAAGTTCCTCTTGCTGGGGCTGGGAGCCGGGGGCGTCTACGCGCTCCTCGCCCTCGGCATCGTCCTCGTCTACCGGGGCTCGGGCATCGTGAACTTCGCCAACGGCGGCCTGGCGCTTCTCGCCGCGGGCGTCTTCTACGACACCCGCGACAGCCTCGGGACGGCGCCGTCGATCGCCCTGAGCGTGGCGGCCGCCGCCGCGGCCGGCGCGCTCATCCAGGTTCTCATCATGCGGCCCATGCGGCACTCGTCGCCGCTCGCCCGCGTCATCGCGACCCTCGGCCTCATGTCGCTGTTCCAGCAGGCCGCGGTCAAGCGCTACGGCACGAACGTCCCGTTCGTGAAGCCGTTCCTGTCGACCGGCACGTACAACCCGTTCGGCGACCTGATCGTGAGCAAGGACCGCATCGTGATCTTCGCCGTCACGGTGGCGCTGACCGCGGTGCTCTGGCTGTTCTACCGCTACACGTCGTTCGGGCTGGCCACGACGGGCGTGGCCGAGAACGAACGGGCCACGGCCGCACTTGGCTGGTCCCCAAACATCGTGGCCACGTGCAACTGGGCCGCCGGCGGCGCGCTGGCCGGTCTGGCCGGCGTGCTGCTGGTGCCGATCATCGGCCTGTCCCCGACGGCCCTGACCCTCACGATCGTGCCCGCCCTGTCGGCGGCGCTCGTCGGGGGGTTCGCCTCGTTCCCGTTGACGCTCCTCGGTGGCCTGACGATCGGCGTGCTGGAGTCGCTCGCCACCCGGTACGTCCACACCCCGGGCTGGTCAACGGCGGTGCCGTTCCTCGTCATAATCCTGATCCTCGTGGTGCGGGGCCGGGCCCTGCCGCTGCGCAGCCACATCACTGACCGGCTGCCAAAGGTCGGAACCGGCGAGCCCCGCTGGATCCCGATCGCCGTCACGTTCGCCGTGGTCCTGGCCTCGTTCTCGTGGTTCACCGACGCCTGGGACGACGCCGTCACCACCTCGGTGCTGTTCGCGTTCATCTGCCTGTCACTCGTCGTCGTCGTGGGGTACTGCGGCCAGTTGAGCCTGGCCCAGTACTCGCTGGCGGGTGTCGGGGCGCTCATCTCGAGCCGGCTGGCCGACGCCGCCGGCGTGCCCTTCCTGTTGGCGATCCTGCTCGGGGTCGTCCTCACGATCCCCGCCGGCCTGCTGGTGGCGTTGCCCGCCGTGCGGGCCCGCGGCGTCAACCTCGCCGTCGCCACGCTCGGTCTCGCCGTCGTGATCACGAGCGTCCTGCTCGGGAACCCCGACTACACCGGCGGCGTCATCCGGGGCACGGTCGTCCCCAAGGCGAGCCTCTTCGGCTGGGACATCTTCTCGGTCGACCACCCGAACCGCTACGCCGGGTTCTCCATGGTCCTGCTGCTCGTGTGCTGCATCTTCGTCGCCAACGTGCGGCGGGGCCGGACCGGCCGGCGCCTCATCGCCGTGCGGAACAACGAGCGGGCGGCGGCCAGCCTCGGCATCAGCATCGTCGGGGCCAAGCTCTACGCCTTCGGGCTGGGCGCCGCCATCGCCGCTCTCGGGGGCTCGCTGATGGCGTTCCGGAACCAGAACGTCAACTTCAACCTGTTCGACGTGTTCGGTTCCATCCAGGCCGTGCTGGTCACGGTGATCGGCAGCATCGGGTTCATCACCGGCGCGCTCGTCGGCGGCGCCTCCGCCATCGCAGGCGTCGCCCAGGAGATCCTGTCCCACTTCTTCGACGTCGCCGGCTGGTTCGCACTCATCTCGGCGGCGCTGCTCATCGTGGTCGTCATCCGCCAGCCGGACGGCGTGGCGGCGCAGACCAGCGAGCACGTCGAGATCCTGAGGCGGAAGGTCGGCGGCCTGGTGCGGCGGCGAGGAGCGGCACCGGCGGTGGCCGCCGCCACTGATGGGGCCGACGCCCCAGACGAGGCGGCCGAGCCGAGCGCCCCGGCGCCCGCTCCTGTCATCCACCGCGTCGAGCCCCGCACCCTCCGGGTCGAGGACGTCACCGTGCAGTTCGGCGTCGTCAGGGCCCTCGACGGCGTGAGCCTCGAGGTCCGGCCGGGCGAGATCGTGGGCCTGATCGGGCCCAACGGGGCCGGCAAGACCACGCTGATCGACGCCGCCACCGGCTTCCACCGGCAGTACAGCGGGCGGGTGCTACTGGACGATCGCTCGATCGACCGGCTGCGGGCGCACCGCCGCGTGCGCGGGGGGGTCACCCGGTCGTTCCAGTCGCTGGAGCTGTTCGACGACCTCAGCGTGCGGGACAACCTGCGGGCGGCCTCGGATCCCCGCGACTCCGCGTCGTACTTCACGAACCTCGTGCACGTCGACCGGCGCCCCCTCTCCGACGCCACCGTGGCGAGCATCCGGGAGTTCGGGCTGGAGGGCGTGCTCGACAACCGCCCGAGCGAGCTGCCCTACGCCCAGCGCCGGCTGGTCGCCATCGCCCGGGCTGTGGCGGCGTCGCCTTCGGTGCTGCTGCTCGACGAGCCCGCGGCGGGGCTCGACGACGTCAGCCGGGAGGAGCTCGCCCGCCTCATCCGCCGGCTGGCCGCCGACTGGGGCATGGCCGTCCTGCTCGTCGAGCACGACGTGTCGATGGTGCTGCGGACCTGCGACCGGGTCGTGGCGCTGCACTTCGGCAAGGTCCTGTCCCAGGGCAGCCCCGACGAGGTCCGGAACCATCCGGGCGTGATCGAGGCGTACCTCGGCACGTCGGTCGACTCGCACGGCGGGCCGTCCGCGGTGGCGACGCCGGTGTGACACGAACGAGACACAAGGAGCCGACATGGCAGAGATGACCGCAGCGGAGCGCCGCCAGCGCGAGGGCTCGCTCATGCAGAGCGCCGGGCCGCTCACGACGTCGGACAAGGTGACGTTCTTCGACCTCGAGGCGATGCCGGTGCTGCCGGTGATGACCGAGGACACGGCCGACCCCGAGTCGGCGATGATCAAGATCCAGGCCCCGGTCAACCACTCGGACCCGAGCGGCTACAGCCTGCTGTGCGTCCGCTACGCGCCCGGCGCCGTCGTCCCCCGCCATCGCCACGACGTCGCCCAGGTCGTGCTCGTGCTGGACGGCGAGCTGTGGCAGGGCAACCGGCGGTTCGGCCCGGGGGCCGGGTACTTCACCCCCGCCGGCTCGGCCTACACGGTCAAGGCCGGCCCCGAGGGCGTCCGCCTCGTCGAGTTCCGCCACTCGCCGCTCACTTTCGAGACCGAGTGGGTCGGCGACGCGCCCTCGCAGCTCAGCGATTAGGCGCTGCCGTCGAGCACGACGCCGCTACCCACCAGGGCGGCGATCTCGGCCGGGTCGTAGCCGAGCTCACCGAGGATCTCGATCGAGTGCTGCCCCGCGAGGGGCGACGGAAGGTCGAGCACGCCGGGCGTCTCGGAGAAGTCGATGAGGTGCCCGGCGGCCTCGGTCCGTCCCCGTGACGCGTGGTCGTAGGTGGTGATCCACCCACGGTCCCGGAGCCCGGCGTCGTCGAACAGCGCCCGCACCGCGTCGGGCGCCGCCACCTCGGCGGGCACGCCGGCGTCGTTGAGCACCTTCCACCAGGTACTCGACGACGCCGACGCGAAGATCTGCTCGAGCTCGGCCGCGCCCCGCTCGTCGTCCGCGAGGTCGGGGCGGCCCACGGCGGCCTTCAGCCCGCGCCAGTGGTCGGCGGTCACCGCCGCGACGCACAGCCAGTCGTCGGCCGTCCGGTACAGGCGATACCGCGGCCCCCACCCCAGGTGCTGCCGGTCGAGCCGCAGGCCGGCGCCGGCCGATGCGTTGAGGAGGTGGGCGTAGACGATCGACGTGTCGACGACCTGCCCCTCGCCTGTGCGATCGCGGTGCCACAGTGCCTGCGCGACGCCGATCGCGCCGAGGAATCCCGAGCCGGTGTCGCCGAGTGAGGTCAGCGCCCACACCGGGCGGCCACCCGCGTCGAGCGCACCGTCGAGCCACTCGGTCCCCGCGAGGGCGGCGCCGGTCTGGTCGACGCCGGGCGACCGGTCGCGGGCGCCGCGGTCGAAGCCGCGGATGTGGCAGTAGACGAGCCGGGGATGGCGCCCGCGCAGCGTGACGTCGTCCGCCCCCAGGCGTTCCAGGGCGGGCCGGCGCATGTTGGTGACGAGCACGTCCGCCCGCTCGACGAGCCGGTCGAAGGCGTCACGGCCCTCGCTCCGGGTCATGTCGAGCGCCAGGCTGCGCTTCCCGCGGTTGCAGGCCATCGCGAAGTGGGTCTTCATCCAGTAGCCGTCGTGGTGCTGCTGCACCTTGACCACGGTCGCCCCGAGCTCGGCCAGGAGCTGCGTGGTGAACGGCGCCGCGATCGCGAGACCGAGCTCGACCACCACCACGCCGTCGAGCGGCGCCGACAGCTCGCCCGTCGTCGTGGACCGGGTGCCGCCGCCGGCCGGGCCGGGGCCGTCGCCGGACCTCGGGCACGCCGAGAGGCGGTACACCTCGCCGACCTGCCGGACCCCGCCGAGCTCTCGATCCGGTAGCTCGACGACGCACCCGTCGGCGAGGAACGCCGGGTCGTCGAGCGCCTCCTCGGGCGAGCGCACGGGCTGCAGCGGAACGCCGACCTCGGCGGCGAAGGCGGTCCACTCGTCCGACGAGAAGCGGGCGGCCGCCTCGGCCATCGGTTCGTGGAACGCACCGAGCGCCACCGTCTCGTGGAGGTCGATGCCGATCCGGGCGGTGGCGTTGCGGGGCGCCCGGACCTCGTCGGTCCGCTCGAGCCGGTCGCCGTGCGTCGACTCCAGGAAGAAGCTCGGGAGCGGTGTCCACTGATGGATCCAGCGTCCGTCGGAGCAACGAAGAATGCCCTTCGCCGAGCGAGGGTCGATGACCCAGCTCGTGTAGTCGCTCGCCGCATCCTCGGTCCGCTGCCAGCAGAACACCGTGGTCGCCAGCACGCCCTGCAGCAGCGACGTCTCGACCCGCTGGCCGCGACCGGTCACCTCCCGGGCCCGCAGGGCGGCGCTGACGCCGAGCGTCGCCAGGTAGGCGCTCCCGAGGCTCGTCCACGGCACGCCGGGAAAGAGCGGCCCGTCGCGGTCGGGGCCGGTCCTGCTCCCCGGCGGCGACGGCACCCCGTCGATGGGGTCGTCGATCCCGGCCAGGCGCAGCGGCGTCGTCCCGGGAACGCCGCGCGTCTCCCAGATCGCACCGGTCCTGGCCGTCACCAGGGCGTCGTACCCCGGCCGGTCGGCCAGCGATCCGCTCGAGCCGTAGGCCGTGATCGAGCAGTGGACGAGCCGCTCGTTTAGCCCACGCAACACCGTGTGATCGATGCCGAGTCGCTCGGCGACGCCCGGACGGAAGCTCTCCAGCACCACGTCGGCCCGGCCGGCGAGGCCGAGGAACCTGTCCCGTTCGGCATCGACCATCAGGTCGACCGTGATCGGGCGCTTCCCACGCGACCAGACCCGGGAGCCGGACAGCTGCGCGAACGGGTCGCCCGCCGGGGGCAGGACGCGTGTGACGGCGGCGCCGTTGTCGGCCAGCAGCATGCCGGCGATGGGCCCGGCGACCCCGGACGACAGGTCGAGGACGGTCACACCGTCGAGTACGCCTGTCATCGAGCTCTCCTCATGGAAGGGACGCGGCGGCCCACAACCGCCGGCGACCGGGATGGGGGTCGTTCACGATCTCGGAGTCACCGGCAAGAACCATCGTCGCCCGGTCCTCCGACGAGTACGGCGTCCAGGCAGGCAGCCCGGCGCCCGACGGATCGCCGGTCGAGACGAACGCCACGAGGGCGTCGGCCATGCGGGCCGCGAGGCGGCGCATCCGCTCGCCCCCGGACCTGGCGACGTTGTCGAACCAGAGGCCCGTGTCGAGACTGTGGCCGGCCCGCCCAGTCGGCCCGGGCTCGGCGTACTCGTACAGCCAGACGCCGGGGTGGTGCTGGAGCTGACCTTCGGCAAGCTGCACGGTGGGCACCGCGAGCAACAGGTCGGTCAGCAGCGCCCCGAGGACGTCGCGTGGTGACGCCGTGCCGAGATCCTCGGCGTAGACGCCGATCACGTCCTCGACGGTGCGGTGATCACCGAGGTGGTCGCTGAGGTGGGCGGCGAGCAGGGCACGGTCCACGTCGGGCACGCGGTCGCTGATCATCGTCATGGAGTCGCGGTTGGTCCCGACGAGGAGATCGATCCCTGCCGCCGCCCCGGCCCCGACGGCGTCGAGCGGCCGCTGCGGCAGCGACTTGCCCAGCGCCGGCGTCCAGGTGAGGCCCTTGCGCCGGTCGGTCTCCGGCGAGACCGGGAGGCTGCCGGGGAGCACTCCGGCATAGCGGGTGCCGACCTCGGCGGCGACGGTGACGATGTCCGCTGCCGGCACGCGCTCCAGCGCGGCGCGGTCGCTCGGATCGTCGATCCCGAGCACGGCGAGGACCTCGCAGGCGACCGCACCGGTGGTCGAGCGGCTCAGGCTCAGCACGGCCGATCCGTCCTGGACGACGGCGCGCCGGAAGAGGCCCCGGGCCTCCGGAACGGCGAGCAGGGTGGCGACGCTGTTGCCGCCCGCGGAGTACCCGGCGACGGTCACGTTGCCGGGATCACCGCCGAAGGCGTCGATGTTGTCCCGCACCCAGCGCAGGGCGGCGACCTGGTCGAGGATCCCGACATTGGGATCGTGGGCGCCCCCGAGGTCGAGGAACCCGAAGGCGTGGAGGCGGTACGAGACGGCGACCACCACGACGCCTCTCGCCGCCAGGCGGGCACCGTCGGTGACCCGCGACGACGCGTCGCCGGCCACGAAACCGCCGCCGGGGAGGTAGACGAGTACCGGGTGCGTGCCGGCGACGCCCGGCGTCCACACGTTGACGTGCAGGCAGTCCTCGTCCTGCACCGCGCCGCGCGCCGGCGCCGGCTGCGGCTGCGGGCACACCGGGCCGGGCGTGGTCGCATCGCGCTCGCGGCGGCGAGCGCTCGGCGGCTCGGGCGGCCGGAAGCGGCGGGGTCCGACCGGCCGGGCGGCGTACGGCACGCCGAGGTAGACGTCCACGCCGTCGCGGCGGGACCCACGGAGCCGCCCGTGGGCGGTGTCGACCACCGGTCCGCCGGTCACGAGTCGCACTGTAGGTGCCGTTGCCAAAGCGTGCATCCTGAATGCAGGATTGCGGGCATGGCGTACCTCCCTCTCGCCGGCGTTCGGGTCCTCGAGTGGGCTCGCGACTTCCCCGGACCGCACACGGGCAGGAAGCTGGCCGACATGGGCGCTGACGTGGTCAAGCTGGCCGACGTGGCGCGCGCGGATGGCGGCCCGGCCCGGTCACAGTACGCGGCCGAGTGGCTTCCGCTCCTCGACCGGAACAAGCGCAGCGCGGCGTTCGACTTCACATTCGTGGACGACCGTGCCGCGATCGCGCGGCTCGCCGCCGCCGCCGACGTGATCATCGAGGGATCACGACCGGGCGCTCTCGCCGCGAAGACCGGCATCGACGTGGACGAGCTTCGACGCCGCCGTCCCGACCTCGTGTTGTGCTCGGTGTCCGGGTTCGGACAGACGGGGCCACTCGCGAACCAGCCGGCGCACGGGTTGAACCTCGAGTCGCTCTCGTACTGCCTGTATCCGGAACGGCGCGACGGCAAGTGGGCGCTCGGCGACGGGTCGAACCTCGTGGTCGCCGTGGAGATCGGGCCGGTCAACGCCGCGTTCGCCATCGTGGCGGCACTGTGGAACGCCAAGCGCACCGGTGAGGGGGCATGGATCGACATCTCGTGCTGGGACGCCGCCGTCGAGGCGCATCGCCATCGGCTGACGGACGTCATCAACGGCAGGAAGCCGTGGTACGACGTGCCCAACTCCGGCGCCCGCTACACCATCTACGACACCGCGGACGGGCGACCCGTGTTCTTCGGGGCCGGCGACCCGCACTTCTGGGCACACTTCTGCGCGCACGTCGGCCGCGAGGATCTCCTCGCGGCCGGTCGCGGCGCCGAGGACGACGCCCGGCTGCGCGCGGAGCTGGAACCGATCTTCCTGACCGCGACCGCCGCGGAGTGGAACGACCGCTTCCGCGAATGGAACGTCGCCGGCAGCAACGTGATTATGTCGCTCGAGGAGCTCGCCTCGCACCCGCACTTCGAGGCACGAGGGATGACGACGGAGCTCGCCGACGGAACCGTGATGGTCACCGACCCGATCCGCTGGGTCGACCACGACTCCCGGCCCGGCGACACCATCAGGATGGCTGCCGGGATCGGCGCCGACACCGATGCCGTGGTCGCGGAGTGGCTCCCCTGACACGCGAGTAGGGAGGGCGGCGTTGCCGCCCTCCCCACCAAGGACCCTGGAAGGAGGGCCCTCGACGTCGAGCTACTGCTCGAACAGGTGGTTGGCCGGGCTGTCCTTGACCAGCTCTTCCTTGCCGTTGTCGTACTTGTACAGGTAGACGGCGTCGTTGATGACCCGGGGCAGGGAACCGCCGAGGCCGGCCTGCGGCTTCGTGTAGTCGAGCGGCTCCGTCAGCCCGCCGAGGTCGAAGTCGGTCGTCGCGTTCATGGCGGCCAGGATCCCCTTGCGGTCGATCGAGGACGCCTTGTTGGCCGCGTACTCCAGCTGCTTGATGGCGAACCACCCGCACAGCACGGAGTCGTTCCGGTTGTCGTAGTCCCCGTTGTACTTGTCGATGTCGGCCTTGAAGTCCTTGAAGCCCTGGGACTGGTGGTTGAACTCGCCGACGATGTAGATGTCGCTGTCCGCACCCGAGAGCCGATCCTGGATCTGGCCGGCGTCGAACACGCCGCCGGAGACCAGGAAGGGCACGTCGCTCCCCTGCTGGCGGGCGCCCCGAATGAACTTCGTGAACTGCTCGACGGTCAGACCGTCGATGATCGCATCGGGCTTGGCCGCCAGCTCGTTGGCCACCTGCGACGTCACGTCGGCTGCTGTGGGCGAGACCGGGATCACTCCGACCGCCTTGGCCCCGAGGGGCTTCACGATCGTGTCGATGAAGGGCGCCAACTGGGCACCGGCCGGCACGTCGACGTAGGGCACGCCGATCCTCTTGGCGTCGAGCGACTGCACCGCGACCTTGGCGGCGCCGATCGAGTTGAAGATGCCGGACGACGAGTTGAACACGACGGGCGACTTGGCGTCGGCCTGCCCGAACACCTGGGTGCCGAGAGCGGCGAGGCCCGCCTTCTCGAGGATCGGGAAGGTGGTGGCGCCGTAGCTGTTCGAGTGGTCGACGATGGCGACGACGTCGGGATCGTTGGCGGCGTCGCGGGCGCACTTGGCGGCCGTGTTGGCGTCGTTGTTGTCCGAGCACGTCGTCAGCTCGACCGGCCGTCCCTTGATGCCGCCGTTGGCGTTCACCGCCTTGACCGCCGCCTCGAGGCCGGCCCCGTTGTCGTCCTTCGTCAACTCACCGAGGAGCGCGGCGACCTTGATCGGCTCGCCCGTCGGCTGCTTCGCCGCCGAACCGCCGTTGTCCCCCGAAGACTTGGAGTTGTCGTTGTCGTCGCCGCACGCCGCCGCAACTGTCAGCGCGAGCAGCACGACTGCACCGACGACGCGGAGTCTACGGCGCCGCGCTCGGGTTGCTGGTCCCATCAGACTGGATCCCCCTCGTTGGGCCTGGGTTCCGCACCCAGGATTCAGGTTTTTCCCGAACATAGCCAGGTGAACACCGCTACGCCACCCGCAGGCCCTGAATCGACCTCGCGCCAACGAGTACCCTGGATCCCGGACGAGAGGGGTTTCGTTGCACTTCACCGACGACCATGGGGTGTTCCGCAAGTCCGTGCGCGGGGTGTTCGAGCGGGAGATCGTGCCGAACTTCGAGCGGTGGGAACACGACGGCTCGTTCCCGGCGCACGAGCTCTTCGCGGCGCTGGGAGACGCCGGCGTCTTCGGCCTGGAGTACGACTCCGCCTACGGCGGCCAAGGGGCCGACCACTCCTACAGCGTCGTGCTCGGCGAGGAGCTCGGACGCATGCTGTGCCCCGCCATCGCCATGGCCATCAGCGTCCAGACCGACATGTCGACGCCCTCGCTGCATCGCTTCGGGAGCGAGGAGCTGAAGCAGCGCTACCTGGTGCCGGCCGTCCGGGGCGAGGCGGTGACGTCGATCGCCGTGACCGAGCCGGACGCCGGATCCGACGTCGCCGCCATCAGGACGCGCGCGGTCCAGGACGGCGACGAGTGGGTGATCAACGGCACCAAGCTCTACATCACCAACGGCACACAGGCCGACTGGCTGTGCCTCCTGGCCCGCACGTCCGACGAGGGCGGCTACCGCGGGATGAGCCAGATCGTGGTGCCGACCGATGCGCCGGGATTCTCGGTGAGCCGCAAGCTGGACAAGCTGGGCAACCGGTCGTCGGACACCGCCGAGCTGTCCTTCGTCGACGTGCGGGTGCCCGTCTCGAACACGATCGGCGAGATCGGGCGGGGGTTCCAGCAGCAGATGGCGCAGTTCCAGAACGAGCGGATGATCGCCAACTACATCGCGGTCGGACAGATGGACACGGCGCTGGCGAGGACGACCGCCTACCTCCGGGAACGCCAGGTCTTCGGGCGCCCGATCCTCGACCACCAGTACGTGCAGTTCCGCATCGCCGAGCTCGAGGCCGAGCTCGACCTCCTGCGTCACTACAACTACGCCTGCGCCGAGGCCTATCTGCGTGGCGACGACACCACGCGGTTCGCCACGGTCGCCAAGCTGAAGGCGGGCCGGCTGCAGCGGGAGGTCGCCGACGCGTGCGTGCAGTTCCACGGCGGCGTCGGGTACATGGAGGAGACCTGGACGGCTGGCTACTACCGGGACGCGCGCCTGCTGTCCATCGGCGGCGGCGCCGACGAGGTCATGCTGCGCATCCTGTCGCGTGCCGGGGACCAGGCCGGCGGCTGAGAGCACCCTGGGGGGAGCATGAACAGCGACCAGAATCACCACGCCCCGCTGCCCGCGGCGGTCGAGGAGATCACGCCGGCCTGGCTGTCCGACGTGCTGGCGGCCGACGTCACCGGCGTGACCTCGTCGCCGGTCGGCGAGGTCGCCGGCTTCGTCGGAGTCGTCTCGCGCCTGCACCTCGAGCACGGGGGCGGCGTCCCGGACACGCTGGTGGCCAAGCTGACGTCGCCGAACGAGCAGGCCCGCCAGTACGTCAGCTACTACGGCCTCTACCGGTCGGAGCACCACTTCTACACAGAGATCGCCGAACGCGTGCCCGTGCGCGTCCCCCGGTGTCACTACGCCGACCTCGGTGACGACGCGAGCAGCGTTGTCCTGCTGCTCGAGGACCTCACGTCCCTGCGCCTTGGCGACCAGGTCGCCGGTGGCTCGCCGGCCGACGCAGAGCGCCTCGTGCGCGCCGCAGCCCGGCTCCACGCCTCGTGGTGGAACGCCCCCGAGCTCGACGGGCTCGACTGGCTGCCCCGGGCCGACGCCGACCTGAACAAGGCGCGCCAGGACCACGCGGCCGCCAACTGGGAGGTCTTCGTCGACCGCTACGGCGACGTGCTCACCCCGTCCGCCCGAGCGGCCGGAGAACTGGCGAAGACCAAGCTGGCCGACCTGCTCGACTCGTGGTGGCAGCGCGGCCCCCGCACCTACGTGCACTTCGACGTCCGTCTCGACAACGTGTTCTTCGACGATGCGGTGGCGACCGGCGGCGATGGCGTCGCTCTCATCGACTGGCAGATGTCGATCCGCGGTCTCGGCGCCTCGGACCTCGCCTGGTTCTCGTGGTCGCTCACGCCCGAGGTCCGCCGGGCCCTCTGGGACACGCTGCTCGATGCCTACCTCCACGAGCTCACCGCGCACGGGGTCACCGGCTACACACGCGGCGACCTCGACCGCGACGTGCGGGAGTGCCTCGTGCTCACGATGGCCATGACGGTCCTGGGCGGCGCGACGGCCCCGACCCCCGACGCCCGGTCCAAGGCCGTGATCGACACCCTCGTAGAGCGGGTCAGCCTCGCCGTCACCGATCTCGACGTCGCATCAGCGGTGTAGGCCACTTCCGACGCTCACTAACAAATCCCGTGGGTCGACCAATCCGGCGCGGGCGTGCCCGTCCCACACCCGTCCCACAGATCAGGGGTCGCGACGGCACCCCGCGGACACTCACGGTCAAGGACTCCGAGCGGCGGATCCGCTGTTTCCCCAGGTCAGATGGAAATTTGCCAGGGCCGACGGTGCGCCCCCGGCAGGACTCGAACCTGCGGCCTACCGCTTAGGAGGCGGTCGCTCTATCCACCTGAGCTACGGGGGCTGGCCTCCCCTGACCGTAGCCAGGTCCCCTACGGGACCGCGCCCAGGTCCTTGAGCTCGATGATGCGGTCCCAGTCGTACCCGAGCTCCAGCAGCACCTCCTCGGTGTGCTGGGCGAACTCGGGCGGCATCGAGCGGGCTGCCCACGGCGTGCCGCCGAAGTCGACCGGGGACGCCACCATCTCCACCGTGTCCCCCGACCCGTCCGCCGCCGGCACGTCGACGAACCCGCCGGCCGCCCGCACCACCGGGTCGTCGATCGTCTCGTGGGCGTGCTGGACCGGCGCCCACCACACGTCCTCCCGGTCGAAGATCGGCCCCCACTCGGCCATCGGTCTGGCGGCGAAGATCTCGTTGAGCTCCCGCACCAGCTCGGCCGCGTTCTGGAACCGGGCGATCAGCGACGAGTAGCGCTCGTCCTCGGCCCACTCGGGCCGCCCGACCGCCCGGAGCACGTCGGGCCAGTGGCGGTCGCCCTGCAGGCCCAGCAGCCAGAACCGCCGCCCGTCGCCCGCCTCGTAGGCGTTGATCAGCGGGTTGGGCGGCGCCGCCACCGACATCGGCGTGGTCGGGAAGCCCATGCGCACCGCCATGCTGACGTCCCAGCCCAGCATGTACATGCCGATGCGCAGCAGCGACACCGACACGACCTGCCCCTCGCCGGTCTGCGAGCGGGCGAACAGCGCCGCCGCCACCGCACCCGCCGTCGCCAGCCCGGCCATGTGGTCACCCATGCCGCCCCGCTGGTACGGCAGCGGCGAGCCGTCGGGGGCGAGCGACGCCGCCACCCCGGCCCGCGACCAGAACGCCCCCACGTCGTAGGCCGCCCGGTCGCCGGCCTCGCCCTCCCGGCCGTACCCGGTGACGTGGGCGTAGATCAGCCCGGGGTTGGCGGCGGACAGCGTCTCGTAGTCGAGCCCCGCCCGGGCCAGCGCCCCGGGTCGGGCGTTGGTGACGAACACGTCCGCCCCCGCCACCAGCTGGGCGGCGATGGCCCGGCCCTCCTCGACGGCCAGGTTCAGCCCCATGCTGCGCTTGTTGCGGTTGTCCAGCTCGAACGGCGGGCTCGTGCCCTCGCTGATCGCCGAGAGCAGGCCCCGGAACGGGTCGCCCTCGGGCGGCTCGATCTTGAGCACGTCGGCTCCCCAGTCGCCGAGCACCGCCGCCGCGGCCGGGCCGGCCACCCACTGGCCGAGCTCGACGACCCTGACCCCCTCCATCGGTCCTGGCATGCGGCGCACCCTAGGACGTGCGCTGACAGGTCACCTGATCCCGGCCACCGTGGTCTGTGCTTCCCGCTCTTGCTGCTGCGCAGCGGGCCGCTCGGGCCACGGCTACGCCCGTCGGCGCAGCCTCTGGCGCCGGCCGGGACCTCAGCGCTGGCCGCGCCCGCCGGCCAGCCGCTCGACCGCCTGGCGGATCCGCCGCTCGCGGGTGTCGGCCTTCTTGGCCCCCTCGACCCCGAGGACGAACCAGCGCCGCTGGCTGTAGGACAGCGAGGCGAAGAACGCCTCTGCCGCCGGCTCGGCCGCCAGCGCCGCGGCGAAGTCGCCGGGCACGGCCACCGTGCGCTCCTCGGTGTCGGGCTCGAGCGTCACGTCGACCTCGTCGCCCGCCGCCACCCCGGCCTCCCGCCGCACGTCGGCGCTCACGCCCAGCAGGTAGCGGCCTCCCATCGACGCCACGCTCGACCGGTAGGTGTAGCCCCCCACCGTCGCCCGCACCTTGGGCCCGGCCAGCGCGTCCACCACGGCCACCGGCACCTCGATGCCCGTCGCCGTCTTGCCGTTCGACTCGATGACCGCTCGGAACTTCGCCATGCCCGTCCGACGGGGCGCGGCGCCGCAACTCATCGGACCAGCCGGTCGCGTACGACCTTGCCCAGCGCGTTGCGGGGCAGGGCGTCGACCCGGTGGATCAGCCGGGGCCGCTTGTAGGGGGCCAGGCGCTCGGCGGCCCAGGCGGCGAGCGCGTCGGCGTCGAGGGCTCCCGGCGACTCGACCCAGGCGGTGACCACCTCGCCCCACTCGGCCGACGGCGTGCCGGTGACGGCCACGTCGGTCACCGTGGGGTGGCCCCGCAGGACCTCCTCGATCTCCCGGGGGTAGACGTTGTAGCCGCCGGTGATGATCAGCTCCTTGGCCCGGCCCACGATGCACAGGTAGCCGGCCTCGTCCCGGGCCCCGACGTCGCCGGTGCGGAACCAGCCGTCGGCGGTGAACGCCTCGGCCGTCGCCTCCGGCCGCCCCCAGTAGCCGGCGAACACGTTGGGGCCCCGGACCTCGATCTCGCCCGTCCCCTCCGCCAGCCGGACCTCGACCCCGGGCAGCGGGAGGCCCACCGTGCCCGGGCGCCGCTCGCCGTCGTAGGGGTTGGAGGTGAGCATGACGGTCTCGGTCATGCCGTAGCGCTCGAGGACCGCCTGCCCGGTGCGCCCGCGGATGCGGGCGTGGAGGTCGGCCGCCAGGGGCGCCGAGCCGGACACGCACAGGCGCAGTCCGGCCAGGGCGGACAGGTCGGGGGCGGCCGCCAGGCGGGCGTACATGGTGGGGACGCCGAAGAACAGCGTCGCCCCGTCGCCGGCCGCCGCCAGCACCTCGGCCACGTCGAACCGGGGCAGCAGCGCCACCCGGGCCCCCGCCAGCAGCGTCCCGTGCAGGCCGACGCCGAGGCCGTGCATGTGGAACAGGGGCAGGCACAGGACCAGGACGTCGTCGGGCGTCCACCGCCAGGCGGAGAGCAGGCCCTCGGCGCTGGCCAGCAGGTTGCCGTGCGACAGCAAGGCGCCCTTGGGCATGCCGGTGGTCCCCGACGTGTACGGCAGCAGCGCCGGGTCGGCCGGGCCGACGGCGTCGAGCGCCGGCGCCGGGCCGGCGGGCAGGTCGACCTCCGTGCCGGCCACCACCAGGCCGGGGTCGGCCCCGGCGACCGCGTCCCGCATCGCCGGGTCGTCGAGCAGCGCGGCCCGGGGCCGGGCGTCCGCGGCGATGACCCCCACCTCGCGGGGCGTGTACGCAGCGTTGACCGGGACGACGACGCACCCCATGCGCAGCGCGGCGGCGTGGGCCACGACCAGGTCGCCCGACGCCGGGCCGGACAGCAGCACCCGGTCGCCCGGCGCCAGCCCGGCCGCGGCCAGCCGGCCGGCGACGGCCTCGGTGCGGGCCAGCAGGTCGGCCCCGGTCAGCCAGGCGCCGCCCGGGTCGCGCACCACCGGGCGGTCGGGCGCCGCCCGCCAGTGGGCCGCCCAGGCGGCCGGCAGCGAGCCCCGGGCCAGGAGGTCGTCGGCGGTCGCGGCGGCGTCGTCCACGGCCCGACCCTACGGGAGCGGGTCACTGACGCCTGTGTCAGACTCCGGCCATGGGACGGCAGGCCGATCACCCCACCCATCCCGGCGTCGACCTCGTGGCCGGCGAGTTCTGGGCCGGCGACCCCCACACGCCGCTCGCGTGGATGAGGGAGAACGCCCCCGTCTACTGGGACGAGAAGGGCCAGGTGTGGGGCATCGCCGCCTACGACGACGTGCGCCACATCTCCCGGCACTCCGACACGTGGTCGAGCGCCGGCGGCATCCGGCCCGCCTACCCGGCGCTGCCGATGATGATCGACATGGACGACCCCGAGCACTGGCGGCGCCGCAAGCTGGTCAACCGGGGCTTCACCCCCCGGCGGGTGCGGGACCAGGCCGAGCGCATCCACGAGGTGTGCGACGCGCTGATCGACAAGGTGTGCGAGACGGGGTCGTGCGACTTCGTGTGGGACCTGGCCGCGCCGCTGCCGCTCATCATGATCGGCGACGCGCTGGGCGTGGCGCCCGAGGACCGGGACCAGCTGATGACGTGGTCCGACGACATGCTCCGGGGCCAGACCGAGGGCGACGAGGCGGCCATCGTGCGGGCGACCGACGCGTTCGTGGGCTACACGTCCTACGCCGAGCGGGTCATCGCCGACCGCCGGGCCGAGGCCCGCGACGACCTGATGAGCGTCCTGGTCCACGCCGAGGTGGACGGCGACCGGCTGGACCACGACAGCCTGGTGCACGAGTCGCTGCTCATCCTCATCGGCGGCGACGAGACCACCCGGCACGTGCTGTCGGGCGGGATGTACCAGCTGGCGAGCCATCCCGACCAGTGGGCGGCGCTGGTGGCCGACCGCGGCCTCATGCCCGGCGCCGTCGAGGAGATGCTGCGCTGGGTGTCGCCGATCAAGAACATGGCCCGTACCGTGACCGCCGACGTCGACTACGGCGGCCAGACGATGGCGGCCGGCGACGAGGTGCTGCTGCTCTACCCGTCGGCCAACCGGGACGCGGCGGTGTTCGACGACCCGATGGCGTTCGACATCCGCCGCAGCCCCAACGAGCACGTGGCGTTCGGGTTCGGGCCCCACTTCTGCCTGGGCAACAGCCTGGCCCGCCTCGAGCTGAGCATCATGTTCGACCGCCTGGCCGACCGCCTCCCGGACATCCACCTGGGCCCCGACGTCGCCACGGAGGCCGACCTCCACTGGCGGGTGGCCAACTTCATCTCCGGCTACGAGCGCATGCCGGTCGAGTTCACCCCGACCGCCCCGGTGGGCGCCTCGGCCTGATCGTCGAGGTCCCTGGCCCGCGCGGTGCGACGGGGGCGGGAGCACGGCACACTCCCCGGCATGGTTGCCGAGCCCGACGCACGGGTGTCGACGTTCGAGCTGTTCTTCGACCTCGTGTTCGTGTTCGCGATCACGCAGATCACCGGGACGGTCACCCGGGCGCCCACCGCCGTCAGCCTGGGGCGGGGCGTGGCCGTGTTCCTCGTCCTCTGGTGGGCCTGGGGCGCCTACGCCTGGCTCACCAACACGGTCCCGACCGGTGAGACCGGCCCACGGCTGGTCGTGCTGGCGGCCATGGCCGCCATGCTCGTCATCGCCCTCGCCGTGCCCCACGCCTGGGGCGACGGCGGGGTGGCGCTGGCCCTCGGGTTCCTGGCCGTCATGGCGCTGCACTGCGCCCTGTTCCTGCTGGCGGCCGAGAACCCGACCGTGGCCCGCCCGGCCATGATCCGCCTGGCCACCACCAACCTGGCCACGGCCGTCATCCTCGTCGGCGCCGGGCTGGCCGACGGCCGGGCCCAGACCGCGCTGTGGGTGGCCGCCATCGCCCTCTGCTACGCCGGTCCCTACCTCACCGGGGTCGCCGGGTTCACCGTCCACCCCGGCCACTTCGTCGAGCGCCACGGGCTCATCGTCCTCATCGCCCTCGGCGAGTCGGTCGTCGCCATCGGCGCCGGCGGCGACGTCACGGTGGACTGGGGCCTGGCCGGCGTCGCCCTCGTCGTGATGGCGCTCATCGTCGGGCTGTGGTGGTCCTACTTCGACCACGACGCGGACGACGGCGAGCGGGCGCTGGTCGCCTGCGAGGGCCCCGAGCGGGCCCGCCTGGCCCGGGACGTCTACAGCTACCTGCACATCCCGCTGGTGCTGGGCGTCGTGTACGCCGCCGTCGGGATCCACGAGGCCCTGGTCCGCCCGAACGAGCCGCTCGACCCGGTGTTCGCCGGCGCCTTCGCCGGCGGGGTCGTGCTCTACGCCGCCGGGCTGGGCGCGATCCGCCTGCGTCTCGGCGGCCGGCCCCACCCGGCCCGGGTGGCGGCGGCGCTGGTGGCGGTGGCGGTCATCCCGCTGGCGCCCCACGTGGACGCCGTCGTCGCCGCCGTGATCCTGGCCGCCACGACGCTCGCCGTGGCACTCGGCGACCGGCCCCGCGCGCGCCGGATGCTTGAATCGACGGCGTGACCCTCGACAGCGACGTCGTCGCCCACCACGTCGACCGCACCTGGGACGACGACATCGTCCCGGTCCTGCACGACTACATCCGCATCCCCAACGTCTCGGTCGCCTACGACGCGGCCTGGGCCGAGGCCGGCCACATGGCCGGCGCCACCGAGCTGCTGCGCCAGTGGTGCGCCCGCCGGGCCGCCGAGGGCCTGCCCGGTGCCACCGTCGAGGTCCACGAGCTGCCCGGCCGCACGCCGCTGCTGCTGGTCGAGGTGCCGCCGACCGGCGGGGGCCACGCCGACGACACCGTCCTGCTCTACGGCCACCTCGACAAGCAGCCGCCGTTCTCCGGCTGGCGGGAGGGCCTCGGCCCCTGGGAGCCGGTCATGGACGGCGACCGCCTCTACGGCCGGGGCAGCGCCGACGACGGCTACTCGACGTTCTCCGCCCTCGCCGCCCTGGAGGCCGTGCGGGAGGCCGGCGGGTCCCACCACCGCTGCATCGTGCTCATCGAGGCCAGCGAGGAGTCCGGCAGCCCCGACCTGCCCGCCCACCTGGAGGCGCTGGGCGACCGGCTGGGCACCCCGTCGCTGGTCGTCGCGCTCGACTCGTGGTGCGCCGACTGGGACCGCCTGTGGGTGACCACGTCGCTGCGGGGACTGGTCGACATGGTCCTCGAGGTGGCGGTGCTGACCGAGGGCGTCCACTCGGGCGCGGCCGGCGGTGTCGTGCCGTCCAGCTTCCGCATCCTGCGCACGCTGCTCAGCCGCATCGAGGACGAGACGACCGGCGACCTCCTCCCCCGCGAGCTGCACGCCGACATCCCGCCCGAGCGGCTGCGCCAGATCGCCTCCACCGGCCCCGAACTCGACCACTTCGCCGACGCCTTCCCGTTCGCCGGCGACACCCGGCCCGCCCGGCCGACCGTCGAGCAGATGCTGATCGCCCGCACCTGGCAGCCGTCGCTCGAGGTCGTCGGCCTCGAGGGTGCGCCCCGCCCCGGCCGGGCCGGCAACGTGCTGCGCCCGTCGACGACGGCCAAGCTGTCGATCCGGCTGCCCCCGACCGTCGACCCCGAGCGGGCGGCCGACGCCATCGAGCGCCGCCTCACCGCCGACCCTCCCTACGACGCCGTGGTCACCCTGCGCCGGGGCATGGCCGAGCCCGGCTGGCACGCCCCGCCCGACCGGGCCTGGCTGACCCGGGCGCTCGACCGGGCGTCGATCGCCGCCTTCGGGCGGCCGCCCCGGGCGCTGGGCGAGGGCGGCACGATCCCGTTCATGGGGATGCTCGGCCGCCGGTTCCCCCAGGCCCAGTTCGTCATCACCGGCGTGCTCGGGCCCGGGTCGAACGCGCACGGGCCCAACGAGTTCCTCCATCTGCCTACGGCTCGTAGGGTCACGACCGCGGTGGCGCACCTTCTGGACTCTCACGCCCGATCGTGAGAATTCTCCCAGGTTGAGCGGCTGTACTGAATGGGATGAGCGACCGGAGGGAGCGAATCATAGGCACAGTGCGTTTCTCGGCCCGTAGGGCCGATCGGTCATCGTGCGCTGCCCGAAGGGTGCGCCGATGAGCGACGCCGCTGTGCTCGTCGTCGACGACGACGAGTTCATCCGGGACCTGGTGTCGAGCGCCCTGCGCATCGCGGGGTTCGCCACGTCGACCGCCATCGGGGGGCGCGAGGCCCTCGACGTCATCGCCCGCCACCGCCCCGACCTCGTCGTGCTCGACGTCGGCCTGCCCGGGGTCGACGGGTTCGAGGTGTGCCGGCAGCTGCGCAACGAGGGCGACCAGACGCCGGTCATCTTCCTGACCGCGCGGGACGCCGCCGAGGACCGGGTGAGCGGCTTCACCCGGGGCGGCGACGACTACGTCACCAAGCCGTTCAGCCTGGAGGAGCTGGTGGCCCGGGTCCGCGCCGTGCTGCGGCGGACGGGGTCGGGCGGGGCCGGCGGCGTGCCGCCCGTGGCCGACAGCCGGCTGCGCTACGCCGACCTCGAGCTGGACGAGGAGACGCTGCGGGTGACCCGGGCCGGCCAGCCGCTGCAGCTGTCGCCGACCGAGTTCAAGGTGCTGCGCTACCTGATGGCCAACCGGGAGCGGGTCCTGTCCAAGGCGCAGATCCTCGACCACGTGTGGGACTACGACTTCGCCGGCAACTCGGGCGTGGTCGAGAACTACATCTGCTATCTGCGCAAGAAGATCGACTTCACCCAGCCGGCGCTCATCCACACCGTGCGCGGCTTCGGCTACGTCCTGCGGACCCAGCCATGATCCGGCGCCGGCTCGTCCTCGTCGTCGTGGCCCTGGTGGCGGTCGTGTTCGCCGTGGGCGGGGCGGCGTTCGTCCTCACCCTGCGGTCGCGCATGGTCGACGACATCGACGAGCGGCTGAGCGTCATGCCCCAGTTCATCAACCGCCAGGCCGGCCTCGACCTGCGGCGCCAGCTGCGGCCGGGCCAGGTCGACATCGACTTCCGGCAGATGGCGTTCGTGCAGCTGGGGCCGCAGGGGCAGACGATCACGTCGCTGCCCTCCGGCCCGCCCGACCACCCCGATCCCCTGCCCGACGTGGCCGGGCTGACGGCGCCCGAGGGGCCGATGACCGTCGACGCCGTCGGCGGCAAGGGGCCGCAGTACCGGCTCGTCACGTCGACGCTGTCGCAGCAGGGGATCCTGGTGACCGCCATCTCGCTCGACGACGTCGAGGACACGGTGGCCGACGCCCGCCAGATCCTGCTGATCGGCGGGGCCGTGGCGCTGGTGGCGGTGGCGCTCGCCGGGTGGTGGGCCATCGGGGTCGGGCTGCGGCCGGTCGACCGCATGGTCGACACCGCCCAGCGCATCGCCGACGGCAACATCACCGAGCGGCTCGACGTCGCCGACCCGGGCAGCGAGATGGGCAAGCTGTCCACGGCGCTGAACCAGATGCTCGACCGGCTGGAGGAGGCGTTCGCCGCCCGCACCGCG
>DATFRN010000312.1:0-17966 GCA_035263165.1 Acidimicrobiales bacterium | reverse complement strand
GGGACGAGGCCGACTCACCGGCGTGCACCACGACGAGGCTCATGGCCCCAGTAGACCAGACCCGCCCGGCGCCCAGCGCCGCCGCAGCTCGCCTGCCAGGCGGGCCCGCTCGTCCGGCGGGACGGGCACAGGGGGCGCCGGGCCGGGGTACGGCCCCGGCACCTTGGGGACCACGTGGACGTGCACGTGGGGCACGGTCTGGTAGGCGGCGATGCCGTTGTGCTGCTGGACGAGCAGCCCGGCGGGCCGGAACACGTCCCGGACGGCGCGGGCGGCGGCCGCCACCGCGGCCCCGAGCGCCTGCGCCTCCTCCACGGTCAGGTCGAACACGGTCTCCGCGTGGCGGCGGGTGATGACCAGTGTGTGCCCGGGCATGCCGCCCATCGTGATCGGGCAGACCAGCGTGCGGGTCAGGTCGTCCTCGACGACGACCGCCGGCGGGCCGAGCTCGCCTGCCCGCAGCCTGTCCAGGAGCCGCCACTCGTCGTCGTCGAGCAGCACGCCCCCGTCCTGGCAGCTACCGCTCCGGCCGCTCGTCGGCGTAGCCCGCGGCCTGGCCCCCGCCCGTGGCGACCATGACCTCGACCGCCTCCACCCCGGCGGGCACGCTGACCTGGACGACGGCGTCGCCCGAGCGGTGGCGCACACCGGGGCCCCGCAACGCTCGCATGCACGGGTTGAGTCCCGTGGCCCCGCGAACGTTCCCGCCCGCGGGCGCCGGGCCGGCCGGCTGTCTACGTTGAGCGCATGCCCGACGTCCTGCTCAGCCGCGACGGCCACGTCGCCACCATCACCCTCGACCGGCCGGACCGGCTCAACGCCATCAGCGGCCCCATGCTCGCCGACCTGTCCCGCATGCTGGTCGAGACCGACGCCGACAACGACGTGCGGGTGATCGTGCTGACCGGGTCGGGCCGGGGGTTCTGCTCGGGCCTCGACCTCCAGGACGTGGCCGCCGGCACCGGGATCGGCAGCGGCGGTGGCGGCGGGGGCGGCGGGGGCGGCTTCCGCCTCGACGACAGCCCGCCGTTCGTGCTGCGCCGCATGGACACCCCGGTGCTGTGCGCGCTCAACGGCCCGGCGGCCGGCTACGGCATGGACCTGGCCCTCGGGTGCGACCTGGTCGTGGCGTCCGACACCGCCACCTTCGTGCCCCCCACCCGGCGGGGCGTGATCCCCGAGAGCGGCGGGACCTGGCTGCTCCCCCGCCTGGTGGGCTGGCAGAAGGCGTGCGAGGTCACCTTCCTCGGCCGCAAGCTCGACGCCGCCGACATGCAGCGGCTCGGCCTGGTCAACCTGGTCGTGCCCCACGACGACTTCGCCGCCACGGTCGCCGCCTGGGCGGCGGAGCTGGCCGCCCAGCCGCCGCTGGCGCTCCGGGCGGCCAAGCGCACGATGCGCCTCGGCCTCGACGCGACGTTCGACGCCAACGCCCACCACGTCATGGCCGAGCTCATGGGGCTGTTCCGGTCGAAGGACTTCGCCGAGGCGGTCAACGCGTTCATGGAGAAGCGCGACCCCACCTACGAGGGCCGCTGACAGCTAGCGGGCCCGGATGGCGACGGCCGTGTAGGTGGTCGTCGGGGTGGTCTCGACGCTGAACCGGGCGTTGGGCAGGTAGAGCCGGGGCCCGAAGCGGGCGACGGTCGTCGGCGTGTCGAACCGTGGGTCGGTCAGGCGGTCGACGACCGTGCCGTGCAGGCCCGTGCGGTCGAGCCGGATGACCGCCACCTGGTTGTCGACGTTCTGCACCACGTACAGCGTGCGCCCGGACAGCAGGATGCCGTCGCCGTTCGGGACCGAGTCGCCGCCGAGGTCGACGGTGGTGGTGACGCCGGTGGCCGGGTCGACCCGGAACAGCTTGCCGGTGTTGGTCTGCACCACCAGCAGGCCCGTGCCGTCGGGCGTCCGGCTGATGCCGTTGACGTTGAAGCCGGCGCCGAACACGACGTCGCCGGTCAGCGGCAGCGTCTCGACCTGGGCCTGGGCGGGTAGGGCGCCGCGCCGGCCGAGCGGCAGCTTGTAGAGGACCGGGTTGAACGAGTCGGTGAACCAGGCGGCGTCGGGCGTCAACACGACGTCGTTGATGAAGGTGTTGCCGCTGGCCAGGGTGTAGCTCGCCAGCACGTCGCCGGTGCGGGCGCTCACGACCCGGGCGCCGCCCTGCGGGCCGCCGGACACGAACAGCCGGCCCCGGTGGTCGATCTTGAGGCCGACCGACGGCGTGCCCGGGCCCTCGCTGATGGTCCGGCCGCGGCCGGTGACCAGGTTGGCCCGGAAGATGTCGCCGTCGACGGTCGAGCCGAAGTAGGCGAACGGAGCGCCGCCGATGGCGATGCCCTCGGGCCCGAAGCCGTCGGGCAGGTCGATGGTGGTCGGGAAGACGGCCGGGCGGCTGCCCACGGCGGCGTCGGCCCCGGCCCCGCCCGCCGGCAGCGCCACCAGGGCCAGGGCCGCGGCGAGCGCGGGCGCCACGGGACGGTGTCGTCGGATCGGCACGGGTGGACCCCCTCGCAAGGCCCGCCTTTGGACAGTTACCCGGTCGGGTGTCGACGACAAACGAGGCTTCGCCCGACCGCCCCCATCATCTGAAGGATCTGGCCGGGCCCCGCCCGGCCAGATGTAGGCCTCATTTGTCGTTGTCGTTGCCTCAAGCAGGAACGGGCAACACCCCCTCGACCCACCGCAACTCGGTCTCGATCCGGGCGAACCGCCACCCACCCGCGGTCCGCACGAGGTCGAAGGCATAGACCTCCCCCAGCGTCGCCCGGGGCGGGGGCGCCGGGGTGCCGGGGTCGGTCGGCACCGTGACGTGGACCGTGAGGTTGGCTCGGGCGCGGGCCCGGTCGCCGTCGGGGGTGACCAGCACGTTGGTCGTGACGTGCTGGAAGCGTTGGTCGTCCGGGTGGTTGCGGGCCGCCTGGGCGATCATGGCCTCGCGGCCGACGCTCCGGCCGCCCGGGGTGCGGACCACCGCGTCCTCGGCGATGAGGTCCCGCAGGTCGTCCATGCGCCCGTCGTCCAGGGCGGTGCCCAGGCGGTAGACGAGGTCGGTGATCTCCGCCCGGTCCCGGAGGTGTTGCTGATCCATCATGTCCTCCAATTCGTTGGTGCTCCCAACGATAGGCGGAATCGTGGGTGATGCCAACGATCTTGCTACCGTCGGCGGCATGGAGAGCTGCCGTGCGCCGGCCCGGGTGCGGGCGCTGCCCAGCTGGCTGCTGAACCAGGCCGCCCTCGCCGCCAACCGGTCGGTCGGCGACGGGCTGGCTGCGCTCGGGGCCCGCCGGCACCACTTCGTCCTGCTGGCGGCGCTCGACGAGCTGGGCCCGGCCAGCCAGGCCGACCTCAGCCGGCGCACCACCATCGACCGCAGCGACATGGTGGCGGCGGTCAACGAGCTGGCCGGGCGCGGCCTGGTCGTGCGGGCGCCCGATCCCGCCGACGGCCGCCGCAACGTCGTGAGCCTGACCCCCGCCGGGCGCCGCCACCTGCGCACGCTCGACCGCCGGCTGGCCGGCATCCAGGACGACCTGCTGGCGGCCCTGTCGCCGGCCGAGCGCCGCACGCTGGTCGCCCTGCTCACCCGCGTGGTCGGGGCCGAGTAGCGGCGTGGCGCTGACGCCCCGGCGGCTCAACCGCGCCACGCTGGCCCGGCAGATGCTGCTCCGGCGCGAGCCGGTGCCCGTGGTCGACGCCGTGCGCCGGATCGTGGCCGTGCAGGCCCAGGAGCCGCCGTCGCCCTACGTCGCCCTGTGGAACCGGGTGGCCGGCTTCGACCCCGCCGACCTCGACGCCGCCTTCGCCGCCCGGGCGGTCGTCAAGGCCACGCTCATGCGCGCCACCCTCCACGCCGTGGCCGGCGACGACTACCCCGCCTTCCACGCCGCCATGCTCCCGGCGCTGCGGGCCTCCCGGCTGGGCGGCCGGCGCTTCCTGGCCACCGGCCTGACGGCCGCCGACGCCGACGCGCTGGCCGCCGACCTGCTGGCCTTCGCCGCCCGGCCCCGCACCAACGCCGAGGTCCGGGCCCGGCTGGCCGACCGGTTGGGCGAGGAGCCGGCCCAGGGGGCCTGGTGGGCCCTGCGCCGCATCCTCCCCCTGGTCCACGCCCCGACCGGCGGGCCCTGGTCCTTCCGACCGCGGGCCGCCTACGTCGCCGCCCCGCCCGCCGAGCCGACCGACGGCGACCCGCTCCACCACCTGATCCGCCGCTACCTCGCCGGGTTCGGCCCCGCCGGCGCCGAGGACATCGCCCGGTTCGCCCAGCACAAGCGGTCGACGGTCCGGGCCGCCCTCGCCGCCATGGCCGGCACGCTCGTGACCCACGAGGGCCCGGACGGCGCCGCCCTGGTCGACGTCCCCGGCGCACCGCTGCCCGCCGAGGACACCCCGGCGCCGCCCCGGCTGATGGCCATGTGGGACAGCACCCTGCTCGCCTACGCCGACCGCGGCCGCCTGGTCCCACCCGAGTACGGCCCGCTGATCGTGCGCCGCAACGGCGATGTCCTCCCCACGCTGCTGATCGACGGTCGGGTGGGCGGCGTCTGGCGCCCGGCCGCCGACCCGGCCGGCGCGGGCGGCATCGAGGCCCTGGCCTTCCACCCCCTGGCCGACGACGCCTGGGCCGGCCTGGCCGCCGAGGCCGAGGGCCTGTCGGCCCTGCTGGCCGCCCGCGGCCCCGCCTACGGCCGCTACTCCTTCTGGTGGCCCCAGCTCCCCCGCGCCGAGACCCGGATCCTGGGTGGTGGCATCCAATAGTTAGTTGGCTAACTTACTTACTCGTGGAGCAGACCGAATACCTCGGGCGCCGGGTCGCGATGACCGCCAAGGCCGTGCGGGCCTACGCCGACCAGCAGATGGCCCTGGCCGGGTCGAGCCTGACCGCGGCGATCGTCACCCGCATCCTGACCGCCCGGCCCGGGCTGGCCCAGGGCGAGCTGGCCGCCGAGCTCGGCGTCGAGGGCCCGACGATGGCCCGCCACATCGACCGACTCGAGCGCGACGGCGTCGTCACCCGCACCCGCGACCGGGCCGACCGCCGGATCCTGCGGGTCGAGCTGACCGACCGGGGCCGCGAGCTGCGCGACCGCCTCGCCACCGTGTCGGCCCACACCCACGACCAGGTCGCCGCCGTGTTCGCCCCCGACGAGCTGGCCCGGTTCGAGGAGTACCTCGACCGGGTCGCGGCCCACGCCTCCCGCCTGCTCGACGACCGCCGGGCGGACAGCGCATGACCGCCGCCGAGGTCATCACCACCCGGGACCTGACCAAGGTCTACCCCGGCGGCGTGCGGGCGGTCGACGCGCTCGACCTCAGCGTGCGGGAGGGCGAGATCTTCGGCCTCCTCGGGCCGAACGGCGCCGGCAAGTCGACCACCGCCGGGATGCTCACCACCCGGGTCATCCCCACCGAGGGCAGCGCCTTCGTGGCCGGCATCGACGTCGTCAAGCACCCGACCCGGGCCAAGCAGGTCATCGGCGTCGTCCCCCAGACCAACACGCTCGACCGCAGCCTCACGGTCACGGAGAACCTCTACTTCCACGGCCGCTTCTTCGGCATGTCGCCCCGGGCCGCCCGGGCCGAGGCCGGCGCGCTGGTCGACCGCATCAAGCTCAACCGCTTCGCCGACGCCCCGGTGCTGGCCCTGTCCGGCGGCATGGCCCAGCGCCTCATGGTCGCCCGGGCGATCATGCACCACCCCGCCATCCTCTTCCTCGACGAGCCCACCGCCGGGCTCGACCCCCAGAGCCGGCTGGCGCTCTACGACATCGTCGAGGAGCTGCACGCCGAGGGCCAGACCGTCCTCCTCACCACCCACTACATGGAGGAGGCGGACCAGCTGTGCGACCGGCTGGCCATCATCGACCACGGCCGGATCCTCGCCCTCGACACCCCCGAGGAGCTCAAGCGCTCGCTCGGCGCCGACACGATCGTGACCATCACCGCCGACGGCGACCTGGAGCGGCTGGCCGCCCTGCTGCGGGAGCGGATGCCGGGCGCCGGCGAGGTCGAAGTCCAGGGCGGGTCGGTCGTGGTCAGCGCCAGCGGGGACGGGCGCCTGGTGCCGGCGGCGGTGGCCGCGGCCGAGGAGGCCGGCGTCACCCTCACCGACCTCAAGGTCGCCGAGCCGACGCTCGAGACCGTGTTCATCCGCCTCACCGGCAAGGAGCTGCGCGACTGATGGCCGCCACCACCCTGACGCCCCCGGCCCCGCCCGCCCGCACCACCGGCGCCACCGGCACGGTGGCGGCCGCCCGCACCGCCTTCGGGGCGCTGCTCGTGCGCGACGTGGTCGTGCTGGGCAAGAACCTCAAGACGTTCATCCCCCGCACGCTGATCCAGCCGTTCCTGCTGGTGTTCGTGTTCACCTACGTGTTCCCCCGCATCGGCAACGGCCCGACCGGCGCGGCGGGCGGCGCCTTCGCCACCACGCTGGTGGCCGGCGTGCTCGGGCTCAGCATCATGTTCCAGGGCATCCAGGCCGTCGCCCTGCCGCTGGTGCAGGAGTTCGGCTACACCCGCGAGATCGAGGACCGGGTCCTGGCCCCGCTGCCGGTGTCGTTCGTGGCCGTCGAGAAGGTGGTGTCGGGGGCCATCCAGGGCCTGATCGCCGCCCTGCTCGTCTTCCCCATCGCCGCGGTGGTGCCGGCCGAGACCGTCCACCTCCAGATCGACTGGCCGATCCTGCTGACGCTGGCCCCGCTGGCCGCCATCTGCTGCTCCAGCCTCGGGCTGTTCTTCGGCACCAAGTTCGACCCGCGCTCGGTGCCGCTGCTGTTCGGCATCATCGTGATCCCGTTGACGTTCCTCGGCTGCACCTACTACTCGTGGACGACCCTGTCCCCGATCACCGTGGACGGGTTCGCCTGGCTCAAGACGCTCGTGCTGGTCAACCCGCTGGTCTACGTGAGCGAGGGCTTCCGGGCCGCGGTGACCACCAGCGCCCACATGCCGCTGCCGGCCATCTACCTGGCACTGGTCGGGTTCACGGCCCTGTTCCTGTGGCAGGGGGTCGTGGGCTTCAGGAACCGGGTGCTGAGCTAGCCCAGCAGCCCGAGCGCCTCGACCCGGGCGATCGCGTCGCTGCGGGAGCCGACGCCGAGCTTGCGGTAGATGGCGCCCGCGTGGGTCTTCACCGTGTTGCGGGAGATGTGGAGCCGCTCGCCTATCTCCTTGAACGACAGGTGGGTCGACAGCAGCGGCACCACCCGCAGCTCGGCGGCCGTGAGCGCCGAGGCGCCGGCCGGGCCGGCGTCGAGCAGGTCGAGCATGGCCTGGAGCTCCTCGGCCTCCTCGGGCAGCGCGCCGAGGTCGGGGCGGAGGCGGAGGATCTGGCGCACCTCCCGCAGCACCACCCGCGCCCCCGCCGCGTCGGTCAGGGCCAGGTAGCTGCGGGCCAGTTCGACCAGGGTCTGCACCGACAGGAACGGGAAGGCGTAGGTGAGCTGGGGCCGCAGCCGGGCCGCGTGCGTGAGAGCCCGGCGGGCGCCCGCCGTGTCGCCGGCGTGCAGGGCGACCCGGGCGGCGACGGCGTAGACCGCGGCGGCCGGCCCGTAGTCCTGGAGCCGCCCCGCCTCGACCACCTCGACTGCGTGCGCCGAGGCGGCCGCGGCCTCCGCCCACTCGCCCCGGCGGACGGCGACCAGGGCCCGCTCGGCCAGCGCCACGCCGGCCGCCGGCCACGCCCCGATGTCGAGCGCCGCCCCGGCCGCCTCGGCCAGCCGGGTGTCGGCCCGGTCGAGGTCGCCGCCCGCCAGGCAGGCCGCCCCCTCCAGCGCCAGGGCGACCGGCCGCCACCGGCTGCCGGCGGCCAGCCCGCGCGACGCCTCCTCGGCATCCCGCCGCATGGCGGCCACGCCCCGCCGGGCGGCCCAGGCGCGCAGCAGGGCCCGCCAGCTGGCCAGCGTGCTGCCGTCGGGCAGGATCTCGTCGCCGTCGGCCCGCTCGGCCGCCAGCACGAAGCGCTCGGCCGCGGCCGCCTGGCCCATGATGCTCAGCAGGGTGCCGCCCATGACGGCGATGGCCGGGTAGCGCTCGACCAGCCCCCGGTCGTCGAACCACTGGACCCAGCGCACGACCGTCTCGGCCCGGCCGGCGGCATAGGTGGCGAGCATGGCGCGGGCCGCGAGCCGGGCGGCCAGGTCGGCGTCGCCCGCGGCCTGGGCGTGCTCGATGGCCATCTCGGGCAGCCCGTTGGCCTCGCACCAGGCGGCCGCCCGGGCGTGCAGCGAGGCGACGTTCTCGTGCTCGCGCTGGTCGAGCTCGGCCCGCAGCAGCTCCTGGAACAGCTTGTGGTAGCGGTACCAGCCCCGCCGTCGATCGAGCGCCACCAGCAGCAGGTGGGCGTCGTCCAGCGTCTCCAGGAGCTGGCCCGACCGGGTCGTGCCCAGCAGCGCGTCGCACAGCGGGCCGGACATGCGGTCGAGCACCGACGTGCGGGTGAGGAACATGACCCGGGGGCCGGGGAGGTGGTCGAGCAGCTCGTGGCGCAGGTAGTCGGCCATCAGCCGGTCGTCGCCGGTGAAGGCGTCCACCGGCGGCCGGCGGCCGTTCCCGCTGCGGAGGGCCAGGGCGGCCAGGTGCAGCCCGACCGGCCAGCCCTCGGTGCGGCGCACGAGGTCGGTCAGCGCCTCGTCGTCCGGCTCGACCCCGGCCCCGGCCAGCAGCAGCCGCGCCTCGGCCTCGTCCATCGCCAGGTCGTCGACGCCGATCTCGGCCACCGCGCCCCGGGCCCGCAGGCTCGGCAGCGGGACGGGCGGCGCACCCCGGGAGGCGACGACCAGCTGGGCGCCGTCGGGCAGGTGCACGGCCAGCTCGGCGACCACGTCGCGGCACCGGGGGTTGCGGACCAGCTCGGTGTGGTCGAGCACCAGCGCCACCGGCTCGGACATGGCGGCCAGCGCGGCGGCGATGCGGCGGGCCACGACCGCCGCCACCGAGGTGCCGGGCGGGGCGGCGGTGCGGAAGGCGTCGGGGTCGACCGGCTCGACCCGGTCCAGCGCCGCGGCCAGGTAGGCGAGCAGGGTGGCGAGGTCGTTGTCCTCCCGCTCGAGCGACAGCCAGGCGACCCGGTGGGGCGTCCGGTCGGCCCACTGGCTGAGCAGCGCCGTCTTGCCGTAGCCGGCGGGCGCCGTGACCGAGAGCACGGGCAGCGCCGCCGCCGGGCGCATCCGGTTGAGCGCGTGCTGGCGGGGCACGGTGTCGGGCCAGAACGCGGGCGGGCGGAACTTCGCCTCCTCCAACAGGAGCCCGCTTTCGCCGCCGCCCGCGCGCACGCACCGCAGCCTAGGAGCAGACGGGCATCGAGCGGCACGTTCGCCGCGCTGGCCAGCACGACCCGCCGGGCGATCCTGGCCCGGCCGGCGGAGGGTGCGGCCACCGTCGACGAGCTGGCCGAGCCGTTCGCGCTCACGCTCCCCGCCCTGTCCAAGCACATCCAGGTGCTGGAGCAGGCCGGGCTGATCGTCCGGGGCCGCCACGCCCAGTACCGCCCGTGCGCCCTCGACGCTGCCCCCCTGCACGACGTGGCGACGTGGGCCGAGCGCTACCGCCCCGTGTGGGAGGCCCGCCTCGACCGGATGGCCGACCGCCTGGTCCAGCTGCACCCCCCGACCGGAAGGCCACCCCGATGACCGATGCCGTCCGAATCGAGCGCGTCCTCGACGCCCCGGCGAAGAGCGTCTGGCGGATGTGGACCGACCCCGACGAGTTCCGGACCTGGTTCGGTCCCGACGGCGCCACCGTCCCGGTGGCCGAGCTCGACGTGCGGGTCGGCGGCGCCCGCCGGGTGTGCATGGAGGTCGAGGCGCCGGGCGGGCCCGTGCAGATGTGGTTCACCGGCGAGCACCGCGAGGTGGTCGAGAACCAGCGGCTCGTCTACACCGAGACGATCGAGGGCCGCGGGCACGACACCACCGTGGTCGTCGAGCTCGAGGACCTGGGCGGCCGCACCCGCATGGTCCTCACGCACCACGGGGTCCCCGCCGACTCGCCGGGCGCCACCGGCTGGTCGATGGCGTTCGCCAAGCTCGCCGGCCGGCTCGCCCTGAGAGATGGATCCTCCTATTAGGAGAACGAGGTTGTCGCGGATCGCGTGGTGGCGTACCGTCCGCAAGGGATGGACTTCGAGACGCTCGACTTCTTCCGGGACCCCGGCCCCGTCGCCGATCCCTACCCCTACTTCGACGCCCTGCGGTCCACGTGCCCGGTGTGGCGGGAGCCCCATCACGACGTGGTGATGATCACCGGCTACGACGAGGCCGTGCAGGTCTACAACGACACCGAGACCTTCTCGTCCTGCCTGTCGGTGACCGGTCCGTTCCCCGGCTTCCCGGTCCCGCTGGAGGGCGACGACGTCAGCGGGCTCATCGAGGCCCACCGCGACGAGCTGCCGATGAGCGACCAGCTGCCGACGCTCGACCCCCCGGTCCACACCGCCCACCGCGGGCTGCTGATGCGGCTGATCACGCCCAAGCGCCTCAAGGAGAACGAGGCGTCGATGTGGCGGATGGCCGACGGCCTGCTCGACGTCTTCCTCGCGCCCGGCGAGGGCGAGTACGTCAAGGGCTTCGCCGGCCCGTTCACGATGCTGGTCATCGCCGACCTGCTGGGCGTGCCCGAGGAGGACCGCGGCGACTTCGCCGCCGCCCTGCACCAGGCGCCCGGCGCGGGCGGCGGCATCGGCGGCACCGGCGGCGACTCGCTGGGGCACAGCCCGCTCGAGTACCTGTACCACCGGTTCACCGGCTACGTGGAGGACCGGCGGCGCGAGCCGCGCGACGACGTCCTCACCGGCCTGGCGCGGGCCACGTTCCCCGACGGCTCGACGCCCACGGTCGACGACGTCGTGCGGGTGGCGGCCAACCTGTTCGCCGCGGGCCAGGAGACGACCGTCCGCCTGCTCGGCTCGGCGCTGAAGGCCATCGCCGAGCAGCCCGACCTCCAGGCGCGGCTGCGGTCCGAGCCCGAGCGCATCGCCAACTTCGTCGAGGAGACGCTGCGCATCGAGAGCCCGGTCAAGGGCGACTTCCGCCTGTCCCGGGTGCCGACCACCGTGGGCGGCGTCGACCTCCCGGCGGGGACGACGGTGATGGTGCTCAACGGAGCCGCCGGTCGCGACCCCCGCCACTTCGAGGACCCCGCCACGCTCGACGTCGAGCGGGCCAACGCCCGCCAGCACCTTGCCTTCGGGCGGGGCATCCACACCTGCCCGGGCGCCCCTCTCGCCCGGGCCGAGGGCCGCGTCGCCATCCAGCGGATGCTCGACCGCACCAGCGAGATCCGCATCTCCGAACGCGAGCACGGCCCGGCCGGTGCCCGGCGCTACAGCTACGTCCCCACCTTCATCCTGCGCGGCCTGACCCGGCTGCACCTGGAGTTCACGTGAGGGTCCGGGTCGACGACGAGCTGTGCCGCGGGCACGCCGTGTGCTGCTCGCTCTGCCCCGAGGTGTTCGTGCTCAGCGACGACGGCTTCGCCACCGTCGTCGTGGACGACGTGCCCGCCGAGCACGCGGACGCCGTGCGGGCCGCAGTCACCCGGTGCCCGGAGCGCGCGATCGCCGAAGCTTGACAGCGCTCACCGCGAGCGTGACAAAGCATCTTGACAGCGCTACCAGGTGAATTAGGTTCTCGGATCGAAGAGCGCACCTGTGAATCTGGGGGAACGGTGTACGCGCAAAAGCCTGGGTAATCGAACGTGCCGCGCATCCCGATCCGCACCAAGCTCGCCGCCGCACTGGCGGTCCCACTGATCGCCATGGGCGTCCTGGCGCTCATCGAGATCGCCAGCGTCTCGTCCGAGGCGGAGGACATCCGCAGCCAGACCCGGCTGGCGACGGCCACCATCGGGCCCAACGGGCTCATCACCGCGCTCCAGAACGAGCGCAACTGGGCGTCCGCCTACCTCGTCGGCGTCGACAAGCAGCTGACGCTGGAGGTCAAGGGCTACGACAAGACGCGGGCGGCGACCGACTCGGCGCTGCAGGACTTCCAGGCCTCGCTGCAGGGTCGGGGGCCGGTGGCCCGCGACGCCTACGCGCCCGCGCTCGGCGGCCTGGCGGACCTGGCCACGCTGCGCAAGGACATCGACGAGTACACGGCCCACTCGAGCCGCACGCTGGCCGACATCGGCTTCACCACCACGCTGTTCGACCGCTACACCGCGCTGATCGCGCCGTTCCTCGACGGCATGTCGCGCATCTCGATCGCCACCGACGACCGCGACCTGCGGCAGGGCGCCAACCTCACCGAGACCGTCACCCGCCAGATCGAGATCATGCCCCAGATCGCCAACGCGCTGGTGCTGCCGGCCACCGTGTCGACCGGCCCCGGCGACGCATCCGGGATCAGCAGCTCGGCGGAGATCGCCAAGATCTCCCGGCTCCGCGTCGTCTTCGACCGCCAGGCCGAGGTCCTCCGCACGGCCGGCGGCCCCTACGCCGCGGTGGCCGAGAAGTACTACCCGCAGCAGATCACCAAGGTCATCGACGACCAGGCGACCAAGGGCGTCTCCACCGGGAACGTCGACGTCCAGGTGTTCCTGAACGGCCTGGACGTCCCGCTCGATCAGGCGTATCTGGGCTACCGGGACCACATCGCCGGCGCGCTCCAGGATCGGGCCGACGAGCTCAACGCCTCGGCGGCGAGCCGCGAGAAGCGCCTGGAGCTGCTGGTGGCCGTGACGTTCGGGGCCGCGCTGGTCCTCATGGTGCTGGTCTCGCTGTCGATCACCCGGCCCCTGCGGTCACTCACCGAGCAGGCCAAGAACATGGCCACCCGGCTCCTGCCCGACGCGGTGTCGCGGATCCTCGAGACGCCGATGGGCGAGGACGTCGTCGTGCCCGAGCTGGCGCCCGTGCGGGTGGCCACCCGCGACGAGGTGGCCGACGTGGCCGACGCGCTGAGCACGGTGCAGGACTCGGCCCTGACCCTGGCCGTCGAGCAGGCGGTGCTGCGCCGCAACGTGGCCGACAGCTTCGTCAACCTCGGCCGCCGCAACCAGAACCTGCTCGGCCGCCAGCTCGACCTCATCACCCGGCTGGAGACCAACGAGACCGACCCCGACGCCCTGGCCAACCTGTTCCGCCTCGACCACCTGGCCACCCGCATGCGCCGCAACGCCGAGTCGCTGCTGGTGCTGGCCGGCCTCGGGCCGCCCCGCAACTGGGCGCCGATCGTGCGCCTGCCCGACGTCATCCGGGCCGCGCTGGGCGAGGTCGAGGACTTCCAGCGGGTGAGCGTCCGGGGCGTCGAGCCGGTGACCATCCTCGGCTCGGCGGCCGCCGCCCTGGCCCACCTGCTGGCCGAGCTGATCGAGAACGCGCTGGCGTTCTCGCCGACCGACCAGGTGGTCGAGATCCACGGCGTGCGCCACACCCGCCGCTCGGACCGGCCGGGGGGCTACACGCTGGCCGTGGTCGACTACGGGCGGGGCATGCCCCCCGCCGAGCTGGCCACGGCCAACCGCCGCCTGGCCGGCGCCGAGTCGTTCACGATCGCCCCGTCCAAGTACCTGGGCCATTTCGTGACCGGCAACCTGGCCGCCCGCTACGGCATCGCGGTACGCCTCCACAACTCCCTCGGCGGCGGCACCACGGCGACGGTCGAGCTGCCGCCCAACCTGCTCGCCGCCCCGGGCGGCGAGGTCCCCGCCGCGCCGCCCGCGCCGGCCAGCATCACCCGGGGGTGAATTCGCGGCTCGCTGCCGCGATCGGGTTTCTATGAGTGAGAACTCACTCATAGACTGACCCCCGTGTCCACGCCCGCCACCGCTGCCGACGACCTCCGGTCCGCCGACCGGCCCCGGCGGGCGCGGGCGGCGGCGCTGTCCCCCGAGGACCGGCGGGCCGCCATCGTCGAGGCCGTCGTGCCGCTGCTCATCCGCGAGGGCCCGGCCGTCAGCACCCGCCAGATCGCCGACGCCGCCGGCATCGCCGAGGGCACGATCTTCCGGGTCTTCGCCGACAAGCAGGCCGTCATCGACGCCGTCGTCGAGACCGTGCTCGACCCGGCCCGGGCGCTCGAGGCGCTCGCCGCCGTCCCCGCCGACGGCCCGCTCGAGGCCCGGCTGGCCGCCGCGGTCGAGGCGATCCAGCGCCGGGTCGACGTCGTCTGGCGGCTGATGACCGCGGTCGACATGACCAAGCCCCTGGCCCAGCGCCGGCGCGACCGGGGCGCCAACGCCCCCGAGATCCGGGCGCTGGCCGAGATCATCGCCCCCGACGCCGACCGCCTCCGCGTCGACCCGATGGAGGCGGCGCAGATGCTGCGCAGCCTCACCTTCGCCTGCACCCACCCCGCCCTCGTCGACTCCCCCGCCTCCCCGACCGACGTCGTCGCGCTCCTGCTCGACGGCATCCGCACCCGCTGACCCCGGACGGTACGCCCCCCATGCTGATCCGCCTCCTCGTCTCCCACCTGCGGCCCTACAAGAAGGTGTTGCTGATCATCGTGGCCCTCCAGGGCCTGCAGACGATGGCCACCCTTTGGCTGCCGACGCTCAACGCCGACATCATCGACAAGGGCGTCATCCAGGGCGACACCGACTACATCTGGCGCATGGGCGGCGTCATGGTCGTGGTCACGCTGGCCCAGGTGGTGGTGGCGATCACCGCCATCTACTTCGGGGCCCGGACGGCCATGGCCTTCGGCGCCGACGTGCGCAGCTCGCTGTTCCACCGGGTGACCGGGTTCTCCGCCCAGGAGGTGGCCGAGGTCGGCGCCCCGACGCTGATCACCCGCATCACCAACGACGTGACCCAGGTCCAGCTGCTGGTGGTCATGTCGCTCACCCTGCTCATCACCGCACCGATCACCCTGGTCGGCGGCGTGATCATGGCCATCCGGGAGGACGGCCCGCTGTCGCTGCTGCTGGTGGTGAGCATCCCCGCGCTGCTGCTCAGCGTGGGCAGCGTGATCGTCCGGCTGGTGCCGCAGTTCCGCCTGATGCAGGAGCGCATCGACCGGGTCAACCAGGTGCTGCGCGAGCAGATCACCGGCGTGCGGGTGGTGCGGGCCTTCGTGCGCGAGCCCGAGGAGACCGCCCGCTTCGGCGGCGCCAACGACGAGCTGACCGCCACCTCGCTGCGGGCCGGCCAGCTCCAGGCGCTGATGTTCCCGTCGGTGATGCTGGTGCTGAACGTGTCGAGCGTGGCCGCGGTGTGGCTGGGCGGCGACCGCATCGCCGCGGGCCACATGCAGGTCGGCGCGCTGGTCGCCTTCCTCAGCTACCTGGTGCAGATCCTCCTGGCCGTGATGATGGCGACGTTCGTGGCCATCCTGGCGCCCCGGGCCGCGGTGTCGGCCGAGCGCATCCAGGAGGTGCTCGACACCGAGCCGTCGGTGAAGGCGCCCGACGAGCCGGTCACCTCGCTGCCCACCCGCAGCTCGCTGGCCTTCGACGACGTCACCTTCTGCTACCCGGGCGCCGAGTCGCCGGTGCTGTGCAACATCTCGCTCACCGCCCGGCCCGGCCAGACCACCGCCATCATCGGCAGCACCGGCGCGGGCAAGACGACGCTGCTCAACCTCGTCCCTCGCCTGTTCGACGTGACCGGCGGCGCGGTGCGGGTCGACGGCGTCGACGTGCGCGACCTCGACCCCGAGGTGCTGTGGCACCACATCGGGCTCATCCCGCAGAAGCCCTACCTGTTCTCGGGCACCGTGGCCGACAACCTGCGCCACGGCGACCCCGACGCCACCGACGAGCAGCTCTGGCACGCGCTGCGCATCGCCCAGGCGGCCGACTTCGTGGCGGCCATGCCGGGCGGGCTCGGCGCCCCCATCACCCAGGGCGGCACCAACGTGTCCGGCGGCCAGCGCCAGCGCCTGGCCATCGCCCGGGCCGTCGTTCGGCGGCCGTCGATCTACCTGTTCGACGACTCGTTCTCCGCCCTCGACCTGGCCACCGACGCCCGGCTGCGCAGCGCGCTGGCGCCGGTCACCGCCGACTCCACCGTGCTGATCGTCGCCCAGCGGGTGTCGACGATCATGCGGGCCGACCAGATCCTGGTCCTCGAGGACGGGCGGGAGGTCGGCCTCGGCACCCACCACGAGCTGCTGGAGGGCTGCCCGACCTACGCCGAGATCGTGGCGTCGCAGATGAGCGCGGAGGAGGCGGCGTGAGCGGGCGCGGCAACGGCAACGGCCCCGGCGACGGCAACGGCACCGGCCGCACCGGCAACGGCCGCTGGGCCCGGGGCAACGGCGACAACGGCCCCCGCCCCGACGAGGACATCCCCGAGTCCGAGGCCAAGATGCCCGAGGGCCAGTCGCGCACGACCTTCGGCAGCCGCATGAGCGCGGCCGGCATGCCCGCCGAGAGGGCCAAGGACTTCGGCGGCTCGCTCGGCCGGCTGGCCCACCTGATGCGCAAGGAGATGGCGCGGGTCATCACCGTCCTGTGCCTGGCTGTGGCCAGCGTGACGCTGACCGTCATCGGTCCCCGCCTGCTCGGCCACGCCACCAACATCGTCGTCCAGGGCGCCTTCAGCCCCCGGGGCATCGACTTCCCCGCCCTGCACCGCACGCTGCTGCGGGTCGTCCTGCTCTACGCGGTGGCGGCCGGGCTGGCCATCGCCCAGGGCCGCATGCTGGCCGCCGTCGTCCAGCGCACGATGCAGCGGCTGCGGTCCGCGGTCGAGGACAAGCTCAACGCCCTGCCGCTCCAGTACATCGACACCACCCCGCGGGGCGACCTGCTCAGCCGGGTCACCAACGACATCGACAACGTCCAGCAGAGCCTGCAGCAGTCCCTCAGCCAGATGCTGACCTCGCTGCTCACGATCCTCGGCGTCGTCATCATGATGTTCACGATCTCGTGGCCGCTGGCCGTGATCGCGCTGGTGACGATCCCGGTGTCGATCCTGCTGACCCGCGTGATCGCCAAGCGGTCCAAGCGCCAGTTCATCGCCCAGTGGACCCGCACCGGCGACCTCAACGCCCAGGTCGAGGAGGCCTTCACCGGCCACACACTGGTCAAGGTGTTCGGCCGCCAGGGGGCTGTCGAGGAGACGTTCCGGCGCACCAACGACGACCTCTACGACGCCAGCTTCAAGGCCCAGTTCATCTCCGGGACCATCCAGCCGATGATGATGTTCCTGGGCAACCTGAACTTCGTGGCCATCGCGGTCATCGGCGGCCTGCGGGTGACGTCGGGCCAGATGACCATCGGCGACATCCAGGCCTTCATCCAGTACTCGCGCCAGTTCACCCAGCCGCTGACCCAGCTGGCCGCCATCTTCAACGTGCTCCAGTCGGGCATCGCCTCGGTCGAGCGGGTGTTCGAGCTGCTCGACGCCGAGGCCGAGGTGCCCGACGCCGCGGTCCCGCTGCACGACGACCAGCCCCGGGGCCGGGTCGTGTTCGAGCACGTCCGGTTCTCGTACTCGCCCGACAAGCCGCTCATCACCGACCTGTCGCTGGTGGCCGAGCCCGGGCAGACGATCGCCATCGTCGGCCCCACGGGCGCGGGCAAGACCACGCTGGTCAACCTGTTGATGCGGTTCTACGACATCCAGGGCGGCACGATCAGCCTCGACGGCAACGACATCAGCAAGATGACCCGGCGGGAGCTGCGGTCGAACCTGGGCATGGTGCTCCAGGACACCTGGCTGTTCGGCGGCACCATCCGGGACAACATCGCCTACGGCAACCTCGATGCCGGCGAGGACGACATCCTGGCCGCGGCCAAGGCGTGCTACGTCGACCGGTTCGTCCACTCGCTGCCCCATGGGTACGACACGGTGGTCGACGACGAGGGCGGCAGCATCAGCGCCGGCGAGAAGCAGCTGCTGACGATCGCCCGGGCGTTCCTGTCCGACCCGACCATCCTCATCCTCGACGAGGCCACCAGCTCGGTCGACACCCGGACCGAGCTGCTGCTGCAGCAGGCCATGCACAACCTGCGCTCGGACCGGACCAGCTTCGTCATCGCCCACCGGTTGTCCACGATCCGCGACGCGG
>DATFRN010000311.1:0-10174 GCA_035263165.1 Acidimicrobiales bacterium | reverse complement strand
CAGCCTCTACCCCCACCAGCCGCTGGACTGACCGCCGGCGCGCCCCATCCCCGGGCGCGCGCGGGTATCAGTTGCCGGCCCCGCCCGGGCCGCCGCCCCCGCCGCCGCCGGGGATGGTCGGGACCGTGATGGTCGGGTCGGGGACGTCCACGGTCGTCGGCGTCGGCGGCAGGGTGGTGCGGGGGCCGCCCCGCCGGGGGTTGGGCACGGTCGGGAACGGCAGCTGGTTCGGCGGGACGGTGGTCGCCGACTCCTCGGGCGTGAGCAGCTTGTCGTTGATGATCTCGCCGCTGTCGATCTGCTTCTGGCTCGGGTCGACGAACTGGTCCTGGCGGTTGCCCGTCGCCACCGTCATGAACTTCTTCCAGATCTCGGCCGGGAACGACCCGCCCGTGGCCGCCCTGCCGTGCACGGGCCGGCCCTTGAAGTTCATGGGCCAGAGCTCCTTCTTGCCCGTCTCGGGGTTCACGTAGCCCACGTCGGGATAGCCCATCCACACCGACGCCGTGAGCTTGGGCGTGAACCCGGTGAACCACGACGCCCGGTTCTCCTGGGCGGTGCCGGTCTTGCCGGCGGCCGGCTTGCCGAGGGCGGCGCCCGCCCCGGTCGCGCCCGGCTTGAGCACGCCCTGGAGCGCGTAGGTGACCCGGTCGGCCACGTCCTGGCTCACGATCCGCTTCTGGTGGACCTGGCGCTGGTAGAGGACGGTCGTGTTGCCCTCCTGGTCCACCTGCTCGACCCGGGTGACGATGTCGGGCTGCCTGTAGATGCCCCGGTTGGCGAAGGTCGTGTAGGCGCCCGCCATCTCCAGCGGCGTGGCGTTGGTGACGCCGAGCACCAGCGACGGCACCGTGTCGCGGGCGGGGATGCCCTTGATGCCACCGATGCCCATCGACTCGGCCAGCGCCGCCACCTTCGTGGGGCCCTCCCGCAGCGACCCGCCGCTGGGGACCGGCACCATGTTGGTGCCGAGGCCGACCATGAGCTGGGCGTAGGCCGTGTTGGACGACTGGGCGGTGGCCCGCATGAGGTCCATCACGCCCTCGGCGCTCTCGGAGTAGTTGGACACCTTCCACGGCGCGCCGTCGTCGCCGAGGCCCGGGAACTCGATGTGGCCGAGGGCGTCGAAGCGGGACTTGAGCGAGTAGCCCTCCCGCAGCGCCTCGGTCAGCACCAGGGGCTTGAACGTCGAACCCGGCTGGAAGCCGTTGGACCCGTTGCCCCGCACCGCATAGTTGTTCTCGTACTTCTTCGGCGTGAACGGGTGGCGGCTGGCCACCATGGCCCGCACCAGGCCTTTGTCGTCGATGGCCACCATGGACGCCTCGGGGTCGCCCTCCCACTCGGGCGTCTTGGGGTCGTCCTCCCGGTCGAGCGTGGAGGTGACCGCCTGCCACGCCGCCCGCTGCATCTCGTAGTTGATCGACGTGTAGATGCGCAGGCCGCCCGCGTTGATGAAGTCGTCGGTGTACTTCACCCGGTCGATGGCCTTGAGCTGGGCCCGGACGTACTTGGGCAGGTAGTCGGTGCCCATGTAGTCGTTGCCGGGGCCGCCCCGGAGGGTGTCCTCGATCTTCACGCTGGAGTAGTCGCGGACGAAGGGCGCCTTCATCTGGATCTTGGTGAACAGCGCGTACTGGTCGTCGGTGATCTCGCCCAGCTTGTGCATCTGCCCCAGCGTGACGTTGCGCCGGCGCAGCGCCTCCTCGGGGTGCTTGGTCGGCTCGGCCAGCGACGGGGCCCGGATGAGGCCGGCGAGCAGGGCGCCCTCGGGGGCGCCGAGCTCCTTCACGTCCTTGCCGAAGTACGCCTCGCTGGCTGCGCCGATGCCGTAGGCGCCCCGGCCGAAATAGATGGTGTTGAGGTAGCCCTCGAGGATGTCGTCCTTCGACATCTGCTGCTCGAGCTTGATGCTGAGCATCGCCTCCTTGGCCTTGCGGGTCACGGAGCGCTCGCGGGTGAGGTCGAAGGCGTTCTTGACGTACTGCTGGGTGATCGTCGACCCGCCCTGGGTCGAGCCGCCCTTGAGGTCCTGGTAGAAGGCCCGGGCGATGCCCGCAGGGTTGATGCCGTCGTGGTGGTAGAAGTCGCGGTCCTCGGTGGCGAGGACGGCCTTGCGGACGATCGGGGGCACGTCCTTGAGGCGGACGTTGGTGCGGTCCTGGGACTTCTCGCCCCCGAGGCGGGTCATCGCGTTCTTGGGGGTGCACTGGCCGGCACGGACGTCGCCGGCGCAGATGTAGGAGGACTGGTCGAGGTCCTTGATCGGGGGCAGCTCGGTCCGGGCGAACACGACGCCCACGCCGGCCAGGATCGCGAGCATGGCCAGCGCCACCAGGAACATCGGGCGGCGCATGCGCCAGATGATCGAGCGCTTGCGGGCCGGGCCCTGGCCGCCGCCGGGGCCGCCGGGACGGCGGGGGCCACCGGGGCCCCGCCCGCCGCGGCCGGGACCGCCAGGGCCGTAGCCGCCGGGACCGAAGGGGTCGCGGGGGCCACCGGGGCCACCGGGACCACCGGGGCCACCCGGACCGCCGGGCCCGCGGCCGCCCGGGCCACGCGGATCGCGGGGATCAGGCGGCCCGTCACCGGGGTACCAGGGCTCGTCGCGACCGGGGGGACCGCCGGGGCCGGGACCTAGGCCGTAGTCGTCGTCGGGGCCGAAGCTGCCGCCGCCCCCGAACGTCCCGCCGCCCCCGAACGTGCCGCCGCTGGCGAAGTGGGTCGGCACGTTGCGCCCGCCGCCGCGCCGGGATCCGCCGGGTCGGCCGGGGTTGCGACCGGGCGCGCCGGACGGAGCACGCCGCCGAGGTGCGCCAGGCGTGGTGGGGCCAGCACCCGATGCGTCAGCCCTGCGGGCGCGCGCGACAGGTGGGCGAGGGTTGCGGTTCGGTCCAGCCATCCGAGGGCCGTAGGTTACCCCTCGGCGGCCCCGGTGCGTCAGCCACCCACGTGGAACACGCGGGTCAGGTGGTTCCAGGCGCAGCCCGGGCACACCTCGACGACGTAGCACGCGACCTGGTGGCGGCCCCGGGACAGGGCCTGCATCTCCTTGGCCGTGCTCACGCAGCGGCCGCCCGCCGGCAGCCGGGGCCCGAAGGCGTAGGTGACGAGCGACAGCGGCTCTTCCTCGCAGATCGGGCAGGGCTCCTGCGTCTGCGTGCCGGCGCCCGCCGCCGCCCGCTGGAGCTCGGGGTGGGCGTCGCAGATGTCGAGGCGCGACAGCCGGCCCTTGCGGTACTCGCGCACCACCGCCTGGCGCGTCAGCCGGTAGTCGACGACGGCGCCCGTTCCGTTCGCTCCTCGGATCGCCTCCGGGCGGAAGCTCATGGCCAGCGAGGGTAGCGGCGGGTCGACCCAGTTGCCGCGCCGCCACGCCGGTCGACGCGAACGGAGGTTGACGTTCCGGCGAACCTCCGGCAGACTGACGCCTCGATATATCGAACCGATATGTCATACCGATATAGCGACGACGTGACCATGCTCGACCTCGCCATCCTCGGCCTCCTCGAAGAGAACGACCTGCACGGCTACGAGCTGCGCAAGCGGCTGGGCGACCTGCTCGGCCTGCGTGCCATCTCGTTCGGCTCGCTCTACCCGGCGCTCGGCCGGCTGGAGAAGGCCGGCCTGGTCAAGGCCGTGACCAACCGGCCGACGCCCGCCGCGCCCCGCACGCCGATGAGCGGCTCGCTCGCCGGCGAGCTGGCCGCGTTCCGGGCCCAGCGGCGGGCCGCCGGCGGCGGGCGGGGCAGCCGGGGCAAGAAGGTCTACGGCATCACCGACGCCGGCCGGACGCGGCTGGTCGAGCTGCTGGCCGACCCCGACGTGTCCGACGACCGGGCCTTTCCCGTGCGGGTGGCGTTCTGCCGCATCCTGCCGGGCCCCCGGCGCCTCGCCCTGTTCGAGCGGCGCCGGGCCGAGCTGGCCGAGCGGGCCGCCCAGCGGCGGGCCCCGGCGGGCGGCGACGGCCGGGTCAACACCTACCTGCGCTCGCTGCTCGAGCGCGACTCCGACGCACTCGCCGCCGACCTGGCCTGGCTCGACCGGCTCATCGCCGCCGAGCGGGACGGCCTGGCCGCGGCACCCACCACCGATTCCCAGGAGGATCGCCCCTCATGAGCACCATCCGTCTCGCCATCGCCGGCGTGGGCAACTGCGCCAGCTCGCTGGTGCAGGGCATCGAGTACTACCGCGACGCCGACCCCGCCGACGACGTGCCCGGCCTCATGCACGTCGACCTCGGCGGCTACCACGTGGGCGACATCGAGGTCGTCGCCGCCTTCGACGTCGACGCCACCAAGGTCGGCATCGACGTGTCCAAGGCCATCGCGGCCGGGCGCAACAACACCATCCGCTTCGCCGACGTCCCCGACCTGGGCGTGACCGTGCTGCGGGGGCCGACCTTCGACGGCTTCGGCGAGTTCTACACCGAGACCTGCGAGGAGTCGCCGGCCGAGCCGGTCGACGTGGCCCGGGCCCTGCGCGACGCCCGGGCCGACGTGCTGGTGTCGTACCTGCCGGTCGGCTCCGAGCAGGCCCAGAAGCACTACGCCCAGGCCTGCCTGGACGCCGGCGTGGCCTTCGTCAACGCCATCCCCGTGTTCATCGCCTCCGACCCCGACTGGGCCGCCAAGTTCACCGAGGCCGGCCTGCCGATCGTGGGCGACGACATCAAGTCCCAGGTCGGCGCCACCATCGTCCACCGCACCCTGGCCCGCCTGTTCGAGGACCGGGGCACGACGATCGACCACACCTACCAGCTGAACTTCGGCGGGAACATGGACTTCATGAACATGCTGGAGCGGTCCCGGCTGAAGTCCAAGAAGGTGTCCAAGACCCAGTCGGTCACCAGCCAGATCGAGGCCGGCATCAGCGACAGCGACGTCCACATCGGCCCCTCCGACCACGTGCCCTGGCTCGAGGACCGCAAGTGGGCGTTCATCCGGCTGGAGGGCCGCAACTTCGGCGACGTGCCCCTCACCGTCGAGCTCAAGCTCGAGGTGCACGACTCCCCCAACTCGGCCGGCGTCATCATCGACGCGGTGCGCTGCGCCAAGCTGGCCCTCGACCGGGGCCTCGGCGGCCCGGTCGACCCGGCCTGCCAGTACTTCATGAAGTCGCCGCCCACCCAGGTGCACGACGACGTGGCCCGCGACTCGCTCGAGGCGTTCATCGCGGCCTCCTGAGGCTGCGCCGACAGGCGTAGCCGTGGCCCGAGCGGCCCGCTGCGAAGCAGCAAGAGCGGGAAGCACTGACCACGGTGGCTGTGACGACGTGCCGGGCGTATCGCGGCCAACGAGCCGCCGTTCATCCGCACGCCCCGGCCGCTCCGAACAAGGGGCGTGCGGATGGACATCGACCGATACGCCGAGCGAGCAGGGCGTCTCGATCTCACCGGGATCGACTTCGACGCCTTCCGCGACCGGCCCCTCCACCCCGACGTGCTGCGCTGCCTGCGCTACATGCACGACGTCGAGCACCACACCGTGTGCTACCTGCGGGACCTGCTGGTCACGCCCGTGCACCGGGACCCCCGGGTCACCACCTTCCTCACCGTCTGGAGCTACGAGGAGATGTGGCACGGGGAGGCCATCGGCCGGGTGCTGGCCGCCCACGGCGAGGACGCCGGCCACGGGCGGATCGAGCGGATGCGCCGGGGCCTCGGCATCAAGGACCGCCTGGCCCCGATGCTGCACTCCCTGGGTGCGGCGGTGGCGGCGAGCGCCTTCGGCGCCCTCCACATGACCTGGGGCGCCGTCAACGAGTGGACGACCCAGGCCGGGTACGCCCGCCTGATCGCCCGGGCCCAGCACCCCGTGCTCACCGAGCTGCTCAACCGCATCATGCGCCAGGAGGGCACCCACGTCGCCTTCTATGCCGGCGAGGCCGGCGAGCGGCTGGCCGACAACCGCCGGGCTCGACGGGTGGTCCGGCGGGCGTTGGCCCGCCTCTGGCGGCCGGTCGGCGCCGGGGTCATGCCCCGGAGCGAGACGGCCTTCGTCATCCGGACCCTGTTCGGGGACGACGACGGGCGGGCCATGGCGGCCCGCATCGACCAGCGCATCGACCGGCTGCCGGGGCTCGACCGCCTCGGACTGATCACCGGCGCCGTCGAGCGCTACAGCGAAGCGACGGGGCGGGGGACCCCGGCGGCGAGCGCAGCGTGAGGGCGGCCGCCCCTTCCGGGACGCGGCGGCAGTACGGTGTCGCGCCGGGATGGGTTCCGCGACCCACGATCGTCCGACCGACGACGACCTCGCCGCCGCGGTGGCGCGGCGCGACAGCGGCGCGCTCGCCGAGATCTACCGCCGCTACGGCGGCGCGGTCTGGGCCCTGGCCCGCCGGGTCATCCAGGACGACCACCGGGCCGAGGAGGTCTGCCAGACCGTGTTCACCGAGCTGTGGTCGGCCCCCGGGCGCTACGACCCGGCCCGGGGATCGCTGCGGTCCTGGCTGCTCACCCAGGCCCACGGGCGCAGCGTCGACCTGGTCCGCTCGGAGGTGGCCCGGCGCCGGCGGGACGAGCGTGACGCCCTCCAGGCGCCGGCGCCCCGGCCCGAGTTCGACGTCGAGGGCACGGTGGCCGGCCTGGCCCTCGCCCACGAGGTGCGCCGGGCGCTCGACGGGCTGCCGGCCGAGGAGCGTGACCCGATCGTGCTCGCCTACTTCGGCGGGCGCAGCTACCGGGAGGCCGCCGCCCAGCTCGGCCAGCCCGAGGGCACGGTCAAGAGCCGCATACGCGCGGGGTTGGGCAAGCTGCGCCGCGCCCTGGAGGCGGAGGGGGTGACCCTGTGACGACCGCCGACCACCCGCTGGACGACCTGGCGCTCTACGCGCTGGACGCCCTCGACCCCGACGAGGCCCGGGCCGTGCAGGCCCACCTGGCCGGCTGCGCCGCGTGCCGCGACGAGCTCGACGCCCACCGCGCCACCCTGGGGGCGCTGACCCCCGAGGAGGCCCCGCCCCCGTCGGTCTGGGCGGGCATCGCCCGCGACATCGGGGCGCCCGACACGCCGACGCCCCTGCCGGTCGCGCCGCCGCCCGCCGGGCCCCGCCCCCCGCTGTCCGCCGTGCCCTCGCCACCCGGGCCCCCGGGCCACGACGGCAGCGGCCCCGTCCCCATCGCCCCCACGCCGCCCTCGCACCTGCGCCGGAGCCACAGCCGGTCGCGCCGCTGGCTGGCCGCGGCCGCGGCCGTGGCGGCCGTCGTCGCGCTGGTGGCCGGGACGGTCGCCATCGTCCGGCCCGAGGACCAGACCGGCGACCTGAACGACCTGGCCCAGGCCGCGCTGGAGGCCCCGGGCAGCCACGTCATCACGCTGAAGACCGAGGGCGGCACCCAGGCCGCCCGCCTGGTGGTCGACGGCCACGACGGCTACCTGCTGGTCGACGACCTGTCCACCCTGCCCCAGGGCCAGGAGTACCAGCTGTGGAAGCTGGGCGGCCCGGCCCCGGTCTCGCTCGGCATCGTCGGCGACGGCGGCGACGCGGTGGCCTCGGTCGGCGTCCCCGCCGACACCCGCCAGGTGGCGCTCAGCACCGAGCCGGCGGGCGGCTCCGTCGCCCCCACCGGCCCCATCGTGGCGACAGGCCAGGCCGCCTGAGCGCGCCGGTGGTCAGGCGGGCGTGGCCCGGAGGGCCAGCACCGCCATGTCGTCGGACGGCTCGTCGTCGACGAAGCCGACGGCCTCGGCCTCGATGAGGCGGGCCAGCTCGTCGGCGGACAGCCCCTTGCCCTGGTAGATGGCCTTGACGATGCCCTCCTCGCCGAATACCCGGCGCCCCGAGCGGCGGTCGAGGAGGCCGTCGGTGTAGCAGACCAGCGCCTCGCCCGGGTCGAGGTGGACGACGCTGTCGGTCAGCCGCAGCTCGTCGGTCACGCCGAGCAGCGTGCCCGGGGCCCCCACCGGGTCGACCTGGCCCGTGGCCCGGCGCACCAGGGGCAGCGGGTGGCCGCCCGAGCACAGGATGATGTCGACGCCCCGCTCGGTCGGCTTCACCGCCCCCACCAGCACCGTGCAGAAGCGGGGACTGACCGGCAGCCGCTCCTCGTCGAGGGCGTCGCGCTCGGCCGCGGCCCGCAGCAGCATCTCGTTGAGGTGGGTCAGCACGCTCGACGGCATCGCCCCGCCCTGGGCCGCGGAGCGGATCGTGGCGCGGACCAGCCCGGTGGTGGCGGCCGCCTCGACGCCGTGGCCGCACACGTCGCCGACGGCCACGATCCACCAGTTGGCGTCGGCCTGGAAGGCGTCGTAGAAGTCGCCGCCCACGTCGAGGCCCTGGCCGGCGGCCCGGTAGCGGGCGCCCAGCTCGATGCCGGGGATCGTGGGCAGGCTGCCCGGCAGCAGGCTGTCCTGGAGCGCCCGGGCCACCCCCGACTGCTCGTGGAACAGCCGGGCGTTGTCGACGATCACCGCGGCCCGGCTGGCCACCGCCGCCGCCAGCCCGATCTCGGCGTCGTCGAAGATCCGCCCGGCCCGGTTGCCGAAGCCGAGGGCGCCCAGCAGCCGCCCCCGGGCCTGGAGCGGGAAGATCGCCACCCCGTTGCCGCCGATCTCGTCGATCCCGGCCCGGTCGGCGGGGTCGTCGAACCACGACCGCAGCATGTCGGCGCTGCGCGACCCCCGGATGAGCGGCCGGTTGGTGGCCAGGGCCACGCCGAGGTCGCCGAGGCGGTGCAGCTCCCGGGGCAGGCGCTGGGCCAGCCGGGTGAGCGTCCCGACCTGCCCGGGGTCGACGTGGGCGGCGCCCACCAGGGGCCGGGGGTTGGAGGCGCTGGCCAGCAGCCGCACGACGCACCAGTCGGCGATGCGGGGCACGGTCAGCCCGGCCAGCTGGGTGAGCGTCGTGTCGATCATCAGGCTGCTCGACAGGGTGGCGCTCAGGTCGTCGAGGAAGCCGAAGTGCTCCTGGGCCCGCTCGGCCCGGTCGGCCAGCCGGGCCCGGTCGAGCGCCAGCGCGCACTGGGCGGCCACCTCCTGGAGGTAGTGCAGCTGGCTGGCGCCCACGGGGGCGCCGACGGGGAACCCGACGCCGAGGGCGCCGAACGACCGGCCCTGGGCGTCGATCAGCGGCATGACCACGAACGCCGGGTCGTAGTGGATGACGCTGCCGTCGAGGTCGGGGTAGCGCTCGCGGCGCTCGCCGTCGGACGCGACCACCACCGGGCGCCCCGTCCGCAGCACCTCGGCCACCGGCAGCGGCGACGACAGCGGCACCCGGCCGAAGCGCTCCTCGACCACGTCGGCCGGCACCCCCGCCGAGCCGGCCACCACCAGCTCGTCGCCGGCGTCGGACAGCACGTGCACGGTGGCGGTCGTCCCGCCGACCATCTCGACGCCCTGGGTCAGCATCGCCCGCACGATGTCGTCGGGCCGGCGCAGGCGGTTGAACCCCTCGACCAGCCGGGCCATGCGGGCGGCCGCGCCGAGGGTGCCGGTGGCGTCGACCAGCACCCCGCTGGCCGCGGCCGGCATCTCACCGGCCTCCCGCAGGCCGCCGAGCGGGGCGAAGGACGGGTCGACGGCGTGGAGCCGCAGCACCGCCCAGCGGTCGCCTTCCGCCAGGCGCAGGGGCTCCTCGTGGGCCTCCCCCCCGGCCAGGACGTCGCGCACCCGGTCGGCGGCCCTGGACCGGTCGTCCGGGTGGAGCAGGTCGAGCCAGCGGTCGCCGCGCAGCTCGCTGCGGGAGGCGGCCATCCCGGTGGGGTCGTCGTGGCGGGCGCTGATGCAGCTCCCGCCGGCGTCCCAGGCCAGGACCAGCGCCAGGGCGCCGCCGGGGAGCGACCCGCCGGGGTCGCCGCCCACCGGTGACCGTGGTCCCGTGACCGCTGTCGGTGACTCGCGAGACATGGACTGCCTAAAGTGTGGCACCCCGCGTTCACCCTCCGCACCGCCCGTGGCGGGTGCTTTGCCCGGGGGACCAGACTGGCAGCCATGGCATGGACCCGCTTCTCCCTCGCCGGCGCCGCCGGCGCCACGCTCGACGCCGACGCCGTCCGCTACGGGCCCGGCCTGCCCCCCGAGAGCGAGCTGCGGCTGCTCGGGCACGTCGACGGCCGGCGGGTGCTCGACCTGGGGTGCGGCGCCGGGTCGGGGGCGGTGGCGCTGGCCAAGGCCGGCGCCCGGGTCATCGCCGTGGACGACGACGAGGCCAGCCTGAGCGACACCCGGGA
>DATFRN010000310.1:0-12132 GCA_035263165.1 Acidimicrobiales bacterium | reverse complement strand
CGCCGAGGAGGGCCTGCTCGGCTAGCGGGGCGCCACCTTGAGGATCACCCGCTCGGAGGTGATCGGGTTGGCGTAGTCGTGGCCCTCGTACTTCTGCGAGAGCTGGTCGATGTGGGACCGGGCATCCGGCCCCCGCACGGTACCGGTGACCTCGCCCCGCAGCTCGCGGTACTCGTAGGGCGCCTCGGCGTTCCAGATGGTGACCGTGACCCGGGGGTCGCGGAGGACGTTCCGGAACTTCTGCCGGTGGACCTCCGTGTTGAGCAGCAGGTGGTCGTCGTCGGCGTCGACCCACATCGGGGTGGTCTGCGGGGTGCCGTCGGGCAGCAGGGTGGACACGGCGGCGTAGTTCTTCCCCTCGGTGGCGAGGCGACGGAGGGTGGGATCCAGCATGCCGTCCAGCCTACGGAGGCCGCCGGGTCAGGGCAGGTCCACGACCGCGGCCGCCCGGCCCGGGGGCGCGACCCGCAGGTCGCCCTGGGGGGTGGCGGCGACCTTGGTGCCGGCCGGGGCCGGTGCCGGGGCCCGGGTGTCGGGCAGGCGGCGGACGTTGCCGTTCGGGCCGAACAGCACCGACCGGACCACGCCCTCGGGGCCGATGGCCACGTAGCGGCTGGTGCCGTCGGGCTGGGGCACGCTGGCGCAGGTCGCGCCGGCGATCTCGGCCGCGCTGAGCAGGTTGGGCACGACCTCGCACTCGACCGCGCCCGACTGCCAGTCGGGCGCGGTGGTGGTCGTGGGGGCGGCGGTGGCCGCCGCCCCGGCCTGCGGCTGGACCTTGGCCTGGGCGCCGGCGCCCGCCGCTGCCGTCGGGTGGCCGGCGTCGTCGGTCTTGCCGGCCAGCACCGCGCCTGTGTCCACGCCCGGCTCGCGGGGCGGCCGGGCCGTGTCGCCGGTGCGCAGCTGGGCGAGCTGCTCCCGCAGCATGGCGACCTTGGGGCTGTCCTTGGGGACGCCGCTGGCGATGAGGCCCTCGATCTCGTCCTGGATCTGGCGCTCGACCGGGGTGGGCGCCGGCTTGCTGAACGAGGCGCCGGCGGCGGCGCCCGCCCCCACGCCGGCCAGCACGACGGCGAGGAGGACGATCCCCGCCCGGGTCGGCCCGGCGGCCCTGGGGCGCAGGTGGCCGGCCATCACGAGTTCCAGCTGATGTCGGTCATGGTGTCCACGCTCGGTTGGCTGGTGCGGCGGTCGGTGCGCAGCCACCACAGCAGGAAGTTGCGGGCCGAGGTCGGCGAGTTGTTGGTGCCCGGGCAGGCCCCGGCCCCGGCCTGCTTGCAGGCGCCCGCCTGGCTCATGGTCCCGTAGAAGTACATGCCGTCGTGCTGGGCGACGGTGGCCCACAGGTCGATGAGCTGCCACTGGTGGGCGTTGACCCCGCTGGTGGCGTAGATCTGCGGGATCGGCATGGAGGGGTCGTGCCGCCAGGCCAGGTGCCACACCCGGTTCTGCGTCCAGCCGTTGTTGCAGGGGCCGTTGGTGGCGGTCGAGGTGGGGCAGCCGTCGGCCGAGGAGTTGGCGTACAGCGGGCGGCGGCCCGGGGTGATGTCGTAGCCGTGCATCCACTGGTCGGCCTTGGCGAAGCTCGACCAGGACGGCTCGAAGTCCCAGGCCGCGTAGATCTGGGCGTGGCCGGGGTAGTACTTCGAGGCCCAGGCGTTGAGGTTGGCCACCATCCTCGCCCAGGCCGCGCCGTGGGCCTGGAGCCAGGCGTCGGTCCTGCCGTTGATGGCGCTGTTGCTGGTGCCGACGCCGATGAGCAGGCGCCTGCGGGAGTCGGTGCGGCAGTAGGCGTAGCCCCGCACGAAGTTCTGGACGGTCTGGCCGATCTCGGCGGTGTTGCGATCGGGGGCGCCCCACAGAGTCGCCCCGTAGGCGCCGCGCACCGTCACCGGCGCGCCGAAGAACAGGGTCATGCGGCCGGACCGGTTCGCGTTGAAGCACCCGAGGCGGCTGGCGTCGGGCGCCGTGGCCCGGGCCATGTAGTAGCTGTTGGTCTGGGTGGTTATCGTCGGCGCCGCCTGGCAGGAGGCGGCACCGACGGCGACACCGCACAGCAGAGCGACGAGCCAGCGTGACCGGGGGAGTCTCATCACGACCTCACTGCCCGCCTCGCTGAACGATTCCGCAGCGATGTCGAAAGGTCAAGCGGAGAGTGGTAATCCCGCCGCTTTAAGTGGGACTAGTGGTCCTCTTCCACGGCCGGCAGGAACGGGAGGGTGAGGTCCCCCAGCTTGACCAGGGTCGATGCGATCCAGCCGCCCATGGCGCTCAGGTGGTCGTCGAGGATGGTGCCGTCGGCCAGGGTCTCCTCGTCGAGCTCGTAGCTGCCCTCGTAGGACACCTCGATGGCGAACTCGCGCTCGTTCAGGTCGGCCGAGCACACGGTCTCGATGGTGGGCCCCGACCGTTCGAGGTGCTCGGACCCGATGGGGGCGCTCCGCTCGGGCAGCACGGCCAGCACCGTGCTCGGCTCGGGCGCCTCGGCCAGGCGCTGGACCCGCAGGACCAACTCGATCTCGATGCGGGGCGGGTCGTTGAACGGCTCGCCGATGTACCACGACCGGTAGGCGGTCTGGGCCCACGTCGGCCAGTCGAGCGTCAGGTCGGCCTGGACCCGGGGCGGCAGCCCCTCGCCGGGGAGGCCGTAGGAGGTCTCCCAGGTGACGTCGCCCAGCAGCACGTCGACCTGGAACCGCTCCTCGAACGCCTGGCGCTCCAGGAAGGCGCGCTCCAGCGAGTCCCGCAGGGCCCCGATGGCGTCGGTGAACACGTGGTCGAGCATGGCGTCGGCACCCTAGCGGTGTGGCCCGGGCATGCCGACCGGCGGGGCCGACATGAACGCCACCGGCACCGACACGTCGTCGCCGGCGTGCAGCGTGGCGATGCGGCGGCCGGGCTGGACGGCGTCCTTGGTCGCCCCCGCCCGGTCGCCCAGCCAGCGGGTGGTGGCGTCGAGGTCGTCGACCGTGAACGCCAGCCCCCACAGGCGGGCCGGGCCGTCGCCCCGGGGGGCGACGGGGCCGATCAGCTCGAGTATCACCTCGCCCAGCCGGAAGAACCGCTGGCGGCGGCTCCGGCCGGCGTCCCGATCGCGGCGGGGGTCGACCCCGAGGGCGGCCAGCGCCTCGGTGGTGCGGTCGAGGTCGTCGGTCATCGCCACCAGGTGGTCGATGCTGCGCACGCCGTTGGGGTGGTCGGGGTCGTCCCCGTTGCCGGCGGCGGGCGCGCCCGAGGTGGGCACGCCGTCGACCGCGCCGCCGCCGTCGATGTCCGACAGCGTCCAGGCGGTGATCCCCGGCCCGCCGCCCCGGCCGGTCAGGCGCAGGCGCACCCCGCCGACCGTGCAGTCGCCGCCGTCGCCCACGCTGAACCCGACCGACCGCCAGGCGGCGGGCTCGTCGCCCACCGCCAGCTCCACGATCTCGACCGGGGTCGCCCCGCGGGTGCGCACGGGCCCGACGCTACTGCGGCGATCCGAGCCCGATCTGCCGGCGCAGGAAGGTGTGGACGTCGGCCGCCTCGTCCGCCTGCTTGGACGCCGGCTTGCCCTGCCCGTGGCCGGCCCGGGCCTCCACCCGGACCAGCACCGGCCGCTCCTCGGGGCACGAGGTGGCGGCGGCCAGGGCGGCGCCGAACTTGCGGGCGTGGGCGGGGTCGACCCGGCCGTCCGACTCGCCGGTCAGCACCAGCGTGGCCGGGTAGCAGGTACCCGCGACCAGGTGGTGGTACGGCGAGTAGGCCCGCAGCCAGCCGAACTCCTCGGCCACCTCCGGGTCGCCGTACTCGGCGGTCCACAGCCGGGCGATGAGGAACCGGGGGAAGCGGATCATGTCGGTGAGCGGCACGGCGCACACCACGGCCCGGCACAGCTCGGGGTGCTGGGTGAGCGTGACCGCCACCAGCAGCCCCCCGTTGCTGCCGCCCCGGATGGCGAGCCGGTCGGGCGAGGTGCGGCCCTCGGCGGCCAGCCAGGCCGCGGCGGCGGCGAAGTCGTCGTGGACCTGCTGGCGCCGGTCCAGCATCCCGGCCCGGTGCCAGGCCTCGCCGTCCTCCGACCCGCCTCGGATGCAGGCCACGGCGAAGACGCCGCCGTCGTCGGCCACGGCCACCGCCGCCGGGCTGTAGGCCGGGCTCATCGTCACCGCGAAGCCGCCGTAGCCGGTGAGCAGGGTCGGCGTGGCCGGTCCCGGCTCGACCCCGGCCCGGCGCACGGTGAACAGGGTGACCGCCGTGCCGTCGGTGGACGGGTAGCGCTCGGCGGTCACCGTGTAGTCGCCGGGGTCGACGGGGGACGGCAGGTCGCTCCAGGGGACGAGGCCGTCGGGGGTCCAGCGCCACAGCGCGGAGGGGCGGGTCCAGGAGGTGAAGGCCAGCACGGCCCGCTCCTGCTCGCGGTCGCCGGACACGCCGGCCAGCGAGCCCGGCTCGGGCAGCGCCACCTCGGCGACGGTGCCGGGATCGACGGGCCCCGGCTCGGCCAGGGCGGCCCGGGGCACCCGGAGCAGCCGGCCGACGGCGCCGTGGGTGGCGGCGACCAGCAGCGACCCGCCGGTCACCGTGACGGCCTCGATCACCGCCTCGGACTCGGGCAGCACCGTCCGCCAGCGGTCGGGGGTGGGGGCGTCGAGGTCGGCGGCCACCACCCGGCCCCGGGGGGCGTCCAGGGTGGTGTGGCCGACCAGCATCCCGTCGGCCACCGTGAACCACGAGATCGCCTCCACGCCCTGGATCACCGTGGTGCGGGCGCCCGTGGTCCGGTCGATCAGGTGGACGTCGACCCGGGTCCAGCCCAGCGTGGTCTCGACCACCAGCCAGCGGCCGTCTCGCGACATCTCGACGTGGGGCCAGGCCGTCTTGTCGGGCAGGTCGGTGAACAGCGGCGTGTCGGCGGCGTGGTCGGCGCCGAGGTCGTGCCACCACACCGTGCGGTGGTAGTTGGCCTCCTCCTCGCCGACGTCGGCGGGGTCGGGGAAGCGGGTGTAGGCGAACCCGGCGCCGTCGGGGGCCCAGGCCACCGACGCGCCCCGGGTGCGGGGGATGGCCTCGCCCAGGTGCTCGCCGGTGGCGGTGACGACGACGCCCAGCGTGCTCCACTCGTCGCCCCTGATCGAGGTGCCGAACGCCACCAGCCGGCCGTCCTCGGACGGGGCGTACCAGTCGAGCGCGGCGGTGGGGTCGCCGGTCAGCTCGTGGGGGTCGATCAGCACGCGGGGCGGCGGGGCGCCGTCGCCGGCCAGGTCGCGGACCACCAGCACCGCCTGCTCGCGGCCGCCCCAGCGGTCGACCGAGAACACCTGCCCGCCCCGCACTGCGGGCGCGCCGGCCGTGCCGGTGGCGAACAGCCCGAGGAACCGCTCGACCAGGGCCGGGCGGCCGGGGTCGGCGTCGAGGACCGCCCGGGTGCGGGCGTTGTGGGCCTCGACCCAGGCCTGGGTGGCCGGGGCGCCGGCGTCCTCCAGCCAGCGGTAGGGGTCGGGCACGGTGACGCCGTGGAGGACGTCGGCGTCGTCGCCGGGCGGCGCTGCGGGCGCCGGGGGGACGGTCACCGCCGGCGGGCCTGCGGACGTCAGCGGCCGGCGTTCGGCTTGTTGCGGTGGTTGGCCTTCTTGCGGCGCGCCTTGGCCCGGCGCTTGGAGGTGCGCTTCGACATGGCTGGCCACGATATCGGTCAGTCCCGCACCTCGCCCAGGTCGGCCAGAGCGGGGACGGCGGCGACCCGGACGCCGGTCTCCTCGGTGAGCTCGGTCAGCACGTCGTCGTCGACCGGGCGGCGGCGGCCCCGGGGCCAGCGCACCCGCTCGCCGGCCGCGCCGAACAGGGCCAGGGCCCGGCTGCCGCTCGGGTCGTGGCGGATGCGGTAGCGCACGCCGCCGTGGCCGGCGGCCGCGAAGGCCGCGGCCCACTGCTGGGGCAGGTCGTAGGGGGTGATGCTGGCCAGCTCGGCGGTCACCCCGTAGCCCCGGGCCTCCCGCACGGTGGTGTCGGCGGCGGTGCACTGGTGGGGCAGGCCGAGGTGCCAGATGCTGAGCTGGCGGGCCCAGGCGGCGCTGACGACGTGGATCGGCCCCAGCACCTCGAGCAGGGCGCCCACCTCGTCGTCGGCCAGGTAGCAGGTGCCCCGGGGCGGCGGCAGGTCGAAGCGGCCGTGGCCCTCGCTGGAGAACCACCAGGGCCCCAGGCCCGACGTGGTGACCCGGCACAGGATCGAGCCGGCGTGGACGTGCCACACGGGGAACCCGGACAGCTCCTCGGCCGGCGGCGGCGGGCCGATGCTGGGGGCCTGGCGGGTGTCGGGATGTCGGCGGGCGTCGGAGGGCATCGGTGGGCGCGGCCGAGCGCCGGGACGCGGGCGGGGCGGGCGGACGCGAAGGGTGAGACTACGTCGCGAGCGCCCACCGGGCCGCACGGTCGTCGGCCAGCGCCGCGGCCTGCGCCGGGTCGCCGCCGTCGAGCAGGTGGCCGACGATGCTGTCGCCGGCCAGGCCGGGCTGGGGCGCGACCAGGAAGGCCGCCACCATCCACTCGTCGTCGGCGGTGCGGGGCTGGAAGCGGCCGATCACCTCGGCCAGGCCGGCGACCACCTGGTTGCGGTCGTCGAGCTGGAAGGCGGGGTAGACCCAGGCCCCGTCGCTGGTGCGCAGGGCGAGGACCGTGCGCCGCCGGCGGCGCTCCTCGACCGCCTGGCGGCTGACGCCGCCGAGGACCCGGGCCAGGCCGGTGGTGCTGTAGAACGGTCCCAGCTCGGCCCAGGGCGACGGCTGGGGGACCGCCGCCAGCATGCGGGCGGCCAGGTCGTCGGGGTCGCCGAGGGCGTCGGCATCCTGGCCCTGCTCGCGCAGGACCCCGACCCGCCGGTTGAGCTCCTCGGTGACCCGGGACGACACCCGGGCGACGTAAGCGTCTGCTCTCACGCCCTCCAGGCTAGGGGAGCAAGGGCGTCAAGGCAAGGGCGTCAAGGGTCACACGCCGCCCCGAAGTCACTCGGCGTGTGAGGCCGCCCACGCCACCAGGTCGTCGGCCTCCCGGGTGTTGACGATGCGCTCGGGCGGGATGCCGTGGCGGGCCGCCTTGTCGCACCCGTAGAGCTGCCACTCCATCTGCCCCGGGGCGTGGGCGTCGGTGTCGATGGCGAAGTCGAGCTCCCACTCGATGGCCAGCTCCAGCAGGTCCTCGGGCGGGTCCTGGCGCTCGGGGCGGCAGTTGATCTCCAGCGCGGTCCCGAACTGGGCGCAGGCCGCGAACACGAGTTCGGCGTCGAACGTCGACGGCGGCCGGCCCCGGCCGACCAGCTTGCGGCCGGTGCAGTGGCCGAGGATGTCGACGTGCGGGCTGGCCACCGCCCGGACCATGCGCCGGGTCATCTCCCGGCGCTCCATGCGCAGCTTGGAGTGGACGCTGGCCACGACCACGTCCAGCTCGGCCAGGAGGTCCTCGGCCTGGTCGAGGGCGCCGTCCTCCAGGATGTCGACCTCGATGCCGGTGAGGATGCGGAACGGGGCCAGGTCCTCGTTGAGCGCCCGGACCTCCTCGAGCTGGGCCCGCAACCGCTCGGCGGTGAGCCCGTGGGCCACGGTGAGCCGGGGGGAGTGGTCGGTGAGGACCATGTACTCGTGGCCGAGGGCCAGGGCGGTGTGGGCCATCTTGGCGATAGGGGCGCCGCCGTCGGACCAGGTCGAGTGCGTGTGGCAGTCGCCCCGCAGGGCGGTGCGGAGCTCGCCGCCCTCGCCCACCGGGACGGCCGTCTCGTCCTCCAGCCTGGCCAGGTAGCCGGGCGTGTCGCCGGCCAGGGCCTCGGCGATGACCCGGCCGGTGGTGGGGCCGATGCCGGCCAGGTCGGTGAGCTTGCCGGCGGCGTGGAGGGCGGCCAGCTCGCCGGGGTCGGTGGCCTCGACCACGTCGCGGGCCCGGGCGAAGGCCCGCACCTTCTGGCCCTCGGCGAGGTCGCGGTCGAGCAGGTAGACGATGCGGTCGAGCGCGGCGGCCGGGTCCATCCCCCCGTTCTAAACGATCGCGAAGGCGACCTCGACCGCGGCGTCGACGGTGAGCTCGGCCGGGGTGACCTCCTCGACCGGCTCCTCGGCGGCCGCGCTGGCGGCCGCGAACTGGAGGCGGGGCGCTGCGACCCCCATGGCGTAGTCGGGCCCGGGGGAGCGCAGGCCGGGCTCGGCCACCCAGGCCACCGGGCCGAGCGTCAGGCCGAGGGCCCGGGCGTAGGACTCGCCCCGGCGCCGGGCGTCCTCGGCCGCCGCCACCCGGGCGGCCTCGTGGGCGGGGTTGTCGGGCTGCAGCGACCAGCGGGGCCCGGTGACGGCGGCGCCGGCGGCGGCGACCCCGGCCATGATCCGGCCGACGGCGTCGAGCCCGGTCACCTCGACCTGGGTGTAGCGGGAGGCCCGCCAGCCGGTGCGGACGTCCTGGCCCTTGTGCCAGCGGGTGCGGGGCTGGACCGACACGGCCGCGGGCAGGATCCGGGCGATCGCCTCGGCGTGCTCGTCGAGCACGGCGTCGACGGCGGCCACGATCTCGCCCCGGCGGCGTTGGGCGCCCTCGGCGCTGGCGTCGTCGGCGGTGGCGGCGATCTGGAGGATGGCCAGGTCGGGCAGGGTGCGGGCCTCGCCGGTGCCCCGCACGACGATCTCGCGCTCGGGCTCGTGGTGCATGGGGGCGACCCTACCGACCCTCGCTAGCCTCGCAGGGTGGAACGGTTCGGGTTCGTCGGGCTCCCCAACGCGGGCAAGTCGTCGCTGTACAACGCCCTGGCGGGCGGGGGCGCGCTGGCCGCGCCCTACGCCTTCGCCACCCGCGACCCCAACGTCGGCGTGGCCAAGGTGCTCGACCCCCGGCTCGACGCGCTGGCGGCCATGTCGGCCAGCCGCAACGTGGTGCCGGCCAGCGTGCAGTTCGTCGACATCGGCGGGCTGGTCGAGGGGGCGAGCAAGGGCGAGGGGCTGGGCAACCGGTTCCTGGCCAACATCCGCGAGGTCGACGCCGTGGTCTACGTGCTGCGGGCCTTCGCCGACCCCGACGTGCCCGGTCCGGCCGACCCGCTGGAGCACCTGCGGGTGGTCGAGCTGGAGCTGACGCTGGCCGACCTGGAGTCGGTCGAGGGCCAGGTGGTCAAGCGGCGCAAGGCGGCCAAGGCCGACCGGGCGCTGGCCGACGAGGTGGCCGCCCTCGACGCGGCCGAGGCGGTGCTGGCGGCCGGGACGCCGCTGTACCGCAGCGACCTCGACGCCGACGCGCGCGCCCTCCTCCGGCCGTACTTCCTGCTGACCAACCGGCCGGTGCTGGCGGTGGTCAACCTGGGCGAGGACCAGCTGGACGACGCCGCCGCCATCGTGGCCCCGGTGGAGGCCGAGCTGGCCGGTCGGGCCGAGGTGCTGGGGGTCAGCGTCCAGCTGGAGGCCGAGGCGGCCCAGCTGACGCTGGACGAGCGGGCCGAGATGCTGGAGGCCCTGGGCCTGGGCGAGGGCGCGCTCGGCCGGTTCGTGCACTCGGCGTACCACCTGCTGGGGCTGCGCACGTTCTTCACGACCGGCGAGAAGGAGTCCCGGGCCTGGACGTTCCGGGCCGGGTGGAAGGCCCCCCAGTGCGCGGGGGTGATCCACACGGACTTCGAGAAGGGGTTCATCCGGGCGGAGGTCATCGCCTGGGACGAGCTGATCGAGATCGGCAGCTGGTCCAAGGCCCGCGACGTCGGCAAGCTCCGCATCGAGGGCAAGGACTACGAGGTCGCCGACGGCGACACGATGGAGATCCGCTTCAACGTGTGAGCTCCTCAACCAAATGGTTGACAATGGTCGCCGGTCGGGCGTAGCTTCTTCATCAACCAGTTAGTTGAGCAAGGAGCGTCCGTGGCCGACGACCGGTTGTCGCGAGTCTTTGCCGCACTCGCCGATCCCACGAGGCGGGACATCGTGGCCCGTCTCGCCGTCGGCGATGCGACGGTCGGGGACCTGGCCGAGCCCTACGACGTCTCCGTCCAGGCGGTGTCCAAGCACATCAGGGTGCTCTCCGACGCCGGCCTGGTGAGCCAGCGCCGGGACGCCCAGCGGCGGCCCTGCCATCTCGAGGCGGAGGTCTTCGACCTGATGACGAAGTGGATCGAGCGCTACCGCCAGCAGGCCCAGGAGCGCTACGAGCGCCTGGACGCCGTCCTCGCCGAGATGCGGGACGGCGAGCGATCCGACGAGCAACCCACCGAAGGAGCAGCGTCATGACCACCACCGGCCGCCACCAGGTCACGATCGAGGCCGACCCCAACGTGCCGATCGTCCGCATGACCCGGGACTTCGACGCCACGCCGGCGCAGGTGATCCGGGCCCACACCGACCCCGAGCTGTTCGCCCGCTGGGTCGGACCCAACGGGATGGAGACCAAGATCCTCGACTGGGACGCCACCACCGGCGGCCGCTGGCGCTACGTCGCCAGCCGCGACGGCGTGGACTACGCCTTCCACGGCTGCTTCCACGACGTCGGCGACGACCGCATCGTCCAGACCTTCACCTTCGACGGGCTGCCCGACGACGTCGCCCTCGAGACGCTGCGGTTCGAGGACCTCGGCGACGGCCGCACCCGGCTGCGCACCCAGTCGCTGGTCGACAGCTTCGAGGGGCGCGACCAGTGGCTGGCCAGCGGCATGGAGACGGGTGTCGACGAGGGCTACGCCAAGCTCGACGCCCTCCTGGACCAGCTCTGATGGACGAGGCCGACACCCACCGGCGCATCGCCGGCGAGTTCACCAGGACGGTCGAGGGCACCGCCCCGGCCGCGTGGGACGACCCCGCGCCGGTCGACGGCTGGCTCGCCCGCGACGTCGTCCGCCACCTGGTCGAGTGGCTCCCGGCGTTCCTCCAGGGGGCGACGGGGATCACGCTGGCCGCCGGGCCGTCGGTCGACGAGGACCCGGCCGGCGCCTGGCTCACCCACGCCGGGGCCGTGCAGGCCCTGCTCGACGACCCGGCCGTCGCCGGGCGCACCTACGACCTGCCGCACATCGGCACGATGCCGCTCCGGCAGGCCATCGACATGATCTACACGAGCGACGTGTTCATGCACCGCTGGGACCTCGCCCGAGCCACCGGCCAGGACGAGACGTTGGACCCCGGGACGTGCGCGGCGCTGCTCGAGGGCATGCTGCCGATGGAGGAGGCCATGCGCCGGAGCGGCCAGTACGGGCCCCGCGTCGAGGTGCCCGACGATGCCGACGTCCAGACCCGGCTGCTGGCGTTCATCGGCCGCACCCCGTAGGCCGGCGGGCGCGGCCGGCGAACGCGCCTCGCGGAACCGGCCGGCGGCGCGCAAGTGGGCGTGGGCTTCGGCATCATGTGCGGCGTGGCGTGGTTGCTGCGTGACGGGGAGGTGCTGGCGAGCCTGGAGGTGGCCGACGGCTGGCGCGACCGGGCGCGGGGGCTGCTCGGGCGGGACGGGATCGACGGAGCGCTGCTCCTGGCGCCCGCCCGGTCGGTGCACACGATCGGGATGCGGTTCCCGATCGACGTGGCCTTCTGCGACGCCGACCTGCAGGTGATCCGGCTCCTGACCCTGCCCCGCTACCGGATGTCCCGGCCCGTGTGGCGGGCCCGCAACGTCATCGAGGCCGAGGCCGGGGCGTTCGCCCGCTGGAACCTCCGCCCCGGCGACCGCCTGGAGGTCAAGGGGGGTGACTGACGGCGTCCTCGTGCTGGTGGGGACGCCGATCGGCAACCTCGGCGACCTCAGCCCGCGGGCGGTCGAGGCCCTACGGGCCGCCGACGCCCTGTGCTGCGAGGACACCCGGCGCACCGGCCGGCTGCTGGCCCACGCCGGCGTCCCCCGCCGCCCGCTGGTCGTCGTCAACGAGCACACCGAGGACCGCGAGATCCCCGGCGTCCTGGCCCGCCTGGCCCGGGGCGAGCGGGTGGCGCTGGTGTCCGACGCCGGCATGCCCGCCATCTCCGACCCGGGCGAGCGGCTCGTCGCCCGGGCCGTGGCGGCCGGCCACGCGGTCGAGGTCGTCCCCGGACCCTCGGCCGCCCTCGCCGCCCTGGTGGTGAGCGGCCTGCCCGCCCGGCGCTTCGTGTTCGAGGGCTTCCTGCCCCGCAAGGGTGCCGGCCGGGGCGAGCGGCTGGCGGCGGTGGCCGCCGAGCG
>DATFRN010000309.1:0-9750 GCA_035263165.1 Acidimicrobiales bacterium | reverse complement strand
TCGTCCTCCTCCAGGCGGATCGTGATGCCGGCGTCGGCCTCCGGGCGGGACACGGCGAAGCGGGTGACCGGCACGGAGGCGACCTCCAGGTCGCGCACGTTGCCGCCCGCGGCGTTGATCCCCGCCATCATCGCCCGCTTGAGCATGCGGGCCGAGCGGGACGAGTCCCGGGAGGTGATGAGCGTGGCGTCCTTCTTCAGCGTGGTGGCGAAGGCCATCGCGACGCGGGTCGCGAGCTCGGGGGTCACGTCCACGTTGGCCAGGCCGGCCACGCCCACCCGGCCGAACAGGCTGCGTGAGCCGCGCGACTCCCACACGATCGAGCTGTTGATGACGGCGCCGCCCTCGACGGTCTTGAACGGGTAGACCTTGACGCCCGCGCTGAGCACCGCCTGCTCGCCGACGAAGCACTCGTCGCCCAGCACGACGCCTTCCTCGCCCCGCACCCCGTTGCGCAGGTCGCAGGAGCGGCCCACCGTCGTGCCCCGCAGGCGCACGCCCTCGCCGATGTAGGTGTTGTCGTGGATGACCGCGCGCTGCAGGTCCGCCCCGGCCCGGACCCGCACGTTGGTGCCCAGGACCGTGTACTCGCCCAGCCGGGCGTTGCCCTCGACCCGGCAGTAGTCGCCGATGATGACCGGCCCCTCGATGCGGGCGTTGGGGTGGATGTCGGCTCCCTCCCCCAGGTACACGCCGTCGCTGATCTCGAACCCGGGGATCTCGACGTCGACCCGGCCGTCGAGCACGTCCTTGTGGGCGCGCACGTAGGCCTCCAGCGTGCCCACGTCCTCCCAGTAGCCCTCCACCACGGCCCCGAACAGCGGGCGGCCGTCGTCCAGCAGGCGGGGGAACACCTCGGAGCTGAAGTCGACCGACCGGCCCGGCTGGATGTAGTCGAAGATCTCGGGCTCCAGCACGAAGATCCCGGTGTTGATGGTGTCGCTGAACACCTGGCCCCAGGTGGGCTTCTCGAGGAAGCGCTCGATGCTGCCGTCGTCGCGGGTGATGACGATGCCGAACTCGAGCGGGTTCTCGACCGGCGTGAGGCCGATGGTGGCCAGCGCCCCCCGCTCGTCGTGGAACCGGGCGACGGCGCCGAGGTCGATGTCGGTGAGCACGTCACCCGAGATGACGAGGAACCGCTCGTCGAGCTCCTCGCGGGCGTTGCGCACCGAGCCCGCCGTGCCGAGCGGGGTCTCCTCGGTGGCGTACACCATGCGGACGCCGTACTCCGAGCCGTCGCCGAAGTAGTTGCGGATGTGGTTGGCCATGAACGCGACGGTGACCACGATGTCGTCGAAGCCGTGGTCGCGCAGGAGGGCCACGATGTGCTCCATCATCGGGGCGTTGGCGATCGGCATCATCGGCTTCGGGGCGTTGGAGGTGAGGGGGCGCAGCCGGGTGCCCTCCCCGCCCGCCATGATCACGGCCTTCATGGCCCCGACGGTACCGTCCGGCCGCGGGCGATCGGCCACCCGCGGTGGCGCTTACGCCCGGATTTCGCCCGTCTGTCGCCGGGACCTAGGCGGCCGAGCCGGCGGCCTTGGCGGCGCGGTCGGCCCGGCCCTCGGCCAGCGCCGTGCGGGCCAGGGGGACGTAGAGGGCGGCCGAGTACAGGCTGAGCGCCAGGCCGGGGATCCCGGTCAGCCAGGCGCACAGCTGGCCGAAGTCGGCCCACGACAGCGTCGAGTTGCCCGCCAGGAACAGGGGGAACGACATCATCAGCAGGAAGGTGCCGGCCTTGCCGTACCAGGTGACGTCGATGCGGCGGGCGCCCATGGCGGCCAGGATCAGCGTGGCCCCGCCGACCAGCGTCTCGCGGACCAGCACCACCACCGCGAACCACACCGGCACCGAGCCGTCGATGAGGATGCCGCCGGCGCCCACGAAGAACAGCAGCCGGTCGGCGACCGGGTCGAGGATCTTGCCCAGCTCCGACACCTGGTGCAGGTGGCGGGCCAGGTAGCCGTCGACCCAGTCGGTGACGCCCAGGCCGGCCAGCAGCCATCCGGCGGCGGCCCGGTTCTCCTCGGCGAACAGCAGCCACAGGAACACGGGCAGGCACGCCAGCCGGATCAGCGTGATGACGTTGGGCAGGGTGAGCACCCGGGACTCGGGTGCGGCGGTGACGTCCATCTCGCCGGTGCAGGGTAGGCGGTGCCTTAGTGTGCGAGCGATGGCCACGCTGTTCACCAAGATCATCGAGGGCGAGATCCCCGGGCGGTTCGTGTGGCGCGACCCCCGGGCGGTGGCGTTCCTGACGATCGCCCCCATCGCCCCGGGCCACACGCTGGTCGTGCCGGTCGAGGAGGTCGACCACTGGGTCGACCTCGACGCCGACCTGGCCGCCCACCTCATGGACGTGGCCCGCCGCATCGGCCTGGCGCAGATGGCGGCGTTCACCCCGGCCCGCATCGGCATGATCATCGCCGGGCTCGAGGTGCCCCACTGCCACCTGCACCTCATCCCCATCGACAGCGAGGCCGACCTGTCCTTCGCCAGGGCCGACCACTCCCCCGACCCGGCCGCCCTCGACGACGCCGCCGACCGGCTGCGGTCCGCGCTGGGGCCCGACGCCCCTACCTAGAGGCTGCGCCGTTAGGCGCAGCCGTGGCCCGAGCGGCCCGCTGCGAAGCGGCAAGAGCGGGAAGCACTGACCCCGGTGGCCGCTGTGGCGCTCTTGTGCCGCACGCCTACCTAGGACGCGGCGTCGTCGGGCCCGGTCTCGTCGCCGCTCACGACCGGGCTGGCGTTGGTCTTCACCGAGTCGAGCAGGCTGTCCGAGCGGGCGTCGATGAGCCGGGTCACCAGCTGCTGGGCCGCGCCGAACACGACGGCGTAGACGAGGATCTGCGACCGGGTGTCGATCCGGGTGAAGCCGGGCACGACCCCGGCCCGCAGGAACAGCAGCCCGAGGATGGCGGTGATCATCCCGGTGGCGGCCTTGAGCAGCCCCTGGAACACCCGGATGCTGGTGGCCGGCAGCGGCGTGGCCGAGGCCGGCCGGATCACGAAGGCCACGCTGGTCAGCGCCGCCCCGATCAGCCCGAACAGCAGCACGGTGGCCACGTCGGTCGACGAGGCCCGCTGGTCGGCGTCCTGGCTGGCCAGGGGGTCGCCGGCGGCGGGCGTGGCCGTGCCGGGGCACACGACCGGTGCCGGCTCGGCGGCCGGCGCGCCCGGGGTCGGCGCCTCGTCGACCTGCTCCTGGGGGTCCGGGAAGCACAGCGGCACCAGCCGGGGGTGGGCCACCCCCACGTACAGGATGAACAGGACGAGCAGGATCATCACCAGCGCGCTGCCCATGACCTTGCCCTGGAACCGCCGCAGCCGCTGGTAGTTGGCGGCGTTGGAGTCGTTGGCGGCCGTCAGGGCGCTGGCCAGGCACTCGCGGTCGTGCCGGGTGAGCTTGACGGTGTGCTCGCGGCCCAGGCGGTCGAGCAGGGCGTTGGCCGCCACCCGCTCGGGACGCAGGGGGCGCAGGCAGCGGTCGATCGTGCCCTGGATCCGGGGCGTGAGCCCGACGATCTGGTCGGTGTCGAACACGCCCCGCACCATCTCGACCGCGGCCGCGTCGACGTGGCCCCAGGCGCCCTCCACCCGGGTGCCCGCCCACCACCGCAGCGGGTTGCGGGGTGAGTCGAGGTAGCGCTCGGCCTCGAGCAGGTGCGCCTGCCAGCCCGAGCAGACCGGGCAGGTGGCCACGCCGCACGGCGGGTGGCCGCCGCAGTCCTGCGTGGCGCTGGCGGCCATCACCCGCAGCGTGTCGATCTCGACCTGGACCCGGATCTCCCAGGGTTGGTCGCGCTCCGTGCGCTCCGCGGCGGCGTCCATGTCCCGCCCCCTCCCGTTCGCCCGCTGCGAGTCTACGGCGGCACGGGCCGTGAGGGGAGGAAACGGGCGGTCAGTCGACCTCGACCAGCTCGTCGGGGCGGGCCGGGCGCATCAGCTCCTCGCCCTTGTTGCGCACGTTGTTGACCATCGTCGACACCGGCTGGAGCCGGGTGAGCACCGGCGGCGACGGCACCAGCAGCTGGCCCAGGGTGTCGATGTCGTCGTTGTCGGGGTCGAGCCACTGGTCCCAGGCGGTGGCCGGCAGGATGACCGGCATGCGGTCGTGGATCTCGGCCATGGTGTCGTTGGGGGTGGTGGTGATGATCGTGGCCGACCGCAGCGGGTCGCCGGTGCGGTTGCCCTCGGCATCCTTGGGGCCTCGCCACACCTCCCACAGCCCGGCGAAGGCGTAGCGCTCGCCGTCGGGCCGGCTGATGAAGTACGGCTGCTTCTGCTTCTTGCCCGGCAGCTTCTTCCACTCGTAGAAGCCGTCGGCGGGGATCAGGCAGCGCCGGCGCTTGAACGCGGGCTTGTAGGCGTTCTTGGTGGCCAGCGTCTCGGCCCGGGCGTTGATCATGCGCGACCCGACCTTGGGGTCCTTGGCCCACCCCGGCACCAGGCCCCAGTGGAACGCCTCGACCCGGCGCACCCCCCCGTCCGCGGTCACCGCGTAGATGTCGTTGGTCGGCGCCACGTTGTAGGACGGCTCCAGCAGCGCCTCGGGCGAGGCGGCGTCGAAGTACTTGGCGATCTCGTCCGGCGGCGAGGCGGACACGAAGCGGCCACACATGGCGCCGACCGTATCCGGGTCCACGCCGGGGAACACCGACGCCGGCGTGGGCGCGCCGCGGCCCCGGCGACCGGCCCGGAGGGAGAGCGGGTCGGTCGCCGGGGCGGGGCAGGCTGCGGGTCGCCGTCCCCGTCAGCCCGCCGGCACGACGTTCTGGTTGAGGTGGAACACGTTGTCCGGGTCGTACGTGCGCTTGACCTGGGCCAGGCGGGCGTAGCTGCGCCCGAAGTTGGCCTCGACCCGCCCGGCGTCGTCGTCGGCCATGAAGTTGATGTAGCCGCCGTCGCTGCCCGAGTACGGGTGCACGGCGTCGTAGTAGTCGCGCACCCAGCGGATGTTGGCCTCGTTGTCGGCCGTGTCGGACCAGGCGCCGACGATGACCTCGGCGAACGCCTTGTCCCGGTGCCCGAACGCCGTCTCGTCGGCACCGACCCGCTGCACGGCCCCGTTGATCGAGTACATGTGCATGGTCGAGCTGACGGTCGGGGTGCCGGCCGCCTGGGCGACGTGGGTGCGGATGGCCTCGTCGGGCAGGTCCCGCACGAAGTCCGCCTTCCAGTACTGCTGGAGGCCGTCGGGGAAGAGCCCGTCGAAGGCGCTGTTGAGCGCCGGGTAGGGCATGGGCCCGACGTGCTCGGCCTTGACCTCGGCCACGTTGCGCAGCGGCTGGAGGACCTTGTCGGCCTCGTCGGCCGGGCCGGTCCAACAGGCCACCAGCGCGCAGAACAGGTCGCCGACCCGGTCCTCGGGGACGAACGGCAGCGGCGGGGCGATCTGCCAGCCGAAGAAGCAGCCGAGCGCCTCGGGGGCGTCCTCGATGAAGTCCCGGTAGAAGCGGAACACGGTCTCGGCGTCCTCGTAGTCGAAGAGCATCGGGCCGCCGACGATCGTGCTCACCGGGTGGAGCTGGAACTCCATGCTGGTGACGACGCCGAAGTTGCCGCCGCCGCCCCGCAGCGCCCAGAACAGGTCCTCGTTCTGGTAGTCGCTGGCGGTGACCAGCTTGCCGTCGGCGGTGACGACGTCGGCCGACAGCAGGTTGTCGCAGGACAGGCCGTAGGCCCGGGCCAGGTAGCCGATGCCGCCGCCGAGCGTCAGGCCGGCCACGCCGGTGGTCGAGATGATGCCGCCGGTGGTGGCCAGGCCGAAGGCGTGGGTGGCGTGGTCGACGTCGCCCCAGGTGGCGCCGCCGCCCACCCGGGCCCGGCTGTTCGCCGGGTCGACGTGCACGTCGTGCAGGCCGGACATGTCGATGACCAGGCCGTCGTCGACGGTGCCGAAGCCGGGGACGCTGTGGCCCCCGCCCCGCACCGCGATGTCGATGCCCGCCTCGCGGGCGGCCGCCACCGCCGCGACCACGTCGGCCGCGTCCCGGGCCTGGACCACGGCCGCCGGCCGGCGGTCGTGCATGCCGTTGTGGACCGCACGGGCCTCGTCGTAGTCGGCGTCGCCCGGGCGGATGATGCGCCCGCGCACGGCGCCGTCCAGTTGCGTCAGTTCGGTCATGGGGTTGCTCGCCTCTCGTGGCAGGGGTCTGCCACAACCCTCGCGACCGGGGCGTTCCCCAGGCGTTCCCCGCCGCGTTCCGGGCGCGTCCCCGGTCCGTCTACCCGGCCGTCGTGGCCAGCCGCTCCAGCTCGGGGTCCAGGTAGCGCTGGTCGTGGGCGGCGCTCCAGGAGCGGGCCTCGGCCACGACGGCCCGGGCCTCCGCCCGGCGCCCCGCGGCCAGGTGGGCCCGGGCCAGCAGGGTCAGGCCGTAGGTCAGGTGCAGCGTCTGGTCGACCACCCGCAGGCCGTCGACCGCCGCCGCCAGCGGGGCCCCGTCGTCCTGCGGGTCGGCCTGGACGTCGACCCAGGCCCGCAGCACCCGCCCGATCGCCACGAACGAGCCGATGGGCTGGCGGTCGTACAGCGCCTCGGCCTCGGTGACCAGGGCGTCCGCCGCCCGGATGTCGCCCTCCTCGGCTGCGATCACGGCCGCATACGTGAGCACGTAGCTGCGGGTCATGGGGTGGCCGAGCGCCGCGGCCTGGGCCCGGGCCCGGTCGGCCAGCTCTCGGCCCCGGTCGGGCTGGCCGGCGAACCACAGGGTCAGGCCGAGCCGGACCAGGCACACGGCCTCGGGGTCCTGGGCGTAGCGGGCCAGGTGGTCCGGGCCCAGCTCGGGCCGGTAGTCCCGCACCGCGGCCTCCAGGTGCTCGGCCGAGGCGGCCAGGTCGCCCCGCCAGAAGGCGGCGACGCCCGACAGGTAGTGGCCCTCGACAGCGGCGGTGGGGTCGGCGCCGCTGTCCTCCAGCAGGGCCGCGCCCTGGGCCGAGGCCACGTCGAACCGGCAGGTCATGATGGCGGCCAGGCCCAGCCCCCGGCGCACGGGCGGGCTGAGCGGACGGCCCAGCCGGCGGGCCAGCGCTGCCGCCCGCTCGTAGACCTCGAGCGCCCCGGCCGAGGCGTAGCCGTCCCGCGCCACCAGCGGCACGCCCAGCTCCTGGCGCAGGTCGAGCTCGAGCGCGTCCCGGGGCGGGCCGCCGGCCTGGCCCTCCAGCAGGCCCAACGCCTGGCGCAGCGAGGCGACGGCGTCGTCGAGCGCGTAGACCTCGAGCGACCAGGCGGCCGCGGCCCGCAGGGCGGCGATGGCCTCGGGCACCAGGGCGGCCGCCGCGTAGTGGCGGGCCAGCCGGGCGCTCACCGGTCCCGGGTCGTCGGCGTGGGCCGCGGCGAGGCCGAGCGCGATGTCCCGGTGCAGCCGCCGCCGGCGGGCCGGGCTGACCGAGTCCGCCGCCACCTGGCGGATGAGGTCGTGGCCGAAGTCGTAGGCGCCCCGGTGCTCGCGGATGATCCGGTGCCGCCACAGCTCGTCGACCGGCTCGATCAGCTCGGTGGGCTCGGTGCCCGTGGCCGCGGCCAGCTCGTCGAGGGTGAAGTCCCGGCCCACGGTGGCGGCCACCTCGGCCACGCCGGCCGCCGCCGGGGACAGCCGCCGCAGACGGGAGCGGATCACGGCCTGCACGGTCGGGGTGAGCGGCATGGCGTCGGCCCGGCCGTCGAAGCCCGCCCGCACGGCCTCCACCACGAACAGCGGGTTGCCGTCGGTCGCGGCGAACAGCCGCTCGGCCGCCGGGCCGTCCACGTCGGCGCCGGTCAGCCGGTGGGCCAGCTCGGCCGTGCTGGCGGCGTCGAGGCGGGCCAGCGGGACCCGGACGACGACGCCGTCGCGGTCGAGCTCGTCGACCAGGCGCACCGCCGGGTGGCCGGCGTCGACCTCGTGGTCCCGCAGCGTGGTCGCCACCAGCACCGGCGCCTCGGGGAACGCGTGGGCGACGAAGCCGACGGCGTCGATGGTGTCCTCGTCGCACCACTGGAGGTCGTCGAGCGCCAGCAGCAGCGGCCCCGCCCCGGTGAGGGCCCGGCCGACGGCGTCCAGCAGCCGGCGGCGCTGGAGGGCGTCCCCGCCGGGCAGGGAGAACAGGCCGGCGTCGCCCCCGCCCGCCGGGGTGCCCCCGGCGCCCAGCTCCGGCACCAGGCGGCCCAGCTCGGCCCGCCAGGCCGGCTCGAGCGCGGCCACCGACGCCCGGACGGCGTCGCCCCGCAGCCAGTCGATCACCGGCCCCCACGGCAGGCGGCCCCCGGTCTCGTAGGCCCGGGCCCGGGCCACCCGCCCGCCGGCCCCGGGCACCGCCCGGGCCAGCTCGTCCAGCAGCCGCGACTTGCCCACGCCCGGCTCGCCGCTCACCAGCAGCAGGCCGGCCCGGCCGCCGGCAGCGTCGCGCCAGGCGGCGAGGGCGGTGTCCCACTCCCCCGCCCGCCCCACCAGGCCGGGGCGGGCCGGCCGGCCGGTGTCCCGGTCGGGGCCGGCGGTGTCGGACTCGGCCTGGAGCGCGGCGTACACCCGGCGGGTGGCGGCCGACGGCTCGACGTCGAGCTCGCGGGCCAGCATCTCCACGCAGGCGTGGTAGAGCCGCAGGGCGGAGGCCCGCTCGCCCTGGCGGGCGTGAGCCTCCATCATCGCCCGGTAGGCGTCCTCGGCCAGGGGGTCGTGCGCCAGCAGCCGCCAGCCCCAGTCCAGCGCGGCGGCGTCGTCGCCCGCCGCCGCGGCCGCCGCGATCAGGGACCGGAGCGCGTCGCCGGCCAGCGCGGCCAGCCGCTCCCGCTCGGCCAGGACGGCGTCGGCGTAGGCGCCGGGCAGCAGGTCGCCGCCGTAGTGGCCGAGCGCCCCCTCCGGGTCGCCGGCCTCGCAGGCCGCCAGGAATCCGAGCACGTCGACCGCGGCCGGGGCGTCGGGGCGCCAGCGCAGCCGCGACGGGGTGATCTCGACGTAGCGCTCGGCCTCCGGCAGGGCCCGCCGCAGGTCGTGCAGCAGGTGGCGCAGGTTGGTGCGGGCCTGGGGCTCGGTCGAGGCCGGCCAGAGGGCGAACGCCAGCGCCGGGCGGTCGAGCGCTGCGCCGCGGGCCAGCACCAGGCGGGCCAGCAGCTCGCGCAGCCGCGGCGCCTCGAAACCCGCGAGCTCGTGGCCGTCGGCGACGACGGCGACGCCGCCGAGCAGGCGGACGGTGAGGGGCGAACAAGGTTCGGAGGGAGACACGGCACACGGTCCCGGGCAACCGCGGTGGGTCAAGGTTGGCACACCCCGGCGCCCGTCGCGTGCGGGCCGGGTCGTGACATGCTGCGGGCGGTAGCGGGCATTACTCCACATGAGGGGCGTTATGGGCGAGAGCGACGCCGCCTGCCTGACATCGGCTGCCGCCGGTGACCCCGAGGCGTTCGCCCGGCTGTACCGCCGCCATCGCGCCGCGGTGACCGGCTTCGCGGTCCGGCTCGGCGCGTCGACGGACGACGTGGCCGACATCGTGTCGGAGACGTTCGTCGTCGCCCTGACCCGGGCCGGGCGCTACGTCCCGGTGTCGGACACGGCGCGGCCCTGGCTGCTGGGGATCGCCTGGCGGGTCGCCCAGCGCGGGTTCCGCCACCGGGTCCGGCAGCACCGGGCCCGCCGGCGGCTGGGGTCCGCCCTGCCCCGGTTCACCGGCGACGAGGCCGACGCCGTTGCCGCCGCCATCGACGCCGCCCGCCTGGCCGACGAGGCGATGCGCGCGCTGCGCCGCCTGCCGCGGGCCGAGCGCCAGGCCGTC
>DATFRN010000308.1:0-9564 GCA_035263165.1 Acidimicrobiales bacterium | reverse complement strand
GGCCAGGAAGCGGGCGTACCAGCCGGCGGTCTCGTCGACCACCTCGACCAGGGGCACGACCAGCGCCTCGACCAGACCCCGCACGTCGTCCTCGCCGAGGACCGCGAGCCGCTCACCCCGCCGCCGGTCGACGTGCCGCATGCGGTTCTCGTAGACGGCGCCGACCAACCCGGCCCGGTCCCCGAAGTGGTACTGCGCCGCAGAGTGGTTCCGCTGCCCGGCGTCGGCACACACGTCCCGCAGCGACACGGCCTCGACCCCCCGCAACGCGAACAACCGCTCGGCGCTCGCCACCAACGCGGCCCGTGCCGCATCCCCCCGGGGCATGCGGTCACGCTAAGTCAGACGGCGTAGTAAGACAAGTGGCGTAGTTCAGGTGGCGGCGACGAAGTCGGCGACCACCTGGGCCAGTTCGTGGCCGCAGTCCTCCTGGAGGAAGTGGCCGCCGCCGGCGATGGTGGGGTGCGTGTGGCCCTGCGCGCCCGGGATCGTGCGCTGGAAGATGGCCTCGCCGCCACCGGTGATGGGGTCGCCGTCGGAGAACGCCGTCAGGAACGGGCGGTCCCAGCCGGCCAGCGTCTCCCACGCCGCCCGGTTGGCCGGGGCCGCCGGGTCGTCCGGCGACGTCGGGACCAGCACCGGGAACGCCCGGGCGCCCGCCGTGAACGCGTCGGACGGGAACGGGGCGTCGTAGGCCGCCACCACCTCGGGCGCCACGTCGGTCCGGCACCCGCCGGCCACGATGCGTCCCACCGGGAACTCCGGCGTCTCCTGCGAGAACCGCTGCCAGGCCAGGAACGCCTCGCTCATCGGGGTGTCGCCGGTCGGCAGCCCGGTGTTGGCCGCCACCACCCGGGCGAACCGGTCGGGGTGCTCGCCCACCAGCCGCAGGCCGATCAGCCCACCCCAGTCCTGGCCGACCAGCGTGACCCCGGTCAGGCCCAGGCGGTCGAACAGCGCCTCCCGCATCCAGGCCACGTGGCGGGCGTAGCTGTAGTCCTCCCGGGCGGCCGGCTTGTCCGACCGGCCGAAGCCGACCAGGTCGGGCGCCACGCACCGCAGCCCGGCCCCGGCCAGCACCGGGATCATGCGCCGGTAGAGGAACGACCACGACGGCTCGCCGTGCATCAGCAGCACGACCGGCCCGTCGGCCGGGCCCTCGTCCAGGTAGTGGACCCGCAGCCGGCCGCCGTCCACCTCCACGTAGTGGGGGGCGAACGGGTAGTCGGGCAGCCCGGCGAAGCGCTCGTCGGGGGTGCGCAGGACGTCCATGACTGGCTCCTCTCAGGCCGGCTCAGGCCGGGGCGACCACGTCGAGGTGCCGCACCTCGTCGGGCAGGCTGGCGTACAGGTCGTCGACCAGGTCGTCCCGCAGCGACCGGCAGCCGGCGTCGTCCCACCGGTTGTGCCACTGGTGCGGGTCGTCGGCCAGGGCGTACAGCTCGCCGGTGGCGATGCCGACGCCGCCGGGCCCGTCGGCGGTGCGCTCGTACACCACCGACGCCGGCCGCAGCACGCCGTCGCCCAGCGCCCGCTCCAGCCCGTTCGGCCGCCCGGCGGTCGACGGCTCGTAGACCGTGCACAGCCAGCCGTCCCGCACGATCGAGCGCAGGTGCATGCCGTAGCCGGGGAACTGGCTGTCCCACTCGCACAGCGCCCGCTCCCGGCCCGGCTCGCCGTCGGCCACCGGCAGGGGCCGGCCCTGCATCCAGTCGGGCGGGGAGATGCCGGCGATGGCGCAGAAGGTGGGGGCCAGGTCGATCTGCCCGACCGGGTCGCTCACGACGGCCGGCGCCGCGCCCGCCGCCGGCGCCGGCCGCCACACCAGGGGGAGCCGCATCAGGGCGTCGGTGTGGAACGGGCCCTTGTACAGCAGCCCGAAGTCGCCCTGGAGCTCCCCGTGGTCGGTGGTGAAGATCACGTCGGTGTCGTCGAGCCAGCCCCGGGCGGCGACGGCCGCCAGCACCCGCCCGCAGGCCTCGTCGATCAGCTCGTTCATCACCGCCACCTTGGCCGTGATCTCCCGGATCTGGTCGTGGGTCAGCCGGCCGGGGACGAACGTGGCCGGCCCGCCCTCGGCGTTGGCGAAGCTGCCGTCCCAGTAGGCGAGCCAGTGGGGCGGCTTGCCCTCCAGCACCTTGCGCACCGCCTCGTCGGACCCCGGATGGCCGGCGGGCAGGTCGAGGTCGCGCCAGTCGACCCGGTGCATCTCCGCCGCCGGCGGGTCCCACGGGTGGTGGGGGTCGGGGAAGCTCATCCAGGCGAACCAGTCGTCGCCGTCGTCGAGCCCCTCCAGCCAGTCGATGGTGCGCTCGGCCACCCAGTCGGTGTGGTACCAGGGCCGGGGGATGGGGTTGTGCTTGGTCTCGGGGGCGCCGGTGTCGCCGCCCGGCTCGGCCTGCAGCAGGCCGGCGTAGCTGTGGAGGTGCTCGGGGTGGTGCTGCGCCAGCCAGTGGCCGTAGTGGGCCAGGCGGCGCTCGCCCCAGGCCGCGGCGTGCATGACCTGGACCGACCGCTCGAACCCCCGCCACGGCCCGGTGTCGCCCCGCAGCGCCCGGGCGTTCTCCTCGTAGGCGAAGGTGGGGTCGAACCCGGGCTCGAAGTGGGCCTTGCCCAGCAGAGCGGTCCGGTAGCCGGCCGCCTCCGCCAGGTGTGCGGCCACGGACGGCGCGTCCAGCGGCAGGGGGATGCCGTTGGCCACGACGCCGTGGGTCCGCACGTACTGGCCGGTGAGCATGGAGGACCGGGCCGGCATGCACACCGTGTTCTGGTTGACCGCCCGCTCGTAGCGGATGCCCTCGGCGGCCAGCCGGTCGACGACCGGGGTGCGGGCGACCGTGCCGCCGTTGCACCCCAGGGCGTCGTAGCGCTGCTGGTCGGTGGTGACGAACAGGATGTTCCGGCCCACAGGCCCTCCCTACGTGTCGACGTCGTCGAGCAGGGCGGCGAGCGCCCCGCGCAGGGTGGCGGCGGCCTCGCGGGCCGCCAGGCCCTGCGTGGTGCGCAGCCGCTCCCACGCCTCCCAGCTGGTGAGCAGGTCGACGGCGTCGAGCACCCCCGGGCCGGCGCCCGCCAGCTCGGCCCGGAAGGTGCCCGCCGCCTGCGCCCGGAGCAGCCCGGCCACCCGGGCCAGCTCCGAGGCGATCTCGGGCGAGGCCGGCGCCAGCCGCACGGCCGCCCGCCGCACGGGGCTCACGGTCTCGTAGACCTCGGCCCGGTTGGCCACCAGCGCGGCGATGCGGGCCGCCAGCGGCCCGTCGTCGGCCAGCGGGGCCAGCAGGGCGTCGAGCCGCTCGGCCTGGCGGGCCGCCGCCGCCCGGTACAGCGAGGTCATGTCGTCGAACAGCCGGAAGATCGACCGGGTCGACACGCCCGAGCGGGCGGAGACCTGCGGGGCGGTCAGGTGGGCGTGGCCCTCGGTGAGCAGGTCGAGGACCGCGTCGACGACCGCCTCCCGGCTGCGCATCCTGCGCTGCACCCGGCCGTCGAGCATCTCCGGCATGGCACCCACCGTAGAGAATTGGCACATACCGTGTCAATAGTTGCCGGGCGCGAGCGCCGGGGCGTGCGATCCTGGGCGCCATGGCCGTGATCGAGACGATGACGTTCCGGCTGCTCGCCGGGCCGACGAGGACGCCTTCCTGGCCGCCGACAAGGCGCTCCAGTCCGACTTCGCCTACCAGCAGCCGGGCCTGGTGCGGCGCACGACCGCCCGGGGCCAGGGCGAGCGGGCGGGGGAGTGGGTGGTCATCGACCTGTGGGCCCGGCCCGAGGACGCCGACGCCTGCGCCGCCCGCTGGGACGGCGACCCGGCGGCCCGGGCGTTCATGGCCTTCGTCGACGGCGGCACCGTCGAGGTGCGCCGCTACCGCGACCTCGACTGATGGCGACCGTGCGGCCCGCCCGGCCCGGCGACGAGGGCGAGATCCTGCGGCTGATCCGGGCCCTGGCCGACTACGAGCGCGAGCCCGACGCGGTCGAGGCGACGGCCGAGGGCCTGGCCGACCACCTGTTCCGGCCCGACGCCCGGGTGTACGCCCACGTGGCCTGCTCCGGCGGGCGCATCGTCGCGATCGCCGTCTGGTTCCTCACCTTCTCGACCTGGACCGGCCGCCACGGCGTGTACCTGGAGGACCTGTTCGTCGAGCCCGGCGCCCGGGGCGGCGGCGTGGCCCGGGACCTGGTGCGGGCGCTGGCCGCCGAGGCCCGCGCGCGGGGGTGCGCCCGCATGGACTGGGCGGTGCTCGACTGGAACGAGCCGGCCAAGGGCTTCTACCGCCGCCTCGGCGCCCGCCACAACGCGGACTGGGAGCCCTGGCGCCTCGACGGTGAGGCGCTGGCGGCCCTCGCCGACTGAGCCCGGCCGGTCGGCCTCGGCCGGCCAGGGGAGTGGCGACGTACCAGTCGTGGCCCTCGGGGTCCCGCAGGGCGTACTGGCCGTGGATGACCGTGCCGCTGCAGTCCTCGATCAGCCCGGCCGAGGCGAACCCGAGGGCGGCCACGAGAAAGGCGTGCCCGGCCCGGATGTCGGCGCCGACCGTACGGCCGGCGGAGTGGCTACGCCTGCACGAGGACGAGCGGGTTGTCCTCGGGGTCGGTGACGACCGCCAGCGTGGGGCCGCCGGGGGTGTCGAACGGCTCCATGACGACCGTGGCGCCCAGCTCCGCGGCCCGGTCGAGCGAGGCCCGCAGGTCGCGCACCTGGACGTACAGCCGCACCCCGGGCGTGCCGCCGCCCCGGATGTGCCCGGCCGGCCCCGGCTCGGGCCCGCCCAGGCCGGCGGGGATGCCCATGATGGGGCCGCCGGAGATCTCCCAGTTGAACAGCGCCCCGTAGAACGCCCGCTGCGCCTCGGGGTCGCGCGCCTCGATCTCCCAGTGCACCACCGGCCGGGCCCAGTCCGCGCTCACGCCCGGACCGTACCCGCCGTCACCAGAGCGTGCGCGACGAGGCACGTCGTCACAGCCACCGGGGTCTGTGTTTCCCGCTCATGCTGCTTCGCAGCGGGCCGCTCGGGCCACGGCCACGCCTGTCGGCGCAGCCTCACGCCTCGTCGGCGTCGGCGGGGCCGACGAACAGCGGGGTCAGCTCGCGGCGGCCGGCGACGCCGAGCTTGGCGTAGACCCGGTAGAGGTGGGTCTCCACCGTGCGGCGGGACAGCGACAGGCGGGCGGCGATCTCGACGTCGGTGTGGCCGCGGGCCGCCAGGCCGGCGACCTCGCGCTCCCGGGTGGTCAGGCCGGCGCCCACCGGGCTGCGCAGCAGCTGGGTGGTGGCGCCGTCGCACCGCTCGGCCAGCGCCTGGGCCCGGGTCCGCAGCCGGGCGGCGGCCGTCGGCCCGGCCGCGGCCGCCGCGGCCGCGGCGGTCAGCTCGGCCGCGTGCAGCAGGCACCCGAGCCCCTCCATCTCGCCGCCCAGCGCCTCCAGCCGGTCGGCGTCGCGGGCCGCCAGGGCCGACACCGCCGCCACCAGGGCGGGCAGCAGCCGGCCCTCCACCTCGGGCAGCTCGCCCACCAGCTCGGCCGCCCGGGTCGCCGCCCCGTGCCGGGCCGCCTCGTAGAGGGCGAACACCGCGTAGGACACGTGCCCGGTGTCGAGCGCCCGCCGGGCCGCGCCGAGCGCCAGGGCCTGGGCGTACGACACGTCGCCGGCCGCCGCCTCCACCCCCGCCGAGAGGAACCCGTGCTCGACGGCGTACAGCGCGCCGGGCGGCAGCGGGCTCGGCATGTCCGACCGCACGGCCAGGGCCCGGGTGTAACGCACGTGGTCGATGGCGCAGGCCCGGGTCATGGCGTCGCCCTCCAGCGCGGTGGCGGCCTCCAGGAACCAGCGCTCGGCCCGACCGAGCGCCCCCCGCCACAGCAACACCTGCCCGAGCCGTAGCGCGTAGACGCCCCGCAGCAGCTCGGCGCCCTGCTGGGTCACCCGCTCGTAGACCCGCCGGCCCTCCTCCTCGGCCCGGTCGAGGTCGCCGACGTAGCGGTGGCCGGTCGGCACCGCGGTCTCCAGCTGCCCGACCATGTACTCGTTGAACGCCGGGTGGTCGGCCAGCCGGGGGAGCACGCCCGCCGCCCGGTCGAGGGCGGTCACCGGCTGACCCACCAGGTTCAGCGCCGGGATCAGCACCAGCTCGGCGCTCAGCCGGTCGCCCTCCGACGGCCGGTCGTCGTCCAGCACCGCCTCGGCCGCCCGCCGGGCCCGGTCGATCTCGCCGGCCAGCAGCCACAGCAGCGGGATCTGCCCGGCGACGTAGCCCCAGTCCTCGTCGTCGACGCCGTCCAGCAGCCGCTCCAGCCGTTCGGCCGCCTCCCGCGACCGGTTGAGGCCGAAGGCGTAGACGAGGGCCAGGTCGACCTCCCGCCGGCACCGGTCCCGCGACGAGCCCGACGGCAGGCCGCCGATCACCGTGGCGGCGTCGTCGGGGCGGCCCGACATGGCCATGATCTCGGCCAGCGTGATCAGCGCCGGGGTGTTGGCCGGGTCGTCGGCCAGCACCCGCCGGGTGAGCGACTCGGCCAGCGGCGGGTCGACCAGCACGTAGCGGCGGGCGGCGGCCAGCAGGTCGGCGGCCGAGACGTCCAGCCCGGCGTCGATGCGCCAGCGCACGACCCGGTCGCCCGCCTCGACCGGCAGCGGGCGGGCCGACACGGCCGCCACCAGGTCGCGCAGCAGGCGCCGGCGGCGGATCGGTCCCAGCGCCTCCAGCAGCACGTCGGCCAGCAGCGGGTGGCTGAGCCGGGCGTCGGCCCGGGCGGCGTCGTCCAGCGCAAGCAGGCCCCGCTCCTCCAGGCGCTCCAGCGTCTGGTCGCCCGCGATCTCCAGCAGCAGGTCGAACGGCAGCGGCTCGGCCAGGGCCAGCAGGTCGAGCGCCGTCCGCTCGGCCGGGCGGACGCCCTGGAGCCGCCCGGCGATCAGCTCCCGCAGGCGGGGCGGGGCGGTGAACGGGCTGGCCAGGGTCCAGATGCCGTCCCGCCGCTCGACCGCGCCGCCCTCGGCGGCCGCCGCCAGCAGCTCGCGGGCGAACAGCACGTTGCCGAGCGAGCGGGCCCACAGCAGGTGGAGGAAGCGGCCGTCGACCGGCCCGCCGAGCGCCTCGGCCACCAGCCGGTCGAGCGCGGGGCGGGGGAGCGGCTCGAGGTCGACCCGCTCGCACAGCCCGTCCTTCCAGAGGCCGACGATGGCGTCGGGGACCTCCTCGCCCCGGCGGACGGTGGCCACCACCCGCAGGCCGTCCTGGCTGACCAGCTGGTGGGCCAGGGCCGCCGACGCCTCGTCCAGCGCGTGGGCGTCGTCGATGGCCAGCACGCCCGGCGCCCGGGCCAGGATCGCCTCGCGGGCCCGGGGCAGCGAGGCGGTGGCGTCGTCGACCGGCAGCAGCGGGGCGAAGGCGCCGAGGGGCATCACGCCCGAGGACCGGGTGGCCCGCACCTTGACCACGTGGAGCCCGGCGGCGGCCGAGCGCTCGACCGTCTCGGTGAGGAGCCGGGTCTTGCCCACGCCCGCCTCGCCGGCCAGGACCACCCCCTGGCGGGTGGCGAGCGCGCCGGTGACGTGGTCCAGCTCGGACTCGCGCCCGACGAACGACCACCGCAGCTGCACCCGCGCCTCCTCCCCCTGGCTCGGTTCCGGGCCCATGCTACGTAGTACGGGACGCCTGTCTACGTAGTCGGGCTACGGATGATCGCGCGCCGGCGGCGTGCGAGATTGCCACAGCCAGATCCCTCCTCCCCCCTCGGCGCTTGCGGTGGCGGAGCCGGGCGGCCGGCACGGGTGGGCGCGGTGCGGGACGGCGGGTCCCCACCGGGCCCGCCCGTCCCCCCTGCCGGCCGCCCACCTTCTCTCTGGGGCTATTGAGTATCCTGATAGCCGATGGCTACGAAGCTGGCCGCGACGGTCGCCGACCGCATCGTCGACGACATCGCCCGCCTCGGCTGGCCCGAGGGCGAGGTGGTGGGGTCCGAGCCGGCGCTGCTCGAGCGGTACGGGGTCAGCCGGGCGGTGTTCCGGGAGGCGGTCCGCCTGGTCGAGCACAAGCACGTGGCCCGCATGCGCCGGGGCCCGGGCGGCGGGCTGGTCGTGACGGCCCCGTCGGTCGACGCCGTGGCCGACGCCGTGTCGGTCTACCTGCTCTACGTGGGCGCCGAGATCGACGACGTGTTCGAGGCGCGCCTCGCCCTGGAGGAGACGGCGGCCGAGCTGGCGCCGGGCCGGCTGGAGGAGGCCGACATCGCCGAGCTGCGGGCGCTGGTCGTGGCGGAGGCGGCGGGCGACCTCGACTACCGCGAGCTGCACCGGCTGGTGGCCGCCATCACCGGCAACCCGGCCCTGGAGTTCTTCGTCGACCTGCTCCACCGGGTCACGCTGCTCTTCCTGCCCCGCCGGGCGATCTTCACCCCGGTCACGCTGCGGGAGTCGGCCCGGGCCCACGCCGCCATCGCCGCGGCCATCCTGGCCGGCAACGAGGGCCTGGCCCGCCACCGGATGCGCCGCCACCTGGAGGCCGAGGCCGAGTACCTGCGGGGGCGGCGGCCGTCGCGGCGCCGGCTGGCCGAGGGCAGCGAGGCCGACGGGCGCAGCGACAAGCGGGCCGAGGCCACGGCCCGCCAGATCTTCGCCGAGATCACCGCGGCCGGCTGGCCGGTGGGGGAGCTGCTCGGCTCGGAGGCCGACCTGATGGCCCGCTACGACGTGAGCCGGGCGGTGCTGCGGGAGGCCGTGCGGGTGCTGGAGCACCACCAGGTGGCCGAGATGCGCCGGGGCCCGGGCGGCGGGCTGATCGTGGCCGAGCCGGGCGTGGCGGCGGTGACCGACGCGGTGGCGCTCCAGGTCGACCGGCAGGGGATCGGGGCCCGGCACCTGTTCGAGGTGCGGGGCGCGGTGGAGATGGCGGTGCTCGACCGGGTCGCCGCCGGCCTGGACGAGGCGGGCGAGGCGGCGCTGCACCGGGCGCTGGCCCAGGAGCGGGCGGCGTCGGCGGAGGAGTTCCCCGTCGTCGGCCACGACCTCCACAACGTGCTGGCCGCGGTGGCCGGCAACCCGGTGCTGGAGCTGCTGACCCAGGTGCTCGTCCGCATCACCCGGCTGCGCACCGCCGGCCCGATGGCCGACCTCCCCGACCCGCTGCCGGCCGACGGGGTGATCGCGGTCCACGGCCGCATCGTGGAGGCGATCCTGGCGGGCGACCGCGAGCTCGCCCGCCACCGCATGCGCCGCCACCTCGACGCGCTGGCCGACTGGCTGGCCTGACAGCGGGAACTCGCTGGCCGGTCGGCAGGGCGGTCGCCACACTTCCGGGCGTGCCGGCGCCCACCTCCTCGCTGCACGATCGGCTGGCCGCGACCGGGGTGGCCCACGTGCCCGGGGTCGTCGGCCGGGCCGAGGCGGACGCCATGGCCGACGCCGTGTGGGCCTCGCTGGCCCGCCGGGGCGTCGAGCGGGGCGACCGCCGGACCTGGCCCACCGGGTTCGTGGCCGGACACCGGGCGCTGCGGCGGGCCGGGGCGTTCGAGGCATTCGGCGCGCCGGGGTTGGCCGCCACGGTCCGGGCGGCGGTGCCGGCGGGC
>DATFRN010000307.1:0-21417 GCA_035263165.1 Acidimicrobiales bacterium | reverse complement strand
TAGCTGCCGCCGACGAGCTTCATGATCGCCCCCGCCGCCTGCTGGTCGGAGGTGACGCTGATGCCCCACAGCCGGTTGGGCACGTCGTAGGCCTTGTAGACCACGCCGTCGGCGAAGGTCAGCCAGGCGGCGGGCACCGTGGGCACGATCGAGATCACGAACAGGTACAGCATCTGCGCCGGATACGAGATGCGCAGCTCGGGCAGCGGGCCGCAGACCGGCGTCCACATCAGCAGCGCCGTCGTCACCAGGCCGGTGTGGATCGAGTAGTGCACCACGGCGTTCTGCACCGCCGTGTCCACCACCCCCGGGGCGTGCGACAGCAGCAGGAACCCGTTGAACAGCAGCGCCGCCGGCACCGGCTTGGCCAGGAAGTAGAACGCCTGCTTGGCCCGGCCCCGCCCCAGGACCAGGCGGGCCAGCCACTCGGGCGTGGCCATCAGGATCATCGGCGGGATGATGTAGGTGAACAGCATGTGCTGCACCATGTGCGCCGAGAACAGGTACTCCTCGCCGATGTCGTGCAGCGGCCAGTCGGACGCCACCCACAGCAGCAGCAGGCCCCCGACCCACCACGCCTTCTGCGCCCGCGTCGCCACGGGCTGCCCCTTCGGCACGACCTTGGGCCCCACGACCCGCAGCGCGTAGACCGACAGGGCGGCCAGGCTCGCCACCAGCAGCCAGACCTCGGGGTGCGGCTGGAACCGCCAGAAGTCGGCGCCGGCGGCGAGGACGCTCATGGCCCGATCGGGTTCCCGTAGCCGGAGGCCCAGAACTCCATGGCCGTGAGCGCGACGCAGTACACGATCACGGCCAGCACCAGGCCAAACACGAAGATCCGCCGGAACAGCGGGTTGTCGTAGCGCAGGTGCATGAAGAAGGCGCAGACGATCCCGAACTTGAGGATCATCAGCGGGAACAGCCAGGCCACCAGCACGCCGGTGCTGAGGTCGTGGAAGTAGTAGGTGCTGACCTCGATCGCGGTGAGCACGCCCAGCACCCCGAAGACGACGAAGTACTCCTTGTCGCTCGGGTGCCTGTGCTCGTGGGTCTGGTGGTGCGCCTCCAGCGGCGCTCCCTTGTGCTCGGGCTCGGTGCCGACGCTCATCGTTCCCTCGCGATCACGGGATCAGGTAGACGATCGTGAAGATCAGGATCCACACGATGTCGACGAAGTGCCAGTAGAGGCCCAGGATCTCGACCGTCTCGGCCTTCTCGGGCCCGAGCCGCCCCCGGATCGACATCACGAACAGCGACAGCAGCATGATGATGCCGACGCTGACGTGCACGCCGTGGAACCCGGTCAGCGTGTAGAAGGCCGACCCGAAGATGTTGGTGGTGTAGCCGAGGTGGTCTTCCTTCACGAAGGTCGTGAACTCGTAGACCTGGCCGGCGATGAAGGTGCCGCCCAGCAGCGCGGTGGTCACCAGGAAGGTGCGGCACCGGCGGATGTCGCCCCGGTGGATGGCCGCCACGGCCAGCGCCATCGTGAGCGAGCTGAACAGCAGCACGAAGCTCGACACCGACGTGAACGGGATGTCGAAGACTTCCTTGGGCGTGGGCCCGGCCACCGTGCGGTGGCGCAGCAGCAGGTAGGTGGAGATCAGGCCGCCGAACAGCAGGCAGTCCGACCCGAGGAACACCCACATCGCCAGCTTCTCGTTGGAGATGCCGGTGCTGGTGGCGTGGCTGGGCACCCCCTTGGGGTGCTGGGCCGGGTCCTGCGAGAGCTCGGCCGGGGTGACCGCGGTGTCAGTCATCGCTGGAGCCCTCCTCCTCGGACTCGCCGGAGCCGGACGGGGCGCCGACCGCCGCGGGCTCGGGACCGGAGCCGGCGCCGTCGCCGTCACCCGTGTCGCCGTCGCCATGGCCGTCGCCCGACTCGCCGTTGCCGTGGACCAGGTGGGCGTGGTGCGCCTCGGGGTCGTCGGCCGGCTCGTAGGCCCAGCCGTAGATGGCGGCCACCAGCAGGACGCCGCCCACCGCCGCCAGGCCCAGGTTGAAGATCATCCCGTAGCCCACGATCGGCAGCGCCAGCGCCGCCACCAGCGGCCAGTAGGACGGCGACGGCAGGTGGACGTCGGTGGCATCGCCCTTCTGCGCCACCTCCTCGGAGGTGTGCAGGCGCACGACCTTGCCGGTGGCGTCCTCGCCGTACTTCCGGGTCCAGAACTCGTCGAGGTGCGACACGGTCGGCACCTCGTCGTAGTTGTGGGCCGGCACCGGCGAGGCCGTCATCCACTCGAGGCTGCGGGCGTCCCACGGGTCGGGCCCGACCGCCACCGGGTGACGCCGGTGTTTGCGCCAGCTCAGCAGCACGTTGGCGGCGAAGATCGTCATGGACACGGCGATGACGAACGCCCCGATGGTCGCCACCATGTTCCAGAAGTCGAACCCGTAGCCCTTGGCGTAGGTGTGCATGCGGCGGGGCATGCCCTGCAGGCCGAGGATGTGCATCGGCCCGAAGGTCAGGTTGAACCCGACCAGCAGCGTCCAGAAGTGCCATTTGCCCATCTTGTCGCTGAGCAACCACCCGAAGACCTTCGGCCACCAGAAGTAGAGGCCGCCGATGAAGCCCATCAGCGCGCCACCGAAGATCACGTAGTGGAAGTGGGCGACGATGTAATAGGTGTCTGTCTGTTGGGTGTCGGCCGGCGCCACTGCGTGGGTGACGCCCGACAATCCGCCGATGGTGAACATCGCCACCAGGCCGATGGCGAACAGCATCGGCGTCGTGAACCGCAACTTGCCGCCCCACATGGTGGCCAGCCAGTTGAGGATCTTCACGCCGGTGGGCACGGCGATGAACATCGTCGACATCGAGAACGCGGCCACCGACAGCGGCCCCAGGCCCGAGGCGAACATGTGGTGGGCCCACACGCCCCAGCCCATGAAGCCGATGGCGATGCCCGAGAACACCATGAACGGGTAGCCGAAGATCGGCTTGCGGGAGAACACCGGGATGATCTCGGAGACCACCCCGAACGCCGGCAAGATGAGGATGTAGACCTCGGGGTGGCCGAATATCCAGAACAGGTGCTCCCACAACAACGGGTCGGCGCCCTGGGACACCTTGAAGAAGTTGGCGTCGAACAGCCGGTCGAAGGTGAGCAGGAACAGCGCCACGGAGATGACCGGCATGGCGAACACCAGCAGCAGCTGGGTCACGAAGCCCATCCACGTGAACACCGGCATCTTCATCAGCGTCATGCCCGGCGCCCGCATGTTGAGCACGGTCACCACCAGGTTGATGGCGCCGACCAGCGAGGCGATGCCGGTGATCTGCAGGCCGATGGCGTAGAAGTCCATGCCGTGGCCGGGCGAGAAGGCGACGCCCGTGTTGGGGGCGTAGGCGAACCAGCCGCCGTTGGCACCGCCGCCCAGGAACCACGACGTGTTCAGCATGAGGCCGCCGCCGAGGAAGCACCAGAAGCTGAACGCGTTCAGGCGCGGGAAGGCCACGTCCCGGGCGCCGATCTGCAACGGCATCAGGTAGTTCATGAAGCATGCGCCCAGCGGGATGACGACCAGGAAGATCATCGTCACGCCGTGCATCGTGAACAGCTGGTTGTAGAGGTCGGCCGAGTAGAGCTTCTGCTCGGGGGCGGCCAGCTGGAGGCGGATGAACAGGGCCTCCACGCCGCCGATGAAGAAGAAGAACATCGCCGCGCCGCCGTACATGACGCCGATGCGCTTGTGGTCGACCGTTGTCAGCCAGCTCTTCCAGCCCGACGTGGACTGCGGGCGCGTGAAGCCGCCCATCGGCCGGGCAGTGGTGGTCGCCCCCGTCGTGAGCTCGAGGGGCGCAGTCGGTCGTTCGACGATCGCCATCCGGGTCTCCTCGTCAGTCCAGCGTCTGGAGGAAGGCAACCAGCTGATCGATCTGCTCCTCCTGCAGACCGAGGTCGGGCATGCCACGGATCTTCCCCTGGCCGCGCTCGGGCAGCGCCGGCGCGTCCATCGGCTTGCGGGCCGGCGGGTCGCGCAGCCACGCCTCCAGGTCACCCCGGTTGAGCGTGCCGCCGATCTCGTCGGCCTCGACGACGCCGTCGTGGTCGGTGTCCTGCCACAGGTCGAAGATCGACCCGGCGAAGACACCACGCGTCGCGAAGTGGGTCAGGTCGGGGGCGTTCCCCGAGACCAGGAAGTCCTTCCCGTGACCCTGCTTGGCGAACTCGGCGTCGTTGATGCCCTTGGCCAGGTGGCAGCCGGAGCACTGCGTGGCGAACAGCTTGGCCCCGGCGGCGGCGTCACCGCTGCTGGGCATCTCGGCGTCCTTCTTCTGGTTGTCGAGCCAGGCGTCGAAGTCGCCCTGGCTCATGGCGACGACCCGCTGGCGCATGTAGCCGTGGGACAGGCCGCAGAACTCGGTGCACTGGCCCACGTAGACGCCGGGCTTGTCGGCGTTGATGCGCAGCGGCGTCTGGTGGCCGGGGACGGCGTCCTTCTTCCCGTTGAGCGCGGGGATCCAGTACGAGTGGATGACGTCGTTGGACCGGATGTCGAGGTTGATGTCCTGCCCGGCCGGGATCACCAGGTCGTTCGCGGTGATGACGTCGCCGTCGGTGTACTTGCCGTCGCCGTTGGTGTCGTAGGAGTACTCCCAGAACCACTGCTGGCCGGTGACCCGCACGGTCATGGCGTTCTCGTCGCGCCTGTTGATGTTGAACAGCGTGGTCAGCGTGGCGAAGCCGACCAGGGCGAGCATGACGGCCGGGATGATCGTCCAGGTGATCTCCAGCCGGAAGTTGCCGTGCGTCTGGGGCGGCAGGGCGTCGGGGTCGGGATCGTCCTTGCGCTGGCGGAACTTGAGCACCAGGAACAGCACGCCCAGCTCGACGAAGAAGAAGACGAACACGGCGACGAGGAACACGCCGTTGAAGAGGTTGTCGATGCTGCGGGCGATGGGGCCCTTGGGCTCGAGCGTCGTCTGGGGGGCGTGCGATGCGCAGGCCGACACCAGCAGCACCAGCGGCATCACCAGCGCGAGGGGCGCCAGCCGGCGGCGACGGGTCCTCATGGGGGCTCCTTGATCGGGGCGGGGCCGGCGCATCACGGGACCACCACCAGGGCGTTCTCGGAGGGCGTCTCCTCCTCGGCGTCGCGGCTGCCGTGCAGCGCCCCGACGATGCCGAGGGTCAGCACGACGACCGCCGCCGCCACCAGCAGGGCGACGATGACGTTGGTGCCGAGCTTGGGGCGGGAGGCCACCAGGAAGCCGCCGGCCACGATGATGCCCATCAGCACGACGCCGGCCAGCACCGTCTGGTCGGCCGACAGGGCCAGGAACAGCCGGGAGAAGCTGAGGGCCAGCAGCGCCAGCACCAGCACGCCCGCCACCGGGAACTCGATGGGGTTCATCAGCCGGTTGCGGATCTGGCGGTTGGTCTCGGGATCGCCGGTGGCGTGGTCGGCCCAGGTCTGCACCGTCCACTCGACGAGGACGATGCCGAGCACGATCAGGCCCATCACGAACACCAGCGCCTCGGACACCAGCCCGATGACGACCAGGGCGGCGCCGAAGGCGGCCAGCGGCGGCCAGTAGCTGACGCCGACGGGGGTGACCGTGGGGACGACCTCGGTGCCGGCCACCTGGGCCAGCGCCTCGGCCTCGGCGTCGCGCACGGCGGTGGCCACGCAGCCGAGGAAGAAGCTGACGACCCCGGCCGCCATGAGCAGGCTGTAGCCGAAGTGGTCGCCGACGGCGCCCTTGTAGCCGAAGGTCAGCGGCCCGAACCCGTTGCCGCCCGTGGTCCACCCGTAGGCGATCGCCAGGACGAACGTGGTGAACGCCAGGCCGAAGAACCACTTGGAGCCGGAGGTGATCATCGCGGTCGCCTCACTTGGTGATCGTGATCGCGTACCAGACCACGGCGTAGGCGCCGACGGTCATGTACCAGTACAGGACGGCGGCGTTCATGCCCTCGGCGGCCCGGCCCGTGAGCTGGCCGCCCAGGGCCCGGAACGCCATGACGCCCAGGAACGCCAGGCCGACGCCGGTCATCGCCACGTGCAGCCCGGTGATCGTGTAGATCATCAGCGCCTGGGGCGAGTCGTTGATGCCGAGGCCCAGCTGCTGCCAGCCGAACACGACCATGTTGATGTAGGCGGCGCCGAGCAGCAGCGACAGCCCGAAGGCCAGCAGCGAGTGGACCCGGTCGTCGTTGCGCAGCGAGTAGGCGATCCACGCCACGGTGACCAGCGACATGACCAGCGTCGCCAGCCCCATGTTGCCGGGGATGAGCTGGAGGTCGGCCTTCTCGGGCAGCCACGTCTTGCCGCCGGCGATGACGTCGGCCCGCATCTGGCTGTACAGCGCGACCAGGGCGAGGATGACCATCGTGGCGGCGGCCGTGGCCAGCGCCGTGCCCATCAGCAGCACCCGGGGCCGGGCCGGCGGCGCGGCCGGGGCCTCGGAGAAGATCTCGATCTGGGTGGTGGCCATCAGGCGGACCCCTCCGCGTCCGTGGCGTCGTCGCGTGGTGCGTAGCGGCTGTCGTAGAGCGGGGCCTCGGACGTGATCGCCGGCACCGAGGCGAAGTTGCCGATCGGCGGCGGCGACGAGGTCGTCCATTCGAGCGTGTGGCCGTCCCACGGGTCGTCGCCCGGGTCGCGGGTGCCCCGGGCCAGCAGGGCGACGGCCGCCAGCAGGGCCCCGACCACCACGACGGTGAGCCCGAGGGCCGCCACCAGGTCGAGCCCCTCGACCGCCGAGACGTCGCCGGAGGCGACCGCCGAGATGCCGCCGTTGGTGAAGCGGGCCTGGTCGAGGAAGCCGGCCACCCCGAAGCCGACGGCCGTGGCCGCGGCCCCGATGAAGATCAGCGTCCCGGCCAGGCGCATCAGCCAGTCGGGCACGAGCCTGCCGTAGAGCTTGGGCGCCCAGAAGGTGACGCCGGCCAGCCCGGCCAGCAGGGCGCCGATGAGCACGACCTCGGCCTGGGCCGTCATCCAGGTGGTGTTGACCAGGTCGAGCGCCCCGACGACGGTGGCGATGCCGCCGGCCACGCCCGCCAGCACCAGCAGGCCGGCGAACAGCGACAGGACGAGCGGCGTCCCCAGGCGGGGGCGGCCCTTGAACAGCGTGGCGGTCCACAGCCCGAGCAGGCCGAGGACCGGGACGACCGAGATGTAGCCGACGGTGATCCACACGCCGCCGTGCAGCCACGGGGCCGGGGTCTTGCCGTCGACGGTCGCCCCCAGCTGCACCCAGGCGCCGAACCCGAGAGCGGCGGCCAGGCCGAGCAGCACCATGGCGCCGCTGTGGCGCTGGTGGCGGCGGCGGGCGAAGACGGGCACGACGTCGGCGATGACGCCGAGCGCCGGCACCGCGAAGACGTAGACGGTGGGCTGCCAGAACGCCCAGGCCACGTGGTTCCAGATGCCCCCGGAGCCGCCGAGGAACTGCTGGCCGTAGTTGAGGTCGACGTAGGTGAGCAGCAGCATCGCCGCCAGGACCGGCAGCGTCAGGATCCACACGGTGCCGCCCACCAGCATCGACCAGGTGAACAGCGGCGCCCGGCGCAGGCCCATGCCCGGCGCCCGCAGCGCCAGGACCGTGGTCACGACCGAGACGGTGGCGATCACCAGGGCGACGAGCACGGCGATGAGCCCCAGCACGTACATCCCCACGGCCGTACGGTCGCTGCCGTACGGGCCGCCGTCGACGGCGTAGCTGAGCAGCACGATCCCCCCGGACACCAGCCACGTCCAGTAGGCGGCGGCGCTGGCCCGGGGGAAGGCGACGGTCGACGCCCCCACCTGGAGCGGCACGACGGCGATCGCCAGGCCGATCAGGAGGGGCAGCACCCCGAGGAAGAGGCCGGCGGTGGCGTGCAGGGTGGTGACCCGCACCACCGTGTCGGCCCCCATGATCGTCTTGGAGTCGCTGGGGAACTGCTCGAAGCCGACGAGCGCCCCGGCGACCCCCGAGACCAGCAGGAACACCAGCGAGGTGCCGACGAAGAGCCTGCCGATGGTGCGCGGGTCGCCCGAGCCGACCCAGGCCGCGAGCCCGGTCGGGGCCGGCGGTGGGGACGGCGCGGCGACGACCTCGTCGTCGGCGGCGCGCGGAGCTTCGGTCACGGTCATGAACGCACCCTGGTCAGGAGACTGGCTGTGCTCGGGAATCTAGTCACATGCGTGATCGGCCCACGAAACCCGTCCCGGCCCATCAAAACCCCGACCGGAGGAGCTGGTCGAGCGCCATCGCGCCGAACAGCAGGGTGATGTAGGTGATCGACCACGCGAAGACCCGCATCGCCACGGCGGGCCGGGTGTCGCGCAGCAGCCGGATGGCGTAGGCGGTGAAGATGCCGCCCAGCACCAGCGCGGCGCCGACATAGAGGTGGCCCATGCCGGCCACGGGGGCGAACAGCAGCGACAGCGCCCACAGGACGAGCGTGTAGCCGAGGATGCGGACGGCCGTGGTGCGCAGGCTGGCCACCACCGGCAGCATCGGCACCTCGACCTTGGCGTAGTCGTCGCGGTAGCGGATGGCGAGGGCCCAGAAGTGCGGCGGCGTCCAATAGAAGATGACGGCGAACAGCACGACCGGGGCCCAGCCGAGCGAGTTGGTGACCGCCGCCCAGCCGATCAGGACCGGAGCCGCCCCCGCCGCCCCGCCGATCACGATGTTGCGGCTGGACGTGCGCTTGAGCCACAGCGTGTAGACGAAGACGTAGAAGAGGCAGGCGGCCACCGCCAGGACGGCGGAGAGCAGGTTGACCGTGGCCCACAGGAAGGCGAAGGCCACGATCTCGAGGCCGACGGCGAAGGTGAGGGCCGCCCCCGGGGCGATGCGGCCGCTGGCGATGGGCCGGTTGCGGGTGCGGGCCATCAGCTTGTCGATGTCGCGGTCGACGTACATGTTGATGGCGTTGGCCCCGCCGGCGGCGAAGGTGCCGCCGATCACGGTGGCGGCCATGAGCCACACCGACGGGAGGCCGCGGGCGGCCACGATCATCGTCGGCACGGTGGTCACCAGGAGCAGCTCGATGATGCGCGGCTTGGTGAGGGCCACGTAGTCCGCGATCTGGGAGCGCAGCGAGGGGAGCGACAGTGGCCTGGCGGTCAGCACAACGTTTCGCAGCCTAGGACCGGCCCGCGCGGGCGAGCCAACCCCGGCCGGGGCCCTGGTCCGGCCACCGGCGGGACGGGCCGGGTCCCCCATTCGGAGCCACCCGCACCGTGCCCGTAGCCTGTCGGTGTGCGGTCCCCCCGCCTCTCCCCCACCGCCTACCGCCGCCTGGTGGCGGCGACCCTGGCGTCGCTGGTGTTCATCATGGTGACCGGCGCGGCGGTGCGGCTGACCCAGTCGGGGCTCGGCTGCTCGACCTGGCCCTCGTGCGACGCCGACAGCTTCGCCCCCCGGTCGGCCAGCGACTGGCACGGGATGGTCGAGTGGGTCAACCGGCTGATCACGGGGGCCGTGATGGTCTTCACCCTGGCCGCCGTGCTCGGGGCGCGGTGGCGGCCCTACCGGCGCGACCTTTTCCTGCTGTCGCTCGGCCTGCCGGCCTGGGTGTTCGCCAACGCCCTGGTGGGGGCGCTGGTGGTGGTGCTGGACCTGTCGCCGGTGTCGGTGATCGGGCACTTCCTGCTGTCGCTGGGGGCGGTGGCCAACGCCGTGGTGCTGCTCGATCGGGCCGGCCGGGAGCCGGGTGAGGCCCCCGCCCTCGCCGGGGGGGCGAGGTCCGCCACGCCCTCGATGCTGCGGGCCTGCTGGGGGCTGGTGGCGGCGGCCAGCGTCGTGATCGTGAGCGGCACGGTGGTGACCGGGAGCGGCCCCCACGCCGGCGACGACTCGGCCGACCGGCTGCCGCTGGCGGTGCACTCGGCGGTGCGGGTCCACGGGATCTGCATGGTGGTGTTCCTGGCCCTGACCGTGTGGGTGATCCGCCGGGCCCAGCGGGGCGACGCCTCCCCCGTGGTCGGCCACCGGCTCCACCAGCTGCTGGTCGTGCTGGTGGCGCAGGCGGCCATCGGCTACTGGCAGTACTTCACCGGGGTGCCGGCGCTGCTGGTGGGGTTCCACGTGTTCGGGGCGGCGCTGGTGTGGATCGCCGTGCTCCGGGTGCTGCTGGCGGCGGGGGCGCCCGAGCCCGAGGTCGAGGCCGCCGGGTTCGGGATCGAGCCGGTACGTGCGACAATGGGCACGTGGTGATCGCTGGTCCCGCCCCCCTGACGGCGCCTGCCGAGGTCGACCAGCCCGTCGGCGACACGGCCGTCGAGCCCGACCGGCCGTGGGTGGTCATCGTCTGGAACGACCCGATCAACCTCATGTCGTACGTGACGTTCGTGCTCCAGAAGCTGTTCGGGTACCCGCTGGAGGTGGCCGAGAAGCTGATGCTGCAGGTCCACTACGAGGGGCGGGCCGTGGTGTCGAACGGGACCCGGGAGAAGGCCGAGCTGGACGTGTTCCGGCTGCACGAGCACGGCCTCTGGGCCACGATGCAGCAGGACTAGGGCGTGTTCGACCGGGACCGGGTCAGGCGCAAGGGACCGGGGCGGTACGTGCTCAAGCTGCGGCCGTCCGAGCAGGTGCTGATGGGCGACCTGGTCGTCCAGCTGCGGGAGCAGCTGATGGCGTCGACCGACGACCCGTCGGTGAAGCGCCTGTTCCCTCCGGCCTACGCCAACGACGCCGAGCGGGACGCCGGGTACCAGGTGCTGACCCGGGACGAGCTGCTCGAGGGGCGGCTGGCCGCGCTGGACGTGGTCGAGCGGACGCTCACGGGCGGCGAGCTGGACGACGAGGGCATGACGGCGTGGATGGGCACGCTCAACTCGCTGCGGCTGGTGCTGGGCACCAAGCTCGACGTGGACGAGGAGCTGCCGGCGCTGGACTCCGACGACCCGCTGGCGCCGGCGTACGCGGTGTACGAGTACCTGGGGTGGCTGCTGTCCCAGGTCGTGGACGCGCTGAGCACCGATCTGCCCCCGCCGTCGACCGAGGCGCGGGGCGGCTAGGGCTCGTTGCCGTCAGTCGTTGCCGTCAGTCGTTGCCGTCGTTCGCGGCGTTGTTGGCCACGCTGCGGCCGTTGGGGCCGGGGGCCAGGCACTCGTTGACGGCGTTCGTGGGCACCTTGGACGGGTCGTCGTCGGGGATGAGCGTCATCTTCTCGCTGATGTAGCCCCAGGCCAGGTCGTTGTAGCGGAGCTGGCGGCCGTCGGTGCACTCGAGCTTGACCGGCCGGGGCGAGACGACCTGGTCGTTCTTGACGCAGGCGACCCCGAACTTGGTGTCGGTGACCTCGGCCCCGGCCTTGTAGACGGCGGCGCACTGGGGCAGGTCCTTGGGCGGGACGCTGCTGGACGCGATCGGTGAGGCCGAGCTGCCGCTGCAACCGAGCAGCGACAGGGCGAGGCAGGTGAGGAGCCCAGCGACGATCCCAGTCCGCGTCATGCGGGTGCCAGCCTAGGCGCGGGGGTGCCCTGACGAGCCAGTTTGGAGGGGCGGGGGTGGCTGCTAGTGTTGTCCGACGCCCGTCCGGCGGATACCGAGCCCCCATCGTCCAGTGGCCTAGGACGCCGCCCTTTCAAGGCGGTAACACGGGTTCGAATCCCGTTGGGGGTGCGTGTACGTGTTCGTCTAGGAAGTGAGTCGCCAGCCACGGTCCCGTGGTGCAGTTTGGAGTGCACGCCGGCCTGTCAAGCCGGAGGCCGCGGGTTCAAATCCCGTCGGGACCGCCACCCCCCTGGTCGGGTAGCTCAGTTGGCAGAGCGTCCGCCTGAAAAGCGGAAGGTCACCGGATCGACGCCGGTCCCGACCACCAACGATGACCGGCCTCGGGGCCGGTCATCGGTCGTCTCGGGGCTCGGATGCATCAAGCGAGTCGTTCGCCTTCGATGGCGGCCTGCTCTCCGTTGCGACTGGTGATCCGTCCCGCGTACCCGTTGGCTGATGCCGTGACGGTCAACCGGCCGATGCCGTCGCCGTCATCGCCGCCCCACGTCAAGTTCACGAACTCGGCGTCCATGCGGCGGAGGCTAGGACGGTCGGGAGTCCGTGCCGTCGGGCGGCACGGTCACCTGGCGCGCACGGCGGCGGCGACGAACTCCAGCAGCAGCGTGCCGGTCGCTCCGGGGTCTTCCATCATCGGGGTGTGGCCCACGCCGGGCAGCAGCTCGACGCGGGCGCCGGGCACGCGGCCGTAGGCGGCGGCCGACGAGGAGGGATACCGGGCGTCCTCGGTGCCGAAGATCACCAGGAGCCGGAGGCCGAGCGCGGCCAGGCGGTCGGGGAGGCTCTGCTGCCCCATGTAGTGCAGCGCTCCGTGGGCGGTCGCCGCGAGGGCGGGATGGGTCATCCCCAGCGCGGCCTCGATGACGGCGTCGGGGAGCTCGATCGGGCGGGCGAAGGCGGAACGCATGGCCTTGCGGATGGTTGCCTCCGTCCGGAGACGCCACAGCAGCCGTCCGGGGAACCGGGCCAGCAGGAGCCGGACCAGCAGGTCTTCAGGCGGCACAGCGTCCAGGCTCGGGCCCATGTCGATGAGCGTCAGTGCCCGGACCTTGTCGGGCCGCTGCTCGGCCAGCGCCGTGGCCACCAGGCACCCCATCGAGTGCCCGACCACCGTCACCCGGCCCGCGCCGAGCCGGTCCAGCGCGGCGCCGACCCGGCGCGCATGCGCAGGGATGCCGTACCCGCCGGCCGTGACGGACGACCTCCCGTGGCCGAGCAGGTCCACCCGGATGACCCGGCAGGCGCCGGCCAGGGCCGGGACCACCGGGTCCCACCAGGCGGTCGAACCCGCGCTGCCGTGGATCAGGACCAAGGCGGGCGCGTCGGGCTCGCCCTCCTCCACGACGTACATCTCACCGTCGTCGAGCTGCACGAGCCGGCCGCCGGGGCCCGGATCGTCGGAGTTGTGTCGGGTCATGGCGCTGTCTCCTGTGCTGGTCATTCCTGCTTGCCGTAGAGGTGGAGGGTGAGCGGCGCGAACACCACGGTGATGGCCGCGGTCGCGACGAGGGACCAGATGACGGGGCCGCCCGCGCCGCCGGTGTTGTTCATCAGGTCCCGGGCCGCCTCGGCGACGTGGCTGATGGGGTTGACCCTGACGAAGGCCTGGAGCCAGCCGGGCATGGTGCGGGGCTCGACGAAGATGTTGCTGGCGAACGTCGGCGGGATCGTCACGACCAGGCCGAGGCTCATGACGGTGGCCGGGTTGCGGACGAGCAGCGCGGTCGCGGCCCACAGCCAGGACAGCGAGAGCCCGAACGCGATGACGAGCGCCATGGCGGCGATCACGCCCGGGGCGCCGCCGCCGGGCCGGTAGCCGATGACGACACCGAGGCTCACGACGATGGCGGCGGCGAGCAGGTAGCGGCCGGCGTCGCTGAGCAGCCCGCCGAGCACGAGGGCGCCGCGCCAGACGGCCAGGGAGCGGAAGCGGTCGAACACCCCGGTGGTCATGTCCTGGGCGAGGCGGGCGCCGCCGTACATGGTGCAGGCGGTGATGCCCATGACCAGCGTGCCGGGGAGGAGGGTCGTGAGGTAGTGGCCGGGGGTGCCGCCGACGGTGCCACCGAAGATGTAGGTGAACAGGACGGTGAACAGGACCGGGATGGCGATCACGTCCGTGAGCTGCTTGGGGTCGTGCTTGATCTTGAGCATCGCCCGCCACCCGAAGGTCGCAGAGGCGGCGAGCGCCCCGGGACGGCGGGGCGACCCACCGGGGGCGAGCAGGCCGTCGCCGTGGTGGCCGTCCGGGCCGGCGTAGCTGGTCGTGACGGTCGGCGTGCTCATGGATGCGCGTCCTCGGGGTCGGCGGCGGCTGGGCCGGCCGGGTGGCCGGTGAGGGCGAGGAAGGCCTCGTGCAGGCTGGGCTGGCCGAGAGCGATCTCGGCGACCGCCACCCGGGCGTCGGAGAGCCGGGTCATGGCGTGCCCGACCAGGCGGCCCGTGTCGACCGGGTCGGTCGGGGCGGCGAGGAGCACGGACAGGGTGCGGGCGTCGGCGCCGAGGTGGACCCGGCCGTCCAGCGCGCCGGCCAGGACCGCCCGGGCCGGGGATCGCTGCTCGCCGTCGACGAGCCGGACGTGCAGGGTCCCCGAGCCGACCCGGGCCTTGAGCTCGGCGCTGGTCCCCTCGGCCACGATCCGGCCCTGGTCGATGACCGCGATCTGCCCGGCGAGCCGGTCGGCCTCCTCCAGGTGCTGGGTGGTGAGCAGCACCGTGGTGCCCGCGGCGGCGATCCGGCGGACCAGGTCCCACACCTGGCTCTGGCTGCGCGGGTCCATGCCCGTGGTGGGCTCATCGAGGAACAGCAGATCGGGGGTCACGATCAGGCCGGCCCCGATGTCGAGCCGGCGGCGCATCCCGCCCGAGTAGCCGCCCACCGGGCGGCCGGCCGCGCCGGCCAGGTCGAACGCGGCGAGCAGCTCATCGGCTCGCCGCCGGCTGGCGGCGCGGGACAGGCCGCGCAGGCGACCGAGGACGACCAGGTTCTCGTACCCGGTCAGGTCGTCGTCGAGGGAGGCGAACTGGCCGGTCACGGCCACTCTGGCCCGGATCGCGGTCCTCTGGGTCGCCACGTCGAACCCCAGGACGCGGGCGGTGCCGCCGTCGGCCCGGGCCAGGGTCGCCAGGATGCGGATGGTGGTGGTCTTGCCCGCCCCGTTGGGACCGAGGAACCCGAACACCTGGCCCCGCCGGACCGTGAGGTCGACCCCGTCCAGTGCCCGGACCTCGCCGTAGGCCTTGACCAGGCCGCGCGCCTCGATCGCCGGGCTGTCGTGCGTCACCCTGTTCTTTGACACGATGTAAGAGTTAGCTGAACTCTTACATCTTGTCAAGGTTATGAGCGGCAGCTACCGTTGCCCCGATGGCTGACGCGCTCGATACCGCCTCGTCGGGCCGTCGCCGCCGGTCCGACGCCCGGCGCAGCATCGACGCCATCCTCGCCGCCGCCCGCACCCTGCTGGGCGAGCGGCCCGACGCCAGCATGGAGGAGATCGCCACCGCGGCCGGCGTCACCCGCCAGACCGTCTACGCCCACTTCCCCTCGCGCGACACCCTGGTCGCCGCCCTCCTCCACGCCGTGGGAGCCGAGACGCTCGCTGCGATGGACGCCGCCGGCCTCGACACCGCGGCGCCCGCCGACGCCCTACGCCAGTGGCTCGACATCGGCTGGCAGCTCATTCGCGGCTACCCCTTCCTGCTCGGCCCGGCCCTCGCCCAGAGCCCGCAGCCCGGCGACGCCGCCACCCACCAGGCCGGCACCGACCGGCTCGAACGGATCATCCGGCGAGGCCAGCGCGCCGGCGACTTCGACACCACGCTCCCGACCGCCTGGCTCGCCGACGCGATCGTCGGCCTCATCCGCACCGCCGCCGAGCAGGTCGCCGCCGGGCGCCTCACCACCGACGATGCGGCACCCATGGTCCTGGACAGCGCACTGCGGCTCTGCGGCGCCGCCGAGGCGGGCTAGGGGGACATGTCGTCGAGCGTCGGCCACGGTGGGCCCGCGCGGAGGGCGTCGAGGAGCTCTCGGCCTGCTCGTCGGCCGTCCGGGTAGTGGTCGTCCCGGTCCCAGCGCCAGGCTGCGACCATCGCCAGGACGAGGCTCCGGCAGTCGCGGAGCAGCTCCTGATCCGCGCCCGGGTGGTGCTCGCCGACCTCTCCGGGCACGTGGGCCAGGTCGAACTCGACCGGGCCGCGGCAGCACGTCTCGAGGTCGATGAACCGCAGCCCGGTCTTCGTGCTGAGCAGGTTGCCCGGGTGCGGCTCGCCGTGCAACAGCTGCTCGGGGGCGCCGCGGTGGACGATCCCTTGTCTCCGGCGTCGCAAGGTGTCGGCGAGAAGCTCGCGGTCCGCCTCGGCGAGCGCCGGCGTGCGGTCGCGGCTGGCCACGAGTCGTTGCGCCTCCGCGACTCGATGCGTGAAGTGCGGCGTCGCGATGTCGACCTGCCGTAGGCCGGCATGCAGGCGCACGAGGGCGTGCGCGTAGTCGGCCGGCGGGACCTGGTCGGGTACCGGCTCGTAGTAGGTCCACATGTTCATGACGAAGCCGTCACGCTCGTAGGCGCGTGGCTCGACCCGGCGGTCGAGCGCCGCCACCGGGCTGTCGGTCGCCGCGAGCCCTCGGGCGAGCTCGACCTCGAACTCGGCGCTCCTCCGATGGGTCATGGGCGCGACCCGGGCGACGAGGTCGCACGGCATCAGGCGCAGGACGAGCCGGTTCGAGTCCTGGAGCACGACCACGTCGTCGACGGCCAGGCCGAGCGCCGAGGCGGCCGACCGGGCCGCGGCGACCGCACGTTGCGCCTCTGGTGCCTGCATCCCGCCTCCGAGGCGGCTGCGGCGGTCACGGGCGGTCCCGGGACGCTCGTCGTCGGCACCGACATCGTGCCGGTTCGTCACCACAGCGAGGGGGTGGTCGGCGGCACGTCGTCCAGGAAGTCGGTGATCATCGGCCCCAGGACCGGCGCGGCGGCCGAGATCGAGATGTGCGACGTCGCCGGCAGGATGACGAGCCTGGCCTGGGGCACCCCGGAGAGCTCGCCCGTCGCCGCCGCCTGCTCGTCGCCGCCGCCCCGCAGCTCGAACATCGCCACCGCGTGCTCGGGCCTCACCCCGTCCGCATCCCCGACGATGACCATCGTCCCGGCCTGGATCGAGCGCATCTGCGCGTCGCTGATGTGCTGGTCCTCGACGTTCAGGACCCGCATCTTCTCGATGTAGGCCACGAACGCCTCGGGATCGGGCGTGTGCCGCCGGAAGGCCTCGCCGACCGGCGTGTCCACGAACAGGTCGGCGGAGAGGCCCTCGAGCGCCTGGAGGACCGCCGGGTACCAGCCGTCCTGGCGGTAGGTGGCGGACATGACGACGAGCTTGCTCACGAGCTGCGGATGGCGCAGCGCGAGCTGCAACGCGGCGCCCCCGCCCTGCGAGTAGCCCATGACGTCGGCCCGGTCGACCTCCAGGGCCCGCAGCAACCCCGCGGCGTCGTCGCCGAACTGCTCGTAGGACATCGCCCGCGCCGTGTCGGCCGTGCGGCCGTGGCCCTGCTGATCGAAGACGACGACCGGGCGCCCGGCGACGAAGGCCGCCACCCACGGTGCCATCGAGGCGGTGGACATGAAGGCCCCGGGGATGAGCAGCAACGGCACCGCACCGGAGGCGGCCGGGTCTCCGTACGCCTCGTAGTAGAGCTGGAGGCCGTTGACCGGCAGAAGACCACTGCGTGAAGGCTCCATGCCTCGCCGTTGTAGCCGCCGGCGGCCTGGTGGCCGGGAAGCTGTCACACCCGGGGCTCGTTCCTTGTCTTGGAGGTGAGCGGGCGAGGAAGGAGTCGATCATGAAGGTGTTCGTCGCCGGGGCCACCGGGGCGGTGGGCAAGCAGTTGGTTCCCCTCCTGGTCGCCGAGGGGCACGACGTCGTCGGGATGACCCGGACGGCCGCCAAGCGCGACCTGCTGATCGGCCTCGGCGCCACGCCCGTCGTCGCCGACGCACTCGACGCCGACGCGGTGGGCCGGGTCGTGGGCGAGGCCGAGCCCGACGTCATCGTGCACCAGCTCACCGCCATCCCCCAGAAGATCGACATGCGCCACTTCGAGCGCGACTTCGCGCTCACCAACCGGCTGCGCATCGAGGGCACGGACAACCTGCTGTCCGCCGCCCGGGCCGTGGGCGTCACGCGCGTCGTCGCCCAGAGCAACGCGAGCCTCTACGCCCGCACCGGCGGGCCGATCAAGGCGGAGGACGCCCCGCTCGACGAGAGCCCCCCTCCGGAGCTGCGTGACGGGGTCGCGGCGCTGCGCCACCTCGAGTCGGCGGTCACGGGTGCGCAGTGGACCGCGGGCGTCGTCCTGCGGTACGGCTGGTTCTATGGCCCGGGAACCTCGATCGCCCTCGATCCCCTCGGCAGCCAGGTGGAGATGGTCCGCAAGCGCCAGATGCCCGTGGTCGGCAAGGGCACCGGCATCTGGTCGTTCATCCACATCGAGGACGCCGCGGCGGCGACGCTCGCCGCCCTCACCGCCGGCCACGGCGGGCCCACCGGCGTCTACAACGTCGTCGACGACGAGCCGGCACCGGTGTCCGAGTGGGTCCCGGAGCTGGCGGCCGCCGTCGGTGCCAAGCGACCGTTCCGGGTGCCGCGCTGGGTCGGGCGCCTCGCCGCCGGCGAGTGGGCCACGGTGGCCATGACCGAGCTCCGGGGCGCCGCCAACGACAGGGCCAAGGCCGAGCTGGGCTGGCACCTCCGCTACCCCAGCTGGCGGCAGGGCTTCGCCAAGGGGCTCGGCTGATCGTGGCGGACCTGCTCGACGAGCTGAGGCCGCGGGCGTTCGCCATCGCCTACCGGATGCTCGGCAGCGTCGCGGAGGCGGAGGACGTCGTGCAGGAGGCGCTCCTGCGCCTGCACGGCGTCCTCGACGCCGGCGAGAAGATCGAGGTGCCGGAGGCCTACCTGGCCACCATCGTCACCCGGCTCGGCATCAACCGGCTCCGCTCGGCCCAGATGCGGCGCGAGGCCTACGTCGGCGAGTGGCTGCCGGAGCCGGTGGTGACCGGGGGCCGGGACGACCCGGCGGTGCACGCGGAGACCTCGGACTCGCTGTCGCTCGCCTTCCTCGTCCTGCTGGAGCGCCTGACGCCCGAGCAGCGGGCGGTGTTCCTGCTCCGGGAGGTGTTCGACTACGGCTACGACACCATCGCCGAGATCGTGGGCAAGAGCGAGGCCGCCTGCCGGCAGCTGGCGGTGCGGGCCCGGAGCCAGGTCTCCCAGGACCGGCCGAGGTTCGAGGCGTCGCGGCAGGAGCAGGACGAGCTGGCCCGCCGGTTCATGGCCGCCGCGGAGGGGGGCGACCTCGACGCGCTCGAGACCCTGCTGGCCCACGACGTCGCCCTGCACGGCGACGGCGGCGGCAAGGTCCGAGCGCTGCCGCACCCCGTGTTCGGGCGCCACAAGGTGGCCCGGATGCTGCTGGCGTGGATGCGGAACGTCGAGCGCATCGAGGGGTTCTCGATCCGGCCGGTCGAGGTCAACGGCCACCCCGGCGCCCTGGGCCTCGACGGGCGGCAGCGGATCGTCTACGCGCTGTCGCTCGACATCGCCGGCGGCCAGATCCAGGGCATCCGCTCGATCGTCAACCCGGACAAGCTGCGACACCTCGGCCCGGTGTCGGACGTCCTCCCGCCGGCCTGACCCGGCTGATCCGGCGGGGACCGGCGACAAGAGCCGGAACCCATCGACGCTCGACGGCGTCGGTGGTGCACGATCTCTTGATGATCCTGCCGCCTCTCCCCCGCTCAACGATCCTGCTCGTCGAAGTCGGCTCGACGGCCCATGGCACCGGGATCCCGGGCGGTGAGGACTATGACCAGCTCGGGGTCGTCGTCGAACTGGCGCACGAGGTGCTCGGTCTCGACCCGGCCGGCTTCCGCACGGTCATGCAGCGGACCCAGCCCGAGGGCGTCCGGTCCGGGCCAGGCGACATCGACCGCACGCTGCACTCGCTGCGCCGGTTCCTCCGTCTGGCGGGCTCCGGCAACCCCTCGGTCCTCATGGCCCTGTGGGCGCCGATCGACGATGCGACGGACGAGGGCAGGGAGCTGCAAGCTCTGGGCGACGCGTTCGTCGGGCGCCACGTCGTGCCCCGCTACCGCGGCTACATGCAGTCGCAGGCGCAGCGCCTACTCGGCACCCGGGGGGAGATCGACTTCCACGACTGGTGGGCAACCGTCGTCCGTCTCGACCAGGACCTCGCGCGTCTGGAGCACGACGAGCAGTACCCCCCCGGCCCCGATCGCGCCCGCATTGACCGCTGGGCCATCGAGGCGCATCGGACGGTGTGGCAGCGCCTCAGCGACGATTGAGAGGCAGAATCTCTGTCTTCGAGATTGGTCCTCTCCGCCGTCGGGAGAGATAGTAGGACCCATGAACGAACGGTTCGCAGGCAAGGTGGCGCTCGTCACCGGGGCCGGGTCGGGGATCGGGCGGGCGGTCGCCCTGCGGCTGGCCGGGGAGGGGGCCTGCGTGCTCGGCGTCGACATCGACGGCGAGCGGCTCGGCGAGACCCAGGGCCTCGGCGCCGGCCCGGGCAAGGTCGCCGTCCGGGAGACGGACCTCGGGGAGCCGGCGGCGTGTGCGGCCGCCGTGGAGGCGTGCGTGGACGAGTTCGGGCGGCTCGACGTGCTCGGGAACGTCGCCGGCATCTACCTCGCCGGCCACGCCACCGACCTGACGGTCGAGCAGTACCGGCGGGTGATGAGCATCAACCTCGACGCCTGCGTCTTCCTGGCCCAGGCCGCCATCCCCCACCTGCTGGCGGGCGACGGCGGCAACATCGTCAACATCGCCTCCAACGCCGGGCTGCAGGGCATCCCGTACTCGCTGGCCTACAGCGTCAGCAAGGGCGGGGTCGTCCAGCTCACCCGGGCGTTGGCCGTCGAGTTCCTCAAGTCGCCGCTGCGGGTGAACGCCATCGCCCCGGCCGGCACCAAGACCAACCTGTCGGCCGCGGTGCGGTTCCCCGCCGACGTCGATCCCGACCTCGCCCGGCGCATGGGCGGCCTGCGCGGCATGGCCGAGCCCGACGAGGTCGCCGCCCTGTTCGCCTTCCTGGCCTCGGACGAGGCCCGGTCCATCACCGGCGCCATCTACACGCTCGACAACGGGTTGACCGCCAGCTGACCGCGTTCACGGACATCGTCGTCGCCCGGCGATAACGTCGGCGGCGATGGTCAGCTGGGGGGCTGGAGGCCGGCGGTGAGAGCCGCCGTCGGGGCCTGTCTCGGTGTCGCGGCCGGGGCGCTCTTCACGCTGGGCGCCGTCCTCGTCCTGGACGACGGCGACTCCGGTTCGGACGGGGGCGACAGCAGCCTGGCCGGCAGCGTGGCGCCGACGGCCGATTCCGCGGCCGACCGGGGCGGGGACGTGCTGGTGTTCCTCGACCAGGACGTCACGGACGCGCAGCGGCAGAGCATCGAGGCGTGGCTCGACCGTCACCCCGAGGTCGCCAGCATCGAGTACTGGGACCAGGCGGAGAGCCTCGCGGAGGCCAGGCGGCTCTTCCGCCACAACCCCGAGATGCTGGCCAAGATCGACGCGAACCCGGAGGCGATCCCCGCGTCGTACCGCCTCGCGCTGACGACGGCCGGCCTCGGGTCGGCGGGGCGGATCGCCGTCGACGCCGACGGGCTGCCCGGCGTGTTGCGCTCGGTCGTGCCCAAGGGCCGGGCCACCCAGGCGCCCTAGGCCGGCTCGGCCCCGGTCGCCGGGAGGTCGGCGACGAACCGGGCGCCGCCCCGCGGGCTCCGGCCGGCGGCGACCGTGCCGCCGTGGCCGGTGACGATCGCCCGGACCACGGCCAGGCCCAGGCCGGTGCCGCCGGCGTTGCGGTCCCGGCCCTCGTCGAGACGGGTGAAGCGCTCGAACACCCGCGTGCGGTCGGCCGGGGGGAT